>JAOMEV010000109.1 GCA_028346125.1 Bacteriovoracales bacterium | reverse complement strand
ACGGGTCAGCGTTGTACTTCAACTTCACTCGTTCCTATCCATGAAAGCATTGCTGATGATTTTATAAAGCGCTTCAGTGAGCTGGCGGACAAACTTGTTATTGATCATCCTATTGACAGCGACAAAGAGCCTTTCATGGGCCCTCTTGTTGATCAGAACGCTATGGAAGAATACCTTCAGTTTATGGAAACAGCTAAAAAAGAAGGCATTAAAGAAATTAGGCCTGGGAAACAAATAGAGGGAAAAAGAAAGGGTTATTATGTAACTCCATCGATTCACCTTGCAGAAAAATTTGATAAAAACAGCGTCTTTCTTGCATCAGAAATTTTTGGACCGAATGTAACTTTCGTTCCTTACAAGACTCTTGATGAGGCGATTGAAATTGCTAACAGCACAGAGTATGGGCTTGCAGGTGCAGTCTTCACAAAAGACGAAGCTGCTTATGAAAAATGTGCTCTCAATATTGATGTGGGAATTCTAAACTGGAATAGGTCCACTGTTGGCGCCAATTCCAAGCTTCCTTTTGGTGGGGTTAAGAACTCCGGAAACTATCGTCCCGCAGCTGTTAGTACTGTAGATTTCTGTGTTTACCAATCGGCAGGTCTCCTTGTAAAAGATGATGAAGGAGAGTCACTAGATAATATTAAAGGGCTTCAATTATAAAGGGCCAAAGGCCCTTTAAATAAGTTTTTTAAGGGCCTCTTCACTTTGTGCTTGGACGTTTTTATGGAGGGAACCTCCATTAGCGTCCATCGTCACAACAACGGGAAACTCTATAACTTTAAGCTTCCAAATGGCCTCTGGTGAACCAAGGTCTTGCCAATAGACATCTTCAACCGATTCTATTTTTTCTGCTAAAACTTGAGCAGCACCACCTATGGCATGAAAATAAACGCAGCCATATTTTTGGCAACCTTCTAGGGTTTTTTGTCCCATGCCACCTTTTCCAATGACTCCCCTAATGCCATGATCTCTCATGACTTCCCACTGGTAAGGCTCCTCTCTAATAGAAGTTGTTGGCCCTGCGGCCATGACTTCATATTTACCCTTTGCCCTTTCCAGAACTACAGGGCCACAGTGATAAATTATGTGACCTTCTAGCGGGATCGGTGGCTCTGTTCCCTCATGAAGTCTTTTATGGACAGCATCTCTACCGGTCAGTAGGGTTCCGGTGATATTGACCATATCACCGACTTTGAGTTTTCTAATTTCTTCTTCACTATAAGGAAATTTTAGATCAATCATTTTTTATCCTTTTTTAATAAAGCCATTTGGAAATTTGCTGGTTTTCTTTCAGGATAACACCCTGCCTTCTAAAGGCCCAACACATATAGGAAACAGAAACAAAAAAGCTTGCTGGTAACCTATTTTGATGACCGATCTTGCATCCGAGAAGTGTTGTTTTTCCCCCAAAGCCCATCGGCCCAATGCCAAGCTTATTAGCAGTAGTGACAATTTCCTCTTCTAGTTCCGCTAACTCAGGGATGTTACTTTTATCATCTAAAGTTCTTAAAAGTTCTTCTTTAGATGCGAGATAACCTGACCCCCTGTCACCCCCAATTGTGACTCCAAGGACTCCTGGCCCACAACCTTTTCCCTGGGCCTTAACAATGGCATCCAGGATGACTTTACGGACTCCGTCTAAATCTCTTCCAGCTTTCAAGTCAGTATTAGGAAGGGCATACTGGGCGCCGACGTTTTCACACCCTCCACCTTTGAGCATTAATTTAATCTCAATAGACTTCTTTTTGTGTTGATGAAAGTGAACACTTGGATGCCCAAGGCCTATATTTAGTGAATCATTTTTACCCGTTAAGCTGTGGACTGAGTTTTGTCTTAAATAACCAAGCTTAGTGGCCTTCACAACGGCCTTTTCAATAACTTTAGTGAACTTGCCTTGGTCGATCCCGATGGGGTGACTGATATAAAAAAGGATTGTCCCTGTGTCCTGACAGATAGGCTGAGACTTCTTTTTGGCAAGTTCTATATTGGCCTTAATAATATTCATGGCATATTCGGCCGTTGTATTTTTTTCCTCTCTTTCAAGGGTTTCCAAAACAACTTTTTGAACATCATCAGGAATGACTGTTGAAGTGACTCTGATAAGTTCAAGGACAGCATCATAAAGGTTTTTTGAAGTATCTTGGCCCTTAGCTACTTTTTTCTTGGCCACCTTTTTCTTGGCTACCTTTTTCTTAGCTACTTTTTTCTTAGCTACCTTTTTCTTAGCTACCTTTTTCTTGGCCGCTTTCTTTTTTGCCATGAAGAACTCCTTATTAAAAAAAATATAAAAACCCACAGTGTAATTTTATTTAGTCGTTGTTATCTTTATTTTAACGCAGTTTGGCTTAAGACTCACTTATTGTTTGGTTTCTTTTTTACTCCTGTTGTTTCCAATAAAGAAGTAAAAAAGTTAAAGGTCCTTTTTGAGAGGGGACAAAAAGGAAAAAGCTCCTTATAATGCCGCCAATTTAAGGCCCAATAAAATAGGATTATTCATGCTTAATGTTTCAAATATTTCAAAGATTCAGGGAGGAGCAACGCTCTTTTCCAAGGGAACTTTTCAAATCAACCCCGGAGAGAAAGTTGGTTTAGTTGGGCCAAATGGAGTGGGGAAGACGACGCTTTTCCGGATGATTATTGGAGAAGACAAGATTGATGAAGGGCAGGTGAGCTTTTCTGAGAGGTTAAGAATGTCTTATTTTTCTCAAAATGTGGGTGAAATGGAGGGAAAAACCGCTTTGCAAGAAGTTGTGGAAGGGGAAGCTAGTATTGCTGAAATGAAAAAAAAGCTAAATGAATACGAAGAGGCCCTTTGCAACCCTGATCTTGGTGAAGATGAGATGAACAATATTTTGGTTAGGATGGGTGACCTTCAAACAGACTTTGAAAAATTAGGAGGTTATGACCTTGAAAATAGGGCCGAGGAGATCTTGACAGGGTTAGGTATTTTTCCGGTAGACCATCATAAAAAAGTAGAAGATTTCAGTGGTGGCTGGAAAATGAGGATTGCTTTGGCCAAGGTTTTGGTTACTAACCCAGATCTTATTATTATGGATGAACCGACCAACTACTTGGATATGGAAACTATTCTATGGCTTGAGGAGTGGCTGAAAAATTATAAAGGCTCCATTTTTATGACGACCCACGATAGAGATTTTATGAATAATGTATGCAAAAAAATCATTGAGATCGCTCATGGGAAAATAACAACCTACACTGGAAACTATGATTTTTACACCAAGGAGAGAGAAGTTCGCTTGACTCAATTGAAGGCGGAATATGCTCGTCAAAGGGAAATGCTTTCTAAAGAGGAAGAGTTTATTGAGAAGTTTAAAGCGCGTGCTAGTCATGCCGCCCAGGTTCAATCACGAGTGAAAAAACTTGAAAAAATTGAACGTGTTGAAATTCCTCCGGAAGAAGCAGTTATGAGGTTTGAATTTCCAGCACCACCAAGAGGTAGTGATGATGTGGCGATTATGAAAGATTTATCCAAGGAATGGAAGGACTCAGAAGGAAAGTCCAATAGAGTTTTTGAAAACTTTACGGCAACTGTTCACCGTTTGGAAAAAATAGCAGTCGTAGGAGTTAATGGTGCAGGTAAATCAACTCTTCTTAAAATCATTTGTGGCAAAACAGAGGCCACAGATGGATTGATGAAATTGGGACCTAGTATAAAATTGGGTTATTTCGGCCAATATTCCCTGGAAGTTCTTGACCCTCAAAACTCTCTTTTTGATGAAATTCGAAAAGGTCTCCCTGAAGTCAGTGATGGTTTTATAAGAAACCTTTTGGCCTCTTTTCTTTTTAGGGGAGACGACGTTCTAAAAAAAATCAAATATCTTTCCGGTGGAGAGAAAAGCCGTTTAGCTTTGGCCAAGATCTTTTCTCAGAATAATAATTTTCTTGTCCTTGATGAACCGACAAACCATTTGGATATAACTTCACGTGAGATACTTTTAGAGGCCCTTGAACGTTTTGAGGGAACTGTGCTCTTCGTGAGCCATGATAGACACTTCTTGCATCATCTCACAGCAAAGGTCTTAGAGGTTGATAAAGGAGGGGTTTCCCTTTATCCAGGAAGTTATCAGGCCTATCTAGAGAAAAAAGAGTCTCTTCGTTAGTGTTGAACTCCACCTTCACCGTGGACATGACCGTGTTGGATTTCTTCGTCCGTGGCCTCTCTTAGCTCCATAACTTCAACTTCAAAGTGAAGTGCTTGGCCTGCAAGTGGGTGATTTCCGTCAACTTTTACATTTGATTCATTAATTTCAAGAATGGTAAGGATCATTGGGCCATCAGGTGTGTCTGCTTGAAACTGCATTCCAACTTGAAGCTCTGAGGGTTCTGGAAATTGCCCCTTGGGGATTTCTTGAATGAGGTTGGGGTTTTTTTCTCCATAA
>JAOMEV010000108.1 GCA_028346125.1 Bacteriovoracales bacterium | reverse complement strand
TTGGGCATCCCACAAGCGTTCAAGCTCAAGATTGAGGTAGGTTCCAACATAATCAGCTATTTCAACATTAATTTTTTCGCCAATAACTTCGAGATAAAAGCCCTCCCTTCCATAGTTAAAAACCGGCTGAACCATAAAAAGCTTTAGGATTTCATAGATAGCATGATACTTCGCTGAATTTTTTTTTCCTTGAAGAACTCTTTTTAGGAAGGCCTGTTCTTCCTCCTCGTGGTCTGAGAATGATTCTAGTTTATCAAGGTTATGGTTAATCATAAGTTCATTGGCCTTAAGTGTGGCCATCTTTGCTTCATGCGGATTGTTACTAGATGCAAGAGAAAGAAGCTTTTTTACTTTGGAAATCAGTCTCTCTGCTTTGAGGTCTCCTTCATATTTTTCGTTCTCTTTTGAAAGGTCAATTGTTGCTGATTGGACATGTTCATCCCAAGAAAACTGTTGGCATATTTTTTTAAAGTAGGGCCCATGATCAAGAGTTCCAAACTGTATATAGGCAAAAAAATGGGCAACTTCGTGGCGAATGATATCCCTGAGTAGTTTTTCCTTGGCCTCAAAAATGAGTCTTTTTGAAAGCCCAATTTGGTAACCATGGGGATCAAAAAAACCGAGAACATTTTTTTTTTCAAAAACAACCATGTTTATTGGATAAAGAGATTTCTTAAGTTCAAATCTTGTTTTATGAACTTTGAGTCCAACTTCTTCGGAGAGAATTTTTTTTAAAATCTGTTTGGCCCTCTTTAAAAAAAGGGCACTTGTTTTTGAATAAATATGCATGAAAATTCCATAAAGGCTTAAAAGGAACCCCAAAAAAGGGATTCCTTAAAGGTCTATTTCGATTTAAGAGCAGACGATAAATATTCTCTGTTCATTCGCGCAATATTTTCTATTTTTATTCCTTTAGGACAAGAGGCTTCACATTCAGCTTCGTTAGTACAGTTTCCAAAACCAAGTTCATCCATTTTGGTGACCATACTTTCTGCCCTTTTTTGGGCCTCGGGTTTTCCTTGAGGAAGAAGTGCTAATTGGGAAATTTTAGCTGAGACAAAGAGCATTGCGGATGCATTTTTACAACTTGCGACACATGCGCCACATCCGATGCAAGCTGCAGCATCCATAGCAAGGTCAGCAGACTCCTTAGGTATCGGGATTGCATTTCCGTCGGGTGCATTCCCAGTATTGCAATTGACATAGCCACCAGCTGAGATGATAGCGTCAAAAGAGCCTCTATCAACCATAAGATCTTTTAAGACAGGGAAGGCTTTCGCTCTCCAGGGTTCTATCACGATGGTATCACCATCTTTAAATTTTCTCATGTGGAGTTGGCAAGTTGTGGTACTGGCTTCAGGGCCATGAGCCTGGCCATTAATCATGAGAGAGCACATACCACAAATACCTTCTCTACAGTCGTGGTCATAGGCAATAGAGTCTTTTCCTTCTTGAACGAGTTCTTCATTAAGGACATCCAGCATTTCTAAAAAAGACATATCTGGAGAAATCCCATCGAGTTTGTAGTCGATCATTTCTCCTTGTGAGCCGCTATTAGGCTGACGCCAGATTTTGAGATTAAGTGACATAAGTTTAGATTGATCTCCCATAGTGATCTCTCCTTTTATTTATAACTTCTCTGAGTTAGTTTTACATTTTCAAAAACAAGTTCCTCTTTGTGGCGAGTTGGGACCTTGTTTTCTCCCTCATGTTCCCAGGCAGCGACATGACAAAAATTGTCATCATCTCTTAAGGCCTCATTTTCTTCAGTTTGCGACTCTTCTCGGAAATGGCCACCACACGACTCTTTTCTTTCGAGGGCATCTCTGGCCATTAGCTCACCTAACTCAAGAAAGTCGGCAACACGCCCGGCTTTTTCTAGTTCGAGATTAATTTGGTTTGAGTCCCCTGGAATTTTGACATCATTCCAAAACTCTTTTCTAATTTTTGGAATTTCCTCAATTGCCTTGTTAAGGCTCTCAGTACTGCGACTCATTCCCACGTTATCCCACATTGCTTTTCCAAGTTTTTTGTGAAAATAGTCTGCAGTTTTACTGCCATTAACATCTAATATCTTTTTTATATGTTTGCTGGAATCATCAAGAGAGCTTTTGAAACCGTCGTGATTTGTGTCTAGCTTTTCTAACTTTGTTCCAGCGAGGTATTGGCCTAAAGTGTAGGGGATTATAAAGTAACCATCGGCAAGGCCTTGCATAAGGGCGGAAGCACCTAAACGGTTGGCGCCATGATCAGAAAAGTTCGCCTCTCCTAAAACAAAAAGGCCTGGAATAGAACTCATAAGATTGTAATCAACCCAAAGTCCACCCATTGTATAGTGAACAGCGGGAAAAATTCTCATGGGTAGTTTGTAAGGGTTGTCATCGGTTATTCTTTCATACATTTCAAAGAGGTTACCGTACTTTGCCCTAATGGTGTTTTCACCATCTCTTTTGATCGCATCCCCAAAGTCTAGATAAACACTTAAGCCAGTGTCTCCGACGCCTTTTCCATCATCACATTGAAACTTGGCATTCCGGCTGGCAACATCTCGAGGCACAAGGTTTCCGAAAGATGGGTAAATACGTTCAAGATAATAATCTCTTTCTGATTCTGGGATTTCATTTGGTGGTCTTTTATCACCTTTATTTTTTGGCACCCAAACTCTACCGTCGTTTCTAAGTGATTCACTCATGAGAGTCAATTTCGACTGGTGGTCTCCTGATACAGGAATACAAGTTGGGTGAATTTGTGTGAAGCATGGGTTAGCAAAGAAGGCCCCTTTTTTATAGGCCCTCCACGAAGCAGAACAGTTTGAGGCCATGGCATTTGTGGAAAGGTAATAGGCATTTCCATAACCACCGGTGCCGAGGATAACTGCATCGGCAACGTAGGTTTCCATTTCTCCAGTAACAACATTTCTAGAAACGATACCTCTTGCTTTTCCATCTATGAGAACAAGGTCAACCATCTCTCTTCTTGTATAAACTTTAATGTTTCCCTTGTTTACTTCTTTCATCATTGAGGAATAGGCGCCTAAAAGAAGCTGTTGGCCAGTTTGTCCCCTAGCATAGAAAGTTCTGGAGACTTGGGCACCTCCAAAAGATCTATTTGAGAGGTATCCTCCATATTCTCGAGCAAAGGGGACACCTTGAGAGACACATTGGTCAATAATATTATTTGAGACCTGGGCCAGTCTGTAGACGTTGGCCTCTCTAGATCTATAATCTCCACCTTTTACTGTATCGTAAAAGAGTCTCCATACTGAATCTCCATCGTTGGGGTAGTTTTTTGCAGCATTTATTCCACCCTGTGCAGCAATACTGTGGGCCCTACGAGGAGAATCTTGAATACAAAAAGAGAGGACATTATATCCTAGTTCAGCTAAAGATGCGGCGGCACTACCACCGGCCAGTCCCGTGCCTACTACAATTACTGTAAATTTTCTTTTATTAGCAGGGTTGATGAGTTTACTGTCAAATTTATGTTTATCCCATTTTTCTTGAATCGGTCCTGATGGGATTTTGGCGTCTAGCTTATTTGATTGACTCATTTTTAATTCCCTCCTTTATAGAAGCAAAAAATGGGAAGCGAGGAAAAGCCTATGGCCATAATGAAGGCAAAAGCTTTTGAAATTAATATTAGAAGGTTGTTGTATTTAGGGTGGTTGAAACCTAGTGATTGAAACGCTGACCAAAAACCATGTCTTAGATGAATTCCAAGAGAAAGCATGGCCACGACATATCCAAGAACGGCTGAAGGTTGCCTAAAGTACTCAATAACGAGTTTATAAAGGTCTCTCATTTTTACGCCATCATAAGAGGTTTCATAATATGTACCGAACTTTAGGCCCAGAATGTGTAAAATGACAAAAATTAAAATGATGATACCTGTATAGGGCATAGTAGAAGAAGAGAAGTTGGCCCCTCGACCAGTGGGCTGCTTCATATAATATTTTTGGGGTCTAGCATTGTTATTTTCTATTGTTAGTTTTACGCCAACACCGATATGGACGAGAAAGATGGCCAAGAGACCGGCTTCGGCTGCGTAGATAAGAGGGTTAGAGGTGAGGGTATGAGCATAGAGGTTGAACGCTTCTGGTCCAACAAAAATAAGGAGGTTGCCGAGGAAGTGCATTGTAATAAAACCGCAGAGGAGAAGGCCTGCAACACCCATCGTTTGTTTTTTTATGATGGAGGAATTTAAATGATTAAACAATTTTGAAAACATGACCACATCACTCCTTTTTCAGATAAAAATAACTTAATGCACCTTTCTTTTCGGTATTGGGTATCAAATGCTTAAGTATTAAATTTTAGTCAGATAATCAAACCTGACTAAATTTAATCAACAAAGAATCCTAAAAAAAACCACACCCGACTATTATAGCAAAATTTAAAATAATAGACTAATTTAAATAACTAAAGATTTTAATTAGCTTTAATCTGCGAAATCTACTGCTATAACATCTTCTAGACAAGGCTTGATAATATTGTCTAAAACGTGGACATGGTCGGGGTGA
>JAOMEV010000107.1 GCA_028346125.1 Bacteriovoracales bacterium | reverse complement strand
GCGTTGAACAGGAAAAATTAAGAATAGGTTTTGTGGGAGGGGGACCAGGATCCCTTATAGGGCCTATACATGCGATGGCGTCGACTATGGACCAACGTTTTGAGATTGTTGCCGGAACTTTTTCAAGAGATTATGAAAAGACTAAGGAACAGGCCTTGCTTCTAGGAATTGATCCTGATAGGGGCTACCGGGATTATAAAGAAATGGCCGAAAGAGAGGCCCAAAGAGATGATGGTATCGATGTCGTTGCGATACTCACACCTAATGACAACCACGTTACTGCCTCTAAGGTCTTTTTGGAAGAAGGCATTCATGTTCTTTGCGAAAAGCCATTGGCCACGAACGCGAAAGAAGCTTTTTCTTTAAGTCAGTTTGCCAAAGACAAAGAGCTTCTTCTTGTTACTTGTTATAATTACTCTGGTTTTCCGATGGTAAGACAGGCCAGGGCCATGATCCAAAAAGGAGACTTGGGAAAATTAAGGATGATTAATATTGAAATGCCTCAATCTTATTTGGCAGCTTCTTCACCTCAAAGTACAGGAGATTCTTGGAGGCAAGACCCAGAGAGAGTCGGACCTTCGCTTATTTTAATGGACCTGGCAACTCATCTTCATCACCTGATGCTTTATATATCTGGGCTAACAGTTAGCGAAGTCTTTGGGGAAACATCTACTCTTGTAGGGGGAGGACCTGTTGATGATAACGTGAGTGTTCTTATAAGATTTAAATGTGGAGCACGAGGTCTTTTATGGACTTCGGCAGCGGCCACAGGGAATGAGCATGGGATGAGAATCCGCGTCTTTGGTGAAAAAGGAAGTCTTGATTGGTTTGAAGAGGAGCCCAATCATCTTACGGTAAAACCGCTTGGTAGGCCTCATATCACTTATGCTAAAGGGGGGCCTGACCTCTACGAAGAGGCCCAAAGAGGTACAAGAATGACATGGGGACATCCTGAAGGCTATATTGAAGCTTTTGCCAATATTTATTGTGATATTGCGAAAACAATTGAAGAGGAGGAGACAGTAGATGGTCTTCCAGATGGAGATATTGGCGCCCAAGGAGTTCTTTTTGCGGAAGCAGTATTAAAATCGAGTAAAGAGGGAGCTTGGGTCAAAGAAGAGCTTATCGATTAGGCAAAGGTTTGTTTCTTTTTATAGACTTGGCCTTGGGCCCTTGAAATGACTTCTCCTGACGAATCCGTAACTATAATTTCAAAAAGTCCTAACTTGTTTCCTTTATGAACTTCCTTGCAGTGAGCTGTTATCTTTGCACCAGGCCCTGTGGGTTTAAGAAAAGAAATATTGACTTGAGTGGCCACTTCAATGAAGCCCCGGGAGTTACTTGCGAGGGCAAGGGCCATATCACAACATGAGAAGATGACTCCTCCATGAGTAACTCCATGACAGTTGACATGCTCTTCGGTAATAGCTAATTCCACAATGGATTCCCCTTCGGAGGGGACGCTTCTTTTTGTGTTTAGAAAGTCTCCGAAGGGGTCTTTTAGAATATGGTCCAAAACCTTTTTTTCTGGGGTTTTAATATCGCCCCTCTTGAGGTTTAATTTGCATTGTATTTAGTCAGTATTTTTTCGTACTCACCATTATTCCTTATTTCTGTAAGACCCTTTAGGAAAACGGCGGTGAACTCTTTCCCTTTATTTCCAACTTTTGTAAAGATGATGTGAAGGTTTTTGTTTTCAAGTGGAGGCTCAATAAATTCAAAGTTTGATTTAACGGCCTTTAAGTAGGGATCAAATTTTAAGTGGTGTTTTGTCACAAGCTTATCCAAAAGTACGAGGTCAACCCTTTTTTTGTTAAGCATAACTAAACTTGTTCTGTCGTTTTTATAGGCCCTCTTTTTAAGATAATCGGCCTTATCGAAAGTTTCACTGTTAACGTAATTTTTGACAATACCTATTTTATACTTTTTTAAGCTTTCTAAAGCACCATCAAACTCTATCTTTTCTCCCTTTCTTTTGAAAAAGCCTAGAGGCCCTCTACCAAAAGATCTAGAAAAGAAGTAAGAGGCGGTTCTATCCTCCGAATAGTAAGCTGGATAACCTCCAATAAACCGGCCATCTTTCACCATTTTTAAAACTTGACCCCATGGACTACTCCCTTTAACGATGACAAATTTTGCTTTATATCCTTGAGATTCGAAGGCCGCTTTGATCACCTGACTTGTCCATCCTTTTCCTTCTATCTTACTTGAAACATAGGGAGGCCATTCAATGGTCACCAACTTTACAATTTTTTTGTCTTTAGACCAAGCGTTAGAAAACAAAATAAGAGACATTAGGGTAAACATAAAAAGGTTTTTCATTTCAATTCCTATTTTTAATATTAAAGACATCTATTATTTTCACCTATAATTGCCCTCCTTTGAAAGATAATTTTTAACGTCAAACGAAAATTAATAGAGAGGATATATTCGTGCGGGGCATCTATTTGTTATTGTGACACTACTATCGGTAGACTTTTGACACTAAAAAGGACATTCCAATCAAAAAACTCCACCTTTTTTAGGCATCAAACTTGCTTAAAGTATTGCCATAGGATTAATAACAAAAAAAAGGAGTCTAATGTATGAAAAAGTTAATAGCATTTATGTTTGTTTGTTTGGTTATGGCCAGCTCACAGGCCTCAGAAGTGATTGAAGCAGGACCTATTTGGTCTAACAATCATGCACAAAGTGTTTGCCCAAAAGTTTGTTCAAGTTCAGAAATGGACTGGAATGGTCAATGGTGGACAACAGTTCAAGGAAGGATGTCCGTTTGTCAATGTGAAGAGAGATATTCTCGGAGAAGACCGAGGCCTCATAGACCAAGACCTATTTATAGACCTACGGGCCCAGAGAAATTTGAGTTAAGGTTTGATCGAGAAAGAGTCTTCAGAGGACAGAACACAGTTCATCTAAAAAGAAGACTGAGAAACCAACATGGAATCGACCTTAAGCGTTATAATCTCAAAGCAGTCGTTTTAGTTGCCAAGTCAAAGCATGGCCGTGGAACAGGTTCACTTATGGTTGGTGATACAAATTCTTACGAAGAAGTTATTGACGGTATGCCATACGAATTTAGGGCACGAGGTGGATTTGACCGAGTTCGTTTCAGAAACCCTAAAAGAAACTCACGTGGTCCTTGGCAGCTACACCTTCGTGGAAAGATAAAAATCAAAAAAATCGTTGTTAAATTAAAGAGAAAAGATTCTTGGAGATAATTTTTTAGGGGGCATTTTTATGCCCCTTAAAATACTTTTTGTAGATTGGTTTTCTCAAATAAAACTGTAAAAACATAACGGGGTAAATAAGAACGTCGAGAAATAGGTTACCCGTCCTATATTCAATATCATCGTGAATTTCACAGGAATTTTCATCTATTTTGATAACTTTGTGGGTATGCTTCCAGTAATTAAGAGGCTTTGGGAGAACTTTACCTTCGTCAATAAAAACGTTCTCTAAGTCATTCTTATAGTCACTTGTTATGATGCTCACCCATGACTGGCTTATGGGTCCAAGTCCTATTTTTAAATGGATTTCATTCCCTTTTTGACAACCATCAAACCGTTCAACTTCCAGAGAAATGAAAGGCGGCTTTAAGGCCTTGAAAAGAGAGATATCAAAGCTTGAAAAAACTTGTTGGTAATTTTTGGGAATAGAAGTACGAATTAAAATGTTCATTTTTTGTTAAACGCGAAAGAGGCACTAAGTCCACAGAGAATTGGTCCCCATAAGATATCTAAAAGGGCCATTTCTAAAGGCCAATTTTTTATGAGGGCAAGGTTCGTGAATTCATAAACTGTGTACATTATAAGACCAAGGAGAGCTCCTTTAAAAAAGGCCATACTTCGGGTTTTTGACGAAAAACAAGCAAAATAAGTAATTCCAAGGGGAATAAAAAAATAAACAAACCCAGCGGCCCAATAGAGGGTATCAAAGCCCAATTTCCCATCTACATTTATTATTCTGGCCACGCTTTTTGCTTGGTTTACATAAAATGAATTAAAGGCATACCCCAACCAAATCATATCTAGGACGAGCACACTAATAACTGCTTTTAAAAAAGAAAGGCCCTTAAAAGGTAAAAAACTAGGTGTTGTCTTGACGTAGAGATCGAATGCCTCACCTTTGTTCTTTAGGACCTTTTCAAGCATTGTGACTCCTGAAACTTTAAGCAGGAGGAAGGTCATAAGGAGGGGAGAAATAATTGTCCAAATCGAAGGTACAGCAAAAAAGAAAAAGCCCCACCATATTAGGGTCTCACCGAAGTAATTGGGGTGTCTGCAAAGTGACCAGACCCCAGAGGAAAGAATTTTACCCTCATTTTGAGTGTCCTTTTTAAATTGAGAAAGTTGAAAATCGGCAACACTTTCAAAAAGAAAACCAATAATAAATAAACTTAAACCCAAAAAGTCGAAAGGACCGATCTCACTTTGATTTCTCAGTCCCATTGGAAGAGTTAGACTTACAATGCATAGTAAGAGTCCTTGTAAAAAAAAGACTCTTAGGAAGGCATCAAAGGGTTCATTTTTCCATCCTTG
>JAOMEV010000106.1 GCA_028346125.1 Bacteriovoracales bacterium | reverse complement strand
TTCTTTTACAAATAAAAATCTTTCTTTTGGTATTTCTATGATTTCCTCATCTTCTGAATCTTTTGTTTGTTTAAACTCAAAAATTTCTTTGTAAAGGTCATGGTATCGGCTTATTGCAAGCTTCAAACTATCAACGATTTCTAAAAGTATTTCTGGCATTTTTTTATTATCTTTAAGACTTTTTAAATCGACTACTTTATTTTCTAAAAGATGAACATCCTTGGAAATGTTGCTTAATCCGTACAAATTAGACAGCCCTTTTATTGTATGAATACCTCTGAAAAAACTTTTCAAATCCTCGGATTCCATTGATATTTTACATAACTCTAAATTGTTGTTTGACTCATCAATAAAGGTTTTAAATTCAGATTTGCTATTTGCTACAATTTCTTGGAGCATTTTCAATCTCATTAAAGAATTCTCTTCATTTTCTTTTGTTTTTCTTTCTAATTCATCAAGGGCCGTAACATCTTCTACCACAAATAAAATTTTCTCTACAATCTTATTTTCAATTACAATTGGAGAAAAAGATAACCTCAAATGACATTTCTGATCTTTATGATTCGTCATTATGATTTTACTGGGTAAAGACTCTTCAACGCAAAGGTATTGAATGTGATCCGAACCGATGGAAGCACCTATCGCAAGTTTGATTTGCGAAAACCCTTCAACGTCCTTATCCAAATCTTTAAATAAAGTCTCGAAAATACTTTTTCCTATTATCGATTCACCAAATATTTCAGCACAATACTCCGAAACAGGAGGAGTTATAATTCCATCTTTCGCTATGGCAAAAACTCCTTGTTTCATGTTATCAAGAATTGATTTCGTGTCACTTAAATTTCTTTTAATACTCTCTTTTGAATCTTGTATTTCCAAATGAAGGTTAATTCTTAGGATCAGTTCTTCCTCAAAAAAAGGCTTTGTTAAAAAGTCACTTCCACCTGAACCAAGAGCTTTCAACTTATCAGAAATCGATGTTTCTGCCGTTAAAAATATTATTGGAATATCTTTACAGGTTTCACTTTCTTTAATTTTTTTGCAGGCCTTGACTCCATCCATAACTGGCATATTAATATCCATAAGAATAAGATTTGGTATAAACTTTAAGGCCCTACTTATAGCTTCCTCACCATTTTGTGCTATTATTGTTTCATAGTTTGTTTTCAATTTAAGATAATCACCGATAAGCTTAATATTTTTAGCATTATCATCCACAATTAAAATTTTCTTCTTACTAGTTAATTTATTCACAACCTTCTCTTTTTCAATTTTTATTCAAAGTTTAGTATTTTTTCCTTACTTTTTTTGAACTTATTTTTCCATTCTGAACCACTCAACTCATCGATGGTTAATTTTCCAGAAGAATCTTTAAGAGTTTCCATGTGAAGTCCGAGTTCATAAAAATCCTTACCTTCATGTATAACGACGGTAGCGGCTAACTCGAAGCAAAATAAAGTCCAAAAACCAAAAATGAAAGCTCTTACTACCATTAAAACTTCCAGTAAATAAATTTAACGCACTATTCCTATCGGTTAAATTTCAAAATGTATTTACAAGTAATTTGTAGTTTTTTTATAAAACTATAAATAAGAAATATTTCACAACATCATTTAGTTGTAATAACCTACTTGCACAAAACAAAATATGTATTGAAGGCCATTAATGACAAAACGCATTGGATTTGTTACCTGCAAAGACTTAAGTCCCTATTTTCCCAGTAAAGAAAATCCTCTTTTTACCCATGATGATCAAGTTGCTGTTGATTATTTAGAGCAAAGAGACTTCGAGATTACTCCTATTATATGGGGAACTCCGATAGAAGAAATCGCCCAACAAAATTTTTCGGCCTTAATCATCAGGTCCCCATGGGACTATATGGATAGCGAATCTAACAGAACAGGCTTTTTAAAATGGCTTGAAGAGTTGCACCCTTTCAAAGTTTTCAATAATATCTCTCTTATGCTTTGGAATATGGACAAAAGATATCTTTTAGATCTTAAAGAACAAGGTATTAGTATTGTCGATACAACTTTTATCCATCGAGATGAAAATCTGGACCTTTTAAAGACATTTCAGGACAAAGGTCCTTTTGTTGTTAAACCGGCCATCTCAGCGGCCGCAAAAGATACCTTTAGAGTTTTAAACCCCGAACAAGCAGAAGATTTAAAAACTTCCTTTGATGATTTAAGAAAGGGGAGAGATTTCCTTTTACAACCTTATATCAAAGAAATCACTGTTGAAGGGGAATGGTCTCTTATTTTTCTTAATGGAGAATACACCCATAGTGTTCTTAAAATGCCTAAAGAAGGCGGATGGTTTGTTCAGGATGAAAGAGGGGGAACTGTTCACTGTCTTGAGGCGCCAGATGAAGTAAGAGAAAGGGCCATCAACACTTTTGAAAAAATAAAAAAGGCCTATATTGATTCTCATTTTTTTATGAAAGGGAAAGAAAAAACTTTAGATCATCAACCTCTTTACGCTCGGGTTGATATTATCAAAACAAGTTCTGGGCCTAAAGTCGGTGAAGTTGAAATGGTGGAACCAGAGCTCTTTTTTCTTTACAGGGAAAAAGGAACCTTCTCCCCTCATAAAGAGGCCCTTGAAAAATTTTATCAAGGTGTAAAGCTCAGAACTTAATTTCTTTTCAATGATTCATCTTTTTATTTTTGTAAGTGGCGACACCTTTCATCTTATTCCTTTTTACAAATAATTTAAGTGTGTAATGCCCCTTGATCACTCTTTTCGTTTCACACAAAAAATAACTTTTTGTGGGTTCACAAATAACTTTGTCACTTCCATTAAAGGAATATTGAACCTTAGATTTTTCTATGACTGGGTTTTCAAATTTCATATCCAAAAGATAAACTCTAAAAATATGATGATTCTTTATAAGAAGCTCCGTATGAAACATACCAGGCATCTTAATTTTACCGCCATGAGGGCCAGGTTTATTCCCTCCATGGGCAAATAAATGAACTGTCATAAATAAAGTCGCCAGCACGATCATTAATTTCATTAAAACCTCCAACATTGGGGTAAAAATCATTAATACAATTCAAATCGGCTAAATAATTAATTTATTAAATTATATCTTTTTTAGAGTAAAAATTAGAACTTAATCATGGATTTAGGCAAAAACTTCACATAATCCCCAATTTTTTCCAAGTGTTCTTTGGCGATCTGACTTTTTGTATATTCATAATGAAGTTCCAGGTTATTTTCAATAACCTTATAATCTTTTTCAGTCAAAGGAACCTGCTTTATATAGTCCGTATTGATAAATTCATAATGAGGCCTGTAAATATAAACGGCTCCCCCTGTCATTCCGGCACCCAGGTTATAACCATGCTCTCCTAAAATTAGAACTCTTCCTCCTGTCATATACTCGCAAGCATGAAGGCCAACACCTTCAACGACTGTGATTGTTCCCGAGTTTCGAACACCAAATCGATCTCCGGCCATCCCTGAGATAAACGCTTCTCCTCCTGTCGCTCCATAAAAAGCACAATTTCCAATGATACTGTTTTTATGAGGTTTGAGGGAACTCAATTCATCAGGTCTGACAATAATGAGACCACCACTCATTGACTTTCCAACAAAGTCATTAGCGTCGCCTCTTAAATCAATTTTAAGGCCTTCAACTAAAAAGACTCCAAGTCCTTGACCAGCACTTCCTTTGAGAAGAATCTGACCTTCACCTAGATCAAAATTATTATTTAAAGACCTTAATGTAGATATCCTTTTTGCCATAATACCATTAAGTCCCGCTCCAATCGCCCTTTCCGTGGAAAAGATTTTATGTAAAGTCATTTTGCCTGTTAACTTTAAGTTTTTTTCATCCCAGAGGTCCTTAATAATTTTTTCATTAGTAGCGTGATGCCCTTTTTCTGGAGAAAATGGGGGTATTTCTTCCAGGACGTCTATTTTTTTAAAGAAATTGTCAAAGTTTAGATTTTTGTTTTCAGCAAAAGTGGCGAGTTCATTTAAAGACAGGTACTCCGTTTTACCTCTTAGCTTTGAAAGAGATTCAACTCCTATAAGGCGCAACTGTTCTTGAATATCTGTCGCAACCTGAGTGAGATACCTTACAATATGATCTTTATTTCCTTTATAGCGCTCTTTTAATTTTTTTTCTTGGGTGGCGATACCTGCGGGACAGGTATTTTTTTCGCAGACTCGGGCCATAATACACCCCTCTGCCACAAGAAGCATCTTTCCAAAATCAAATTCGTCGGCCCCTAAAATAGAACCCATGATCACATCGTGAGCTATTTGAATGGACCCATCAACACGAAGAATGACCTGTTCACGCAGTCCATTTTCAGAAAGAACACGGTGGACTTCTAAAAGCCCCCTTTCCCAAATAAGCCCACAATGCTTCATAGACATCAGTGCGGCGGCTCCTGTCCCACCGTCTCCACCTGATATTTGAATAATATCAGCGCCCGCTTTAGTGACTCCAAGAGCGATGGCCCCAATATTATTTCCGGAGACTAACTTTACAGAAACTTTAAGATTAGGGTCCAATTGTTTAATTTCGTAAATAAGCTCTTTAAGATCTTCAATAGAGTAAATATCATG
>JAOMEV010000105.1 GCA_028346125.1 Bacteriovoracales bacterium | reverse complement strand
AACAGCATCAATATCGCTTTCAATTGACCTTTGAAGATCTGTCATTTGCTTCTTATTCGAATCAATGCTTAAATCGCCACCATCCCAATCGTTATTTTCACGATATTTTTTCTCAAGGTCTTCAATTTCATCCATTATGTTTTCAAGTTCTCCATCATCATAATCAGCTGCATTAACTACATTACTACCTTCCCACAGAGGTTTTCTATCAAAGTTCTTATCCGGAGAACTAGCTTGAGCTGGAACTGGTTCTGGAACTGGTTCTGGAACTGGTTCTGGAGCTGGTTCTGGAACTGGCTCTGGAGCTGGTTCTGGAGCTGGTTCTGGAGCTGGTTCTGGAACTGGCTCTGGAACTGGCTCTGGAGCAGAAAGTGAAGCTTCCTCATGGGGCGTGGCTTCGTCTGCCATTTCAGATTCTATTTGGGATTGAAGTTCAGACTTGGGCCAGTGACCATTTTCTTCTGCAGAGTCGGCCACCATCTCATTACCATTTTCTTCGTGGAAGTCACCTTCAATTTTTAATTCTTCATGAGCAGCTGCATCAAAGGCGTCTTCTTCTAAAGACTCCTCCGTGATATCATCAACAGAAGGTTTTTCTAGAGTATGAAATCCACCTTGCTCAGGCTCAGTTTCGTCGGCTTCTTCTTCTAGAGCATCCGCCAACATACCTTCACTGCTACCTCCCAAAGAGTCATTGAACTCTTGGACTAGATCTTGGTCTGACTCCGATTCTTCACCTGCAACTTTTGAAACGAAATCATCTGCTCCTAGCGCATCGCTAATTTCTGACTCGTTAGAGGACTCCTCAGGGACACTCGAAAGCTCAACTGAACTAGCACTCATCACAGCCAATTCAGCCTCTATGCTCAGTTGCAAGCTCGATTTTGTGTCAGTTGGTATCTGCATAATTACCTTACGTATAGCATTCTCTTAAGGACCTATCGTTTTATTTATTTAAAGCTTTAATGTTATTTTACCAAGCAAAATGACAAACTCAAAGAGTCAAGTATTACATAAAGCACTACACTTTTTATTGAAAATTATTATGACTTTTAGATCAATTCCATTGTATAAATTTTTACCGCTCTTCTATAAAAATGAAGAAATTTTCGTTTAACACAACCATGATTGCTATTGGGGACTGAAGCTTTGGGTAAAGAGTCTATTCTATTAAATTCTTGGCTGGACCTGAATCAGACATCCAACTTACCCGATGAAACTCCTCCTGACAGTTTTTCAGAAGGACAACTAAAGAAGAGCTTGTTTGATCAGTATTTAACGCCTGGCTGGACTGGAGATAGCCTAAACTCTAAACAGGCCCTTGCAATAAAACATCTTTTAGATCAACTAAAAGAAGAGGCAAAAAATCAATTCTTTAAGCTTCAAGGATTCAACAAATCTCTTAAAGTAGCGATCTATAACGAGTTTCTCAAGTTTTCTCTAAAGTATGGTGAAGAATGTCAGGAAATAGGCAACTATATCGAGTTTTTTAGGCAAATCGAATTCAACAATTCACCACATCGTTTAGTTATTAAAGATTTTATCGAAACCTATTCCTTTAGGGCCGCATCAACTTATCTTCTTAAAGTAAGGTTTATCGTTTTTCTCTCTCACGAGTCAAAAATACAATTAAGTAAAAATCACCTTCTCAATCCTTTAACCTTCATTACAAGTATTTTTAAGAAAGGCAGCTCTTCAGAGCTTCCATGCGACTCGATGCAAAGAAATCACTACAGTTGGTTTAGACCTCCTCTCAATTTTAGGGATCGCATTTTCTCTACCGCACAAAAGTTTCTTTCAATTCCTGTAACTGAAATTTTTAAAATATTTCAAGAACCCTTAAACGAAATAGACAAGATTAGTGGAAAACAAGACCGGTATGCCCACACACTTTCACACAAGGCATTTGGGAACTTTCTTAATAAAATTCTGATCCATTTACCGCCATGGATCAACCCCGATAATGGTGGCCACCAACTAAGACAAACAAAGCTACCTTATCAAAAGCAAGCTCCAGCGAACCTTAATTCTAAGATCACGGGCGATAATCTTTCCTCTCTTATTCTCTCCCATTGGTTGGCACAGGAAATTAACCTAAAGGGTCTTTGGCAATTTGTTTTAACTCCTGATTTTATAGGTAGTGAAGAAGATAGGGTAGCATTTCTGAAAATTACCAACGAGCTTCAGCTTCTCACCCTCATTGTTCAATTGGCCAAAGAACAAAACTATGACCCCATTTCTCTCATCGGACAGGTTATGAGAGAAAAAAACGCCCATTCAGTCGAAGAAAGTAATGGTCAAATGTCCATGTTTACTTCAACTGAAATTAGAAAAGAACTTCTCTACAAAAGAATCGTTATCAACCTTACCAAGCTTCCTAAGAAGAACCCTCATCACTATTTATTAAACAGGGTCAACCAAGAAATAAAATTTTTGCACAGGGATGGGCTTATTTATGTTTTCTCAAACCAAAACCTCTTTGTTCCAAGCCAAAGTGATAAAGTTGAACAATTTCTAAAAAAACTCAAATTAGAGGCTTCTTTTAATTTTGAAAGCCTCAAAGGTAGAGGTGAGATTCCTTCAAACCTTTACATATTTTCAAGCAGAAAACTAAAAGAAGATTATCTTAGTCTTAATAACACTCCCTCTCCCATAGAATCTTGCCTTACTTTTCGCTGGAGTGGCTACCTTTCCTCTTTTCACAAGTTTTCTGATCTTGTTTTTGAATTGGAAAATATTTTTAAGACAAAAAATCCTCACACAACTCCGCTTTACCAAGAACAAATTTCAGATGATGTCTCCTTTGAATTTCACCAAGATGCAATCTTAGAAGGAAAGCTTCTTCATTCTAACAATCAAGACCCAACAAAGATTACACACCCAAGCTTTTTTAGAAACTTAGCAAAGTCCTGTTTCCCTTTCGACCAATTTTTCACCATTGAAAGTATTAATGTTGATTCGGGATCTTCTGCAAAGGGTGACTTCACATCAAGCTTATTGGGACTTAAGTTTAAAAAAACGGAAAACTATCCGTATGTGGTAATTATTGATTATAGAAATCAAACAAATATAAATTTGGAACTTATTTCGGGAGACTCTTACAAAGCTGAGGTTGAAAAATACGGAACTGCCTTTTTTCAATACTTTGGCCTAATGCCCAAAAGACCAGATCTCAATATTAATGTTTTTAGAGAATACTTTAAGTCAGATATAGGGCATCAAATACTCCAAATTTCGCTTAACGGGGGTTTAACAAAAGTTAAATCTAAATTAAGGGCCCTTCTTATTCCAAAGTTCTTTTTTGAGAACTCACAGTTCCCAGAAGGGTTTCTTGATCAATTTAACGTTTTAAAAACTTCAAAAGAAGCTATTTTGGAGACTCATCCAAATGATTTAGAGACATTATTTTTTAACACGAATCAATTAATTGAGCAGTCCATACAATCTCATCCTCATCAAATCCTTTGCTTGCTGGCCTATTTCAAACAAAATATAGAAGATTGTATTAAAAAAATTGACTCAAAAGAGTCCGAAGCAATAAATTATCATAACCCCCTTATTTTAGACCCTCTTCTTAGCTTGGAACTTTCTCCAGTTCTCAACAATAAAGAAGTCTATATTGAGTTTAAATCAAAAAATATCCAGCTTCCCCTGACAAAAGTTGTTGTAAAAACCAACGAGGAAGACGAAATTTACCTTTCCCTTTTATCCAACAAAACTGAGATAATAGAAGTTTACTCCTCCAAAGAAATGATAACGTTTTTACAATTTCTTGTTGAACCTGCTTTAAATTATCCTATTTTGGAAATTCTACGTGGTTTGCAAATACCGAAGACGGACCAACTTAATAAGGTTATTGCGAAGTTTAAATCTATGGAAAAAGCTTTAATATTCATCCATGGAAAGGTTCAGAAAATTATTTCAAAAACTTTGTTCCATCAAATTTCAAGTTCATCGAAATAACTCTGCGTTACTCAGCTTGCGTCAAATCATAAAATATGATAAAAAATTTAGGTAGGTTAGACTCTCCTCCTCAGAAAGGAATCATGTGACCCTTAAAATTGAGGTTCAATCTCCCCAAGAAGATATCTATAATTACATGAAAAAAAAGGCCCTTAGCTACGAGGGGAAGATTTCTCAAGATTTAAAAAGCTATCGCAATAATCAAAAAAAGTTTTCATCTCGCCCCTTTGAACTTGTAAGCCTTAATGACCTCATTAATACTTTAAAAAGCTCCGATATCGCCTACCTTGGTGATTTTCATACTTTCGATGAGAATAGCAAGAATTTACAAAGAATTATTAAGGCCCTTTCCAAAAAAGGTAGAGAGTTTACTCTAGGAATGGAAATTGTTCACCAAAAACATCAAGAGGAAATTTCCCAGTTCCTTAATGGCTTTATTACCGAACTAGAATTCCTTGAGGGCATTAATTACCATAACTCTTGGAGATTTCCCTGGAACCACTACAAAGTCTTATTTGATCTCGCTAGAAAGCAAAACTTTAATATTATAGCTCTCAATTCTGAAGGAACACTTAAAGAAAGAGATCAAAAGGCCGCAGAAATCATTACAACTTATAAAAAAGAGCACCCTCATTCAAATATGCTTATTTTATTTGGTGAATTACATATTATCCCCAACAAAATGCCAAAACTGGTCTC
>JAOMEV010000104.1 GCA_028346125.1 Bacteriovoracales bacterium | reverse complement strand
TCAAGTCCCGGTACCCGGTGTCGACGCCAATGCTCTGAAAAGTTACTTTAGTGAAGGCGGGCAGGGTATATTTGATCTGATTAACACCTTTAGTGGGGGCGCATTTAAACGATTTTCTGTTTTAGCCCTCGGAATAATGCCTTATATTACTACATCTATTATTTTTAGCTTGCTCGGCGAAGTAGTTCCTCAAATTCAAGAGCTTCAAGAAGACTCCGAAGGTCATAAAAAGATACAAAAATGGACCAGATATGCGACTGTAATCCTTTGTTGTGTGCAGGGTTATGGAATGGCGGCGATGTTTGAAGGCATAAGGAGTCCGGGGGGAGTCCCAGTTATTCCTGATCCTGGTATGTTATTTAGAGTAACTACAATGATCACCCTAGCTGCAGGAACTATGTTTCTTATGTGGCTCGGTGAAAGGATGACAGAGTTTGGTTTAGAAAATGGCGTATCCCTTATTATTTTCGCTGGTATAGCCGTAGCATTACCGTCAGAGCTTATACAGAAGATGGACCTTTATAGAAGTGGTGAATTGAGTGGGATAAAATTACTACTCATAGTACTTGTTATATTCGTTGCGTTCTATGTGGTGGCATTTATTGAAAGGGCTTTTAGAAGTGTCCCGGTTCAGTATGCGAAAAAAGTCATTCATAATCGTGTATATGGCGGTACTCAGACTTTGCCAGTGAGAGTTGATACCGGTGGTGTCATGCCTCCAATTTTAGCTTCATCGCTTCTTGCTGCTCCAGCAACATTTGCAAACTTCATTACTGATGAGTCATTGAAACCTTATGTAAATTCAATAACCGACTCTCTTCTTCCAGGTAAGCTGTTATTTAATCTTTTTTTCGCTGCATTAATAGTTTATATGGCATATTTTTATGCTCCAATTCAATTCAAAACTAAGAAAGTTGCAGAAATGCTACAAAAAAATAACGCGTTTATACCGGGTGTCAGGCCAGGTAATAAAACTAAAGAGTTTTTGGATTTCATACTCAATAGGTTAACCTTTTTTGGTTCTCTATTTTTAGTAGTAATTTGTATAGTCCCTACAATGGTAACGGGACAGACTACTCAATTTGGTGGCACTGCCATGCTAATTCTTGTCAGTGTTTCTATAAGAGTAATGATGAATGTGCAGTCTTTTTTATATGCTGATAGGCTTGAATCTGCTTACAAGTCGAAAGGTAAGTACAGCGGCGCAAAAAGAAGGTTTTAATAATGCATTTAATTTTATTAGGAGCTCCTGGGTCTGGTAAAGGCACGCAAGCGAGCCGCATCGTCTCCGAATTGGGTTATTTACATGTCTCGACAGGTGATTTGTTGAGGAATGAAATTCGCAAGGAAAGTGAGCTAGGGAAAAGGGTTTCAGCTGTTATTAATTCTGGACAATTAGTTGATGACTCTTTGGTTCTTGAGTTGTTAAAAGCAAATTGTACGCTGGAAGACAATGTTTATATATTTGATGGTTTTCCTAGAAATATAGAGCAGGCAAAAGCACTTGATAATAAAGTTCTAACAGGGCATCAAAGTAAGGCTATCTACTTTAAATTAGATCTCGGCTTACTTACAGAAAGGCTCGTAAATAGAAGGATGTGCAAAGATTGTGGGGCCATTTATAACTTGGTTTCTAAGGCGCCGAAAAAGAGTGGCGTTTGCGATAACTGCAATTCTTCGAATCTATATCAAAGACCAGATGACCATGAGGATACTGTTAAAAATCGTTTACAGGTATTCTCAGATACGATTAACCCTGTTTTGGAATTTTATGAAGGGAAGGGTGATTTGGTAGTGGTTGATGCGTCGCAAGGGGCTGATGATGTTTTCGGCCACATCAAAGGGCAGATTCAAGGGTAAACTTTTTTATTAATAGGCCATTAAAGGCTTGCATTATTGGGAGTGCTTTTATATTAAAGCATACTGGTATTAAATAGGTATAAATTAAATGGCAAATTCTAAGGACATAATAGAAGTAGAGGGGGAAGTAACTGAACTTCTTCCAAATACGAAGTTTAAAGTGAAGCTTCCAAACGGGAAAAATATAATCGCTCATATCTCAGGTAAAATGAGAATGCATTTTATTAAAATTCTTCCTGGAGATAAGGTCCTAGTAGAAATAAGCAAATATGATCTGAGTAAAGGAAGAATAACATATAGAAGTAAAGGTAGATAGAGATGAAAGTAAGGGCAAGCGTGAAGCCAATTTGTAAAGATTGTAAAGTTATAAAAAGAAAAAACGTGCTTAGAGTTGTTTGTAAAACTAGTCCAAAGCATAAGCAGAGGCAAGGTTAATCACTTTAGGTTAATGGGGAGAAAATTAAGATGGCTCGAATTTTAGGTGTAGATATTCCTCGTAATAAAATAATGGAAATAGCAATTCAATCACTGTATGGGGTTGGTCCGGCTATTTCTAAAGAAGTTCTTGGAAAGGCTAAAGTTGATTTAGGAAAATCTTCTAATGATCTTACAGAAGAAGAAGTTCAAAGAATCCGTAAGTTTTTGGAAGAGGATTATACTGTTGAGGGAGACCTTCGTAGAGAAGTAGGACTAAATATAAAAAGATTGAAGGACTTGGGTTGCTATAGAGGAATTAGGCACAGAAGAGGCTTACCTGTTAGAGGTCAGAGGACTTCCACTAACGCGAGGACTAGAAAAGGTCCTGCAGTAGCGATCGCAGGTAAAAAATCAATTAAACAAATGAAAGGTTAAGATACCTAACAACCTTGTTTAATAAAACGATTAGTTAATTATTGGGAAAATATCATGGCTAAAAAAGTTGGGAAGAAAAAAGTAAAAAAGAATGTTACACATGGCATATGTCATATACAAGCCTCTTTTAATAACACCATTGTAACTTTTACAGACCCTAGTGGGAATTCGATTGCTTGGGCCAGTGCTGGTCAATTAGGTTTTCGAGGATCCAAAAAGTCTACACCTTTTGCAGCTCAAATGGCATCCTCAGAGGCTGCTAAGAAGGCTGTAGAGCATGGAGTAAGCAGTGTTGAAGTAAGAGTTAAGGGTCCTGGTGCAGGCAGGGAAAACGCAATCAGAGCTTTGATAGGTCTTGGGATAAAGATTACTTCTGTTGCTGATCGTAGCCCTATTCCTCACAATGGTTGTAGAGCTCCGAAAAGAAGACGAGTATAATAAAATACCGCATAAAAAAAATACTTTTTCTTTCGGTAACCCTTTATTATATTATTTTAGTCACTAATTGAATATAAATTGAAGGGCCCAACAGGTTTAAAGGTTCTTTGGAGAAAAAACATGAATAAATTTGTCGCTAAAAATTGGACAAGCATGATCAGGCCAGTGGCCCTAGAAGTAGATTCGGACTCAGTGCGAAGCAACTATGGGAAGTTTGTTGCGAAGCCACTTGAAAGAGGCTATGGACAAACCTTAGGCAATTCTCTACGTAGGGCTTTGTTATCCTCTCTTCAGGGAGCAGGTATCGTTGCTATTAGAGTAGATGGCGTTACGCATGAGTTTGGCACTATTAATAATGTTAAAGAAGAAGTTTCCGAAATAATCCTTAACCTTAAAGAGGTTAGATTTAAACTTAATATTAATGAAGAAGTGGACCTTGTTTTAGAAAAAAACGAAGAGGGTGTTGTCAAAGCTTCCGACATTAATGAGAACTCTAATGTTCAAATATTGAACAAAGAGCATACAATAGCGAATATTTCCTCTGGAGGATCTTTAAGGATCGAAATTAAAGTCGCGAGAGGTAAGGGTTATGTTACCGCTTCAGAAAACCAAGAAAAATATGAACTCCCAGTAGGATGGATATTTATTGATACATTGTTCTCTCCTATCCACAGAGTTAATTACACTGTAACGAACAGTAGAGTTGGAAAAAGAACGGATTATGATAAGTTAACGTTGGAAGTTTGGACAAACTCCGGAATTGAGCCGTCAGATGCCGTTGCTTACTCTGCTAAAATTCTTAGAGATCAATTGGCCGTTTTCCTTAACTTTGAGGATGAAGAAGAAGTTCATAGAACTGAGTCTAAAGTATCTCAATCAGCTCCTGGTACGAATAATGCCTTACTTAAACCAGTGTCTGAGCTCGAGTTATCTGTTAGGTCAGCCAATTGTTTACAAAACGCGAATATTAAATACATATATGAGCTAGTTTCTAAAACCGAAGGTGAAATGTTAAGGACTAAAAACTTTGGTCGAAAGTCGCTTAACGAAATCAAGGAAATACTAACCTCCATGGGGTTAGGGCTAGGTATGAAAGTAGATTCGATTATGAAAGAAGTTCAAGAAAGTCAAAAGACTGAAACAAATCAATCTTGATCTTAATTGTTGGAGTTTAAAAAATGAGACATAAAAAACATAAATATAAAGTTGGCTCTTGCCCTACGCATAGAAAGGCCCTAATTAAAGGTTTAGCCGGGGAAATCATTAAGCATGGAAAAATTAAAACGACCCATGCTAAATGTAAAGCTGTCCAACCTTATCTTGAAAAGCTAATTACCTTAGGTAAAACGGACTCAGTTTCTAATCGAAGGTTAGCTGATAGTAGAATCGGTAACAAATTAACTGTTAAAAAACTATTCGGTGATGTAAGTCCTAAATATAAAGAAAGAAATGGTGGTTATACAAGAATTGTAAAGTTAGCTGATGGCCGTGTTGGTGACAATGCTGAAGTAAGTTACATCATGCTTGTATAGGCTT
>JAOMEV010000103.1 GCA_028346125.1 Bacteriovoracales bacterium | reverse complement strand
TTACTTTTCCCATAAAGCTCATTGAAAACCTTAGGGAACTGCCTAAAGTTGCCATGGATAAGCTTAATTCTTTCCGGACTCTCAAGCGATGAAATGATCCTTTTTCCATTTTCCACAGCTTCCGGATCTTGATCAAAGGCCAAAACATTATAAGAAGCATCTGCCTCCAAAAGGGCCCTCGTATGACCTCCTCCACCAAAAGTAAGGTCTGCAAAAAGTGACTCTTTTCCAAAGGGTCCCTTTTCCGTCAAAAAGGTTACACATTCTTCTCTCAGGACTGTTTCATGTTTGGTATATTCCAAGGCCTCTACCCATTTATTTTATCAAGATATCCACAATTTTTTTCTGCTCACGGTCTAAATCTTCGTATTCGGTCATAATAGCGTCTTTAATCTCTGCCTTAAACTCAAAAGGATGCTTTGCTAACTTTGGAATAACATTAAGTATCAATTTTTGTACAGAAATATTATTATCTTTCATGACCCTCATAATATCTTTTACATTACAATCTTCTTCCTTCCAGCAATCAAAATCAGTTACCATGGCCACCGCTGCATAGGCCATACCAGCTTCTTTAGCAAGGTAAGACTCAGGTACATTAGTCATTCCAATGACCGATGCTCCAAAGCTTTTATAAAGAAAAGATTCTGCCCTAGAGGAATATTGAGGGCCTTCAATACATATATAAGTTCCGCCCTTTACATAATTTATTTTTTGTTGCTCACAAGACTTGGCCACTAAGTTTTGAAGCTCCAAATTTATTGGGCGTGCCGTCGAAACGTGACCAACAATTCCCTTGCCAAAAAAGCTTCTCTCTCTTTTTCCCTTCGTCCAGTCGATAAATTGATCTGGGAGGACAAAAGTTCGAGGAGGATAATCTTCCTTCAAAGACCCTACTGCTGTCACAGAGAGAACATATTTTACACCCAGAGATTTCAAAGCAAAAATATTGGCCCTGTAGTTTATTTCATGGGGTAAAATATTATGCTTTTTCCCATGGCGAGGAATGAAAAAAAAACGATTTCCCTCTATTTTGGCCTCTAAAATAGAAGAGCTTGGGTTTCCATAGGGTGTTTCGACGATATGTTCCTTAACTCTTTCTATAGAGTCAATATTGTAAACACCACTTCCCCCAATAATCCCGATTGAACCTTCTGTAGACATTCTTACTCCTTTTACATCAACACATTTTTCAGAATAAGGTTTAAAAATTACTATTGGCCAGTAAAATTAATGATTTTACATCATCATTGGCCATGATAGGTATCCTTTATGGAGTCAGGAGTTCAACATTCAGATGTACTGTTTTGCAAAGAAAGATCAAAAGCTTTTCTAAGAAATGCAAAAAAAGAAGCAAAAAAAGACATCAAAAAAAAAGTTGAAACCCTTATTAAAAATCCTGATGTTGGTCCCTTGCTAAAAACATTTAAGGCCCTTACTTCAACGACGTCCTGGCTTGGACACTCCTACTATCGCTATTATAAATCACAAATAGAAAAAAACGAAAAAGATCTCACACCTTTCCTTACTTCAGAAGAAAATGACATCATTAGAAAAATAATCTCTAAAGATAAAAAAATTGTCGAAGGCCTAGGACATGAAAAAATTTTCTCAACAATTTATAAAGAAGCACTTCTTTCCCACTCCTACTCAAGCTTTTCTTCGAAGTTTCTTCTCCCACGACTTCAGACAGTCATCGTTGTCCTTGATGGTGTTTTTAACGAACTTTTTTCCCAAAGCTTTTTTGAGAGATCCCTTAAAAAACTATCGCAGGATATGGGCACTCAATTTTTAATTCCAAAAATATCAGGAATTAAAGGCACCGCCATAAACAATGAGATTATAAAAAAAGAGCTGTATGAATACTCCTTAAAGAGTCCCACAAAAAAATTTTGGTTACTTGCTTATTCCAAAGGAGGCATTGATGCTCTCCATTTTATTTCTAAAAATAAAAGCTTTGCTGAGGATAAAATCAAAGGACTTTCAACTTTGGCAACCCCTTTACTTGGGACAGATAAGTTTAGTAGGGGAGCACTTAAATATTTACAATCTTTTCAAAGAAAAATTGATAAAGGTTTTTTTCTAACAGAGCTCCAAAACTCTCTAAATAGTAAATATCAAAAGCTTTGGTTTCTAAATAATTACAGGAAACTTCCAAAAAATATGTTTTATTCCTCTTTAGGATTTGAAGCAAATTGGAAAGAGTCCCACTTATGGATGCTTTTAACGAAGTTAATTTTTCAGAGTCAAAAGTCTAATGATGGCGTTGTCGATACTTATGACGCACATTTTCCTTGGTTTTTTCCTTCTATTAAACTTGGAACCATTCCTGGACATCACCTAATAGGTTTAAGGTCAACTTTCCAAAGCCAAGAGGCAATTCTGGAAGCACACCTTATATATTTAAGCTTTTTGGGCATGATAGATTAATTACTGAAGATTACCCTTAACATTCATCAAAACAAGTTTACTTATCATTTTAAGCGTCTCGAAAACTCCCTCTCCATCACTGGCAACAGCTTCAAAGGAAGGTGATCCCCATTTATTTAAGCTTTTTTCAAGGTCATCAACTGAAGTTGAGTTAGGAAGATCTCTTTTGTTCCATTGCATGACGATGGGAAGCTCTTCCAAATCATTACCTTGCTCGACGAGGTTGTTTTCAAGGCCTTTTAAACTTTCAATATTTGATTCCATTTTTTCTACTTGAGAGTCTGCTACAAAAATAACACCATCGAGACCTCTAAGAATAAGTTTTCGACTTGCCTCATAGAACACCTGTCCCGGAACAGTATAAAGGTGAAACCTTGTCTTAAACCCCCTAATTTCCCCTAAGTCTAGGGGCAAAAAATCAAAGAAAAGTGTTCTTTCATTTTCCGTATTAAGAGTAATCATTTCACTTCGAACATCAGTACTCGTTCTTTTATAAACGTGCTGAAGGTTTGTCGTCTTACCACCTAAGCCTGGGCCATAATAGACAATTTTACAATTAACTTCTTTGGAATGGTAATTTACAAAGGACATCTTTTTTTCCTTATTATCTAAAAGAAAAAATATCACTCATTTCTTCATCTGTAATATTTTGAAAAAGCAAATTGTCTTTTTCTCTATGGCCTTTCTCAAATTGGCCTATTTCCTCTTTAAAAGAGTTAACCAAGAGACGTAACTTTTTCTTCAAATGGCCTGGATTCACTTGATTACAATAGAGAGTTCCTAAATAATATTGAGAAGATTGAATTGTAAGCGGAAGAATATAAATTCCTTGAGAAGATGTATCGAAAGTAAATCTAAAACTTTCATTTTTACTCTTCAAAGATAAAGAGCTCACCATTTCAGCAGCTTGCCATGCCCCACTTAATAAAACACCTATAGAGTCAGTATCTCCCTTGAGAGGATAACTTCCAGTTTTATATAGAGTTACACCGTCCTTTCGACAAAAAAATAGAAAAAATTCTCCAAGCTTTGCATCAGACAACTTTTTCTCAAAAAATTTTTCGGCCCACTCGGAAATACTCTCTTCTATCATTTCAAAACAATCCCTGTCTTTAAGTCATAGAAGTAAAATTTTATTCTATTATTGTCGTATTTTCAAAGGCCTTATTGATTGTCATCGAATCCAGATATTCTAAATGACTTCCAATGGGCACTCCAAAACCTATTCTTTCTACAGAAAGCCCTTCAGGTAAAACCTGTTTGAGATAAGAGCAGGTTGCATCGCCTTCTACTGAAGGGTTTAAGGCCAAGATGACCTCCTCAATACTTTCATTCAATACCCTGCCTACTAATTTATCAATTTGCAACTCATCAGGACCAATACCAAGAAGAGGATTAATAACACCCCCCAATATATGATATGTACCCTTAAATTGCTGCGCCCTTTCAATGGCCAAGCAATCACTCAGTGACTCTACAACACAGATTACTTTCATCTGATTTCTATAAGAGCTTTGACAAATATGGCAAAGGTCTCCTTCTGAAAAAAGTCCACAACGATAACATTTCTCTAATTTTGTGAGTTCTTTCAGACTTTGTCCAAAACTTAACAGCTTTTCTTCATTCCAATTGGAAAGAAGAAGGGTGTATCTCATAGAAGATTTCGGCCCAACGCCAGGTAACTGACTAAAAAAGTCTATCACTTTTTGAAGCTTCGCCGGTAATGTTAAGTTTTCCATTATTTTAAAAAAGCCCTGGTATTTTCATACCACCCGTTACTTTACTCATTGCCTTAGAAACCATTTCTTGAGACTCTTTAACTGCTTGGTTTACGGCCGTCTTAACAAGCTCCTCAAGCATATCTACATCATTAGGATCAACACATTCTTTATCTATTTTTAACTCAAGGATTTCTTGTTTTCCATTAACCCGAATCTTAACCATCCCCCCACCAGAGCTCGATTCAAGTTCACGGCTTTCAAGCTCTTTTTGGAGAGTCGCCATCTTCTGCTGCATCTGTTGTGCTTGCTTCATTAAGTGATTCATACTGTTTGCCATAACATTCTCCTTCCTATTTTATTTAAGAATAACCTTATCTATATGGGAATTAAAAATTTTTTCTGCTTCTTTAACTAGAGGATGATTAATTAATTTCCTTCTTCTCTCTTCTTTTTCAAGTTGATCTTTTTGACCCTGCTTCTCAGCAACCGACAAAAATTGACTTTGGGAAGTTTCATTCTTTTTAACGAGCCTTAAATCTAAAAAAATCTTGTCTTGCGAGACACTAAAGAACTCTGACATAAGACGAATTAAGTTAGACTTTGTTTTTTCACT
>JAOMEV010000102.1 GCA_028346125.1 Bacteriovoracales bacterium | reverse complement strand
TGTATTTGACATTAGGTGCTGATTTTGTTGCTGCAACACAGTTAGTTGTTTATGTTGGCGGGGTCGTCATTCTGATGGTTTTTGCGGTAATGTTAACTGGTGGTACAGACTCCCAAAGTACAAACAGATTTGGAATTGTTAAAATTCCAATGATGGGGAATGTAAAAACATATATAATAGCTGGGTTTGGAGCCCTTGTAGCTTCCAGTGTTGTTCTTAAACTGATTTTAAACATTTTTGAAGGGCATGAAGCAAAAACTCAAATGGCTTTTGAAAAAACTGTAGAGAAAATTGGGATGTTACTGGTTAGTGATCATGTACTGGCTTTTGAAATTTCATCCGTATTGTTGCTTGGTGCTTTAGTTGGTGCTGCTGTTATAGCTAGACCAAAAAGAAGTTAGTAGGGAAAGAAATTATGATAACACTTTCATCATATCTTTTAATTTCTACAATTCTTTTCCTGGCAGGAATTGTTGTCATGATAGCCAGGAAAAATATTGTTGCCATATTGTTGGGAATAGAATTAATACTTAATGCCTCAGCGTTAAATTTTGTTGCCTACACTAAGTTTGTTAACCAAAACTTAGATGGCCATATTTTCCCTTTGTTTATTATAATAGTGGCTGCAGCTGAGGCTGCTGTGGGATTGGCCATCGTCATAAGATTTTACCAGATTAGAGAAAGCATACATATAGATGATGCAACTCAGTTACAAAGTTAAGATAAATTAAAAAGGTTTTAATTTATGGATTATACAGTTGGAAGTGTCGCACCGATTGTCCTGCTGCCCTTTTTTGCATTTGCTATAAATGCATTTATTGTAAAGAAGTTTACAAAAACAGCCGTTGCTATAAGTTGCTTGGCTATTTTTGGATCCTTTCTTTTTAGTCTATCTGTCTTTAAAGATTTTACTTTTGGACAGTTTGCAGCGGACTATCATATCCACAAGGTTTTTACTTGGTTTGACTTAGGGCCAACGTTTAAACTCAACATGGGGATATATATAGATAACCTTGGAGCTATGATGCTTCTAATGGTCTCAGGCTGTGCGCTGCTCATACATATATTCTCAACCTACTATATGGCGGAGGATATAAGGTTTGGTCGCTTTTTTGTTTATATGTCCCTTTTTACTTCCGCTATGCTGGGAATGGTTATTTCAGATAATCTTCTTGGAATGTTTATATTTTGGGAATTGATGGGCTTTTGTTCCTATTCATTAATTGGGCATTATTACGAGAAAGAAGAAGCTGGCGCTGCTTCAATAAAAGCATTTATGACTACCCGAGTAGGAGATGTCTTCTTCCTTTTGGGCATCGTTATGGTTTGGCATACAGTGGCAAGGGCGACGGGTGAAGGCAGTGTTGCTTTGGTTGATATTTATAGAGTTATAGCACAAGGCGGTTTTGATAATTTGACTTTATGGGGCTTCCCTTTAATTACTTGTGCTGGACTATCAATTTTTATGGGTACCATTGGTAAGTCTGCGCAGTTCCCTCTTCAAGTTTGGTTGCCAGATGCCATGATGGGACCGACTCCCTGCTCTGCCTTAATTCATGCAGCAACAATGGTTGCTGCCGGTGTATTTCTTTCCCTTCGAATTTACCCGTTATTAGAAGCTGGAAACCTTACAACTTTTGTTGCCTATATAGGAGCAATAACTGCTTTTGGCGCAGCTACAATTGCTCTCGTTCAGACAGATCTAAAGGCTGTCTTGGCTTACTCAACTATTTCTCAATTAGGTTATATGGTATTGGGTATTGGTGTCGGATCATACAATGCGGCATTCATGCATCTAATTACTCACGCTGTTTTTAAAGCTTGTCTCTTTTTAGCAGCCGGTTCGGTAATCCACTCTTTACATGATCACCATACTCACGCTCACGTCCAGGAAATGCCTAGAATGGGTGGGTTAAGAAAGAAGATGCCGTTAACGTTTTTAGCTATGATGTTTTGTACCCTAGCAATATCAGGAATTCCGTTCTTTTCAGGATTTGTATCCAAGGACAGAATTTTGGGGCGATGCCTTGTTAAGGGCTTTGGATGATGGAGGAGCACTTTGGGGTCCTGCGATACTTGGTTTTGTAGCAGCATTCCTAACCGCTTTTTATATGTTCAGAATGATGTTTCTAACTTTCTTCGGTGAGCCTAGGGATCAAGAACTTTATGATCATACTCACCTTGAAAAATTGAGTTGGAATCGGAATGTTCCACTTCTTATTTTAAGTCTTTTTACACTAGGGTTTTGGTACAGTGGCTCATTGACAGGACAACGTTTAGTTAATTTTCCTGTAGTTAAAAAAGAATGGTTTCAAACCTTAATTGTGAAACCAGATGTGAAAAAGTTTAAAAATTATAAAAGAGAAGCTTGGGGAAATATTGATACGAGGGATAAAACACCGCTCCAAAAAACGGTTTATGATAATAATCATGGTTTGAGTGAAAAAGAAGCTCATCATGTTCATCATGTTCACCACCTTGGGGCAATTCTATCAATAATTATTGCATTTTCCGGTGTTGGAATAGCTTATTTGATGTACTTAGCGGGCAAAGTAAATCCGTCTTGGTGGGTTAATAAGTTATCAGGGTGGTATAAAATTTTGCAGAATAAATATTATTTTGATGATTTCTATATAAAGGGAGTTATTCAAAAAGGATTGTTAAGACTCAATGACCTTCTTGCCTCATTTGATATGGGCATATTTGATAGGTTTGCTGTAGATGGGTGGAAAACAGTAAATGAGTGGTTCTTTAAGGCCGCAAGAAAGTTTGATGATATTGCTGTTGATAAAATTGGTGTTGACGGCTGGGGAACTGGTACTAGGTTTTTCAATGTCATATTGAGAACAGTACAGTCAGGAAAGGTACAATTTTACTTTTTGATAATTATTTTGGTTTTAGTTAGTTACATTTTTTCGATAAAAATAAATTAAAGAATAGCGAATCACAAGGAGCCATTGGTGCAAGGTTTATTGAATTGGATCGTCCTCTTGCCAATCATTGGAATGGTAGGGATTTTCTTTATCCCTAGGGATCAGAAACAAACGGTTAGGTATTGGACTTTACTCAATACTACAATAACCTTTATTTTAACTCTGGTTCTCTATAAGCAGTTTGACCCAAATGCCATCGATAAGCATGGTCTTCAGTCTGCTTTCAATGTCTCAATCCCTTGGATCGAACAATTTAATATTTATTGGAGACTTGGTGTAGATGGCTTTTCACTTCCAATGGTTATTTTGAGTGGATTGCTTTTTTTGCTATGTGTGTTGAGTTCTTGGACAATAGAAAAAAATGTTAAGAGTTATTTTGCTCTTTTCTTAATGCTTGAGGCGAGTGTTCTAGGTGTATTTCTAGCTTTGGACTTTTTTCTTTTTTACGTGTTTTGGGAAATTATGCTTCTTCCAATGTTTTTCTTGATCGGACTTTGGGGAGGAGAAAAAAGAGAATATGCTGCGGTAAAGTTTTTCCTTTATACATTCTTTGGTTCTATTTTAATGCTTGTTGGTATGGTTGCTCTTTACTACTCAGCTGGAGATCAGTTGGGTAAGGAAGTTTTTAACATAATGGCATTGGCCGGTGGTAAGTTTACAGACCTCCAAATAAGTATATTTGGATCTCAGGTAGCATTTAATAAATTATTTTTTGTCTTTATGTTTGTAGGGTTCGCGATTAAAGTACCAATCTTTCCTTTCCATACTTGGTTGCCATGGGCCCATGTTCAAGCGCCAACGGCCGTTTCTGTTATACTTGCAGGGGTTCTTCTTAAGATGGGAACTTATGGGTTTTTAAGAATATCTTTTCCTATCTTTCCTGCAGCAGCAGTGCATTACGCTGACTCCATCGCCTTATTAGGTTTGGTAAATATTATTTATGGCGCCCTGTGTGCGATGGCACAGACGGATGTTAAAAAGCTTATCGCATATTCTTCTGTATCCCATATGGGTTTTGTCATGATGGGGCTTGCTGCAATGACAACTGAGGGTATGAATGGTGGTGTCCTACAAATGTGGAACCATGGTATGTCTACAGCAATGATGTTCCTTCTCGTTGGAATTTTGTATGAAAGATCTCACCATAGATGGATTGTCAAACCTGATGGGACAAAGGGTTATGGTGGGTTGTATACTCAATTACCAAAGTTCAGTATTATCTTTATTATAGGTATGTTTGCCTCTCTAGGCCTTCCAGGGTTAGCAGGTTTTATTTCGGAAGCCCTCGTCTTCTTAGGGATTTACGAGAAATATACAACTTATACAGTGCTTGCCGTTTTAGGGTTGCTAATTGGTGCAGCTTATCTTTTATGGATGTTCCAAAGAATGTTTTTTGGAGAAGTATTGGAAGAATGTAAGTCTTATACGGATGTAAATGCTAGAGAGATCTTATACATGACTCCTCTATGCGTTATGGTCATAGTCTTTGGTATATGGCCGTCTCCAATTTTAAACATAATGAAGGATACTGTAGGAAGATTAGTTGTTGAATTGGCCAAATATTCTCAATAATTGGGTCAACCAAAAAGGTTACAAAAGGTAGTGTAAAATGATTGTCAATTATTTTGCTAATTTGGGTTACTTTGTACCAGAACTCATTGTTATTGGAACGATGCTGTCTGTTTTGTTTTTGGAAGCGTCATATAGACCTGAAGAAAAGGAAAGAGGCTTCGTTTTTGGAATAGCTTTTATCGGTTTGATTTTAGCCTTTTTTACTCTGCTTACAAATCTTTCTGAAAAGCCTATCGCAATTTTTACTAATGCCGTTGTTATTGATCAGTTTAGCACTTTTGCAAAAATAGTTATGGTCCTTGGAACTTTAGGTTCAATTTATTTAAGCTCTCAGTCTAAAGAGATTTATGATGAGTTTAAGAGCGAATTTACCGTGATGAGCCTAGGAGTTCTGGTTGGTGGGATGTTGCTGGCATCGGCCAATAACATGTTGACGTTGTATTTAGGGGTAGAAACCCTTTCAATA
>JAOMEV010000101.1 GCA_028346125.1 Bacteriovoracales bacterium | reverse complement strand
CCAAAGCTCCCGCCACAGCACCAAAAGTTGTGCCCACTCCACCAAGAACAATCATCGTAATATATTGAATGCTCATCACCAAATCAAAGGGCGGAGCAATTGTTATATATTGTTGTTGAAGAGCAAAAGCTCCTCCCGCTATACCGGCAAGGAAAGAGGATATCCCAAACGCCAAAATTTTGGCGACAGCAGGCCTTACCCCAATGACAGAAGCTGCTAAGTCACTTTCTCTTACCGCCATCATGGATCTCCCTAATCGGGATTGACGAATATTAGAACTTAAAAAGGCCGAACAAATGGCCAAAAAAAGGAGAAGAAAGTACATCTTATGGGCAAACACAATTTCAAGAGGACCCAAACTTAAAGGCCTGGATAATGCTCCTAAGGCCCCTTCGCCAGAAATCTTTGAAAAACCACCATGCATGGGAACACTGAGTCCTGATACTCCCCCTGTCCACTCTGAAAAAGTCATTAAGATATGATCAACTAAAAAAAGAAGTCCGATTGTGACAATAGCGAGATAAAGTCCCCGAAGCCTAAGAGCAAAAGGCCCAATCAAAAGCCCAACAAAAGAGGAAAATAAACCACCAAGCGGAATCGCCAACCAAAAGGGAAAATGAAAATGAGACCCTAAAATAGCAACAGTATAGGCCCCAATGGCAAGGAAGGCGGCATGTCCCAAACTAATTTGTCCTGCAAACCCTGTGAGAATCATCAAAGCAACAGAGCCGATCACGGCAATGAGGGCCTGGTTAACAATAGTAAGCCAATAAGAGCTCGCAAAAAGAGGTATCAAAAGAAGAATCAACCCTCCTAACCAAAGGCCAATTTTATCCCACCGATCAGGAAATCGTTCAAGGCCCTGCTCATAGGTAGTGATTAAATCACGAGTCGGCATTACACACGCTCCACATCTTGAGATCCAAAAAGGCCATAAGGCCTTACGATAAGAAAACCAATCATGACAATGTAAGGAAAAACTGTGTGAAAGTTTTGCCCAAACTCTCCAAGCGCAGGATTAACATACCCTTGGGCCCAAACTTCCAAAACGCCTAAAAGTAAACCCGCAACAACAGTTCCCCCAATACTTTCAAGTCCTCCCACAATAACGGCGGGAAAGGCCCTAAGGGCCACAAAGCTTAAATGCATATCAGCGTTTCTGGGAAACATTGAAAGGAGAACGCCAGCTAAAGCAGCATAGGCGCCAGCAAGAAACCAAGTCGTTCCAAAAATTCTGCCGACAGGTATTCCCAAAGCAAGTGCCGTTTCCTGATCACTTGCCGTGGCCCTCATGGCGACTCCAAGGCGTGTATAACGGATCATGATAAAAAAGGCCCCCAAAGCAACGGCCCCTGCAATAACAGCTGCGAGAGAATTCCACCAAATACTTACCTCTCCAATCTTTAAGGCCTTCATCGCCTCCCACGGTGTAGGCATGCCTTTGGGGTCTGAGCCCCAAACAACCATGGCAAGTGCATGAAGGATCGAACCGATAAAAATAGTAACAATAATCGTGACAAAAACAGGTCTTCCAATCAGTGGCCTTAAGGCCACTCGTTCAACAACGGATCCGAGAAGTCCTGTACAAAGCATAGTTCCTAAAAGAGCAAGCTCCCAGGGTAGTCCGGCATCTAAAAGGGCAATCATGCCAAAGGCCCCCCAGGTGAGGAACTCTCCCTGGGCAAAATTAAAAATCTGGCTTCCGCGATAAATAACAACAAAACCTAAAGCGATAAGAGCGTAAATAGATCCTAAGGCGAGGCCTGAAGTTGTTAGCTCAAGAAAGTTTATCATTTGTAGAGCTCCTCAATGAGATTTGCCCAAATCTTAATGATCGCCCTTCGACGAACTTTTTGGGTGGCCGTGAGTTCACCATCATCTTGATGAAGTTCTTTGGGGATTAAACGGTAAGTTCTAACCTGTTCAACCTGGGCCAAATGATCATTGGCCATATGGATTTCTTTTTGGATAAGAGTCTGGACCTCTTCTTTCGAACAGAGGTCAGCAAAATCTGTGTAAGGTATTTTTTTTCGGGTGGCCCAATCTCCAACTGCATCGCCGTCTATTTGGATTAAAGAGGAGATATACTTTCTGCCATCTCCAATGGCCACAGATTCTTTTATATAGGGAGAAAGTTTTAAAGCATTTTCAATTTTTTCAGGAGAAAGGTTTTTTCCCCCAGAAGTGATAATAATTTCTTTTTTTCTTCCTGTAATTTTGAGAAAGCCTTCATCATCAACTTCTCCGATATCTCCGGTATGAAGCCAGCCTTCTTCATCGACCGTTTCTTTTGTGGCCTCAGGATTATGAAGATATCCCAAAAAGACACGAGGACTTCGAATAAGGATCTCTCCATCTTCAGCTATATAGCATTCGGACTCGCTAAGTCTTGTTCCAACTGTTCCCAATTTAAACTTTGTCTTGAGACTGACATGGCTTAGCCCACCATTTTCTGTCATCCCATACCCTTCTAAAATTCTAAGACCAATGGCCCGAAACCATGCAAGTTGTTCTTTACCGATAGGGGCGGCCCCACTGACGGGATAATAACATCTTCGTAGTCCTAACCTTTCCTGGAGGGCCCTATAGACTAATTGGTCACAGAAAAAATACTGAATTTTTTCCATTAGAGTCTTTTTATAATTATCAACACTCCATTTTTTTCCTTTTCCAACGGCCCAATTGAAAAGGGTTCTTTTAATCCAACTCGAATCTTTCATTTTAAGAGTGACGTTGGAATGGATTTTTTCCCAAATCCTGGGAACTCCCAAAAAAATAGTTGGAGAAACATCCCGAAGGTCTTCCTGAACTGTATTTATAGACTCTCCAAAATGGACGACGGCCCCGGAGGTTAAAGGAAGATAAAGAGAAAATATTTTTTCGGCCACATGACAAAGAGGCAAATAGGAAAGGAGTTGGTCATGAGGCCCTATTCCCATTTCATTATTGAGCCAATCCGCTCCCCAAAGAGCACTTCTTCCACTTAGCATGGCCCCTTTTGGTTGGCCTGTGGTCCCAGAAGTGTAGACAACCATCGAACAGGCATCAGGGTCTAGTTTTTCAGCTTGGTTTTTGAGAAAATCACTTTGATAAAGGTCCTTTCCTATTTTTTCAAGGTCTGACCATTTTTGAAAACGGTCATCCTGTATACTCCTGGTTCCTCGGGGGTCGATAACAACAACATGTTTAACTGTGGGTGTTTCTTTTCCAACAAGAACGGCCTTATCGACTTGTTCCTGATCTTCACAAAAGACCAATTTGCACTCTGCGTGATTTAAAATGTAAGCGACATCTTCTGGTGGATTGGTGGGATAGATTCCCACACTTCGCGCCCCCAATACTTGAGTTGCTAAATCAGAAATAATCCACTCAGGGCAATTATCTGAAAGAATCGCCACATGATCATCTTTTTTAATGCCAAGGTTTTTTAAAGCAAGCGCCATAACTGAGACAATTTCATAATACTCAGACCATGTGGTCTCTTTCCAAACGCCCTGCTTTTTTTCCCTAATTGCAATCGCCTTTGGACTTCCTTCCATTCTTTGTACAAGTCTTCCAGGTAGGGTCATCGGAGCTGTCATTCTTCCTTCCCCATGTAAGCGCTTAAAACAGCTGGATCTTTTTGAACTTCTTCGGGAGTACCGTTAGCAATACACTCGCCGAAGTCCATAACAACGACTTTATCAGCAAGGTCTAGGACCATATGAAGATGATGTTCAATAAGGATTTGAGAAAGACCGAACTCCTCTTTTATATCGAGAATATAACGGGCCATATCTTCAGTTTCTTCCTGGTTGAGACCTGAAGCGGGCTCATCTAAAAGAAGAATCTCAGGGTCCATACAAAGGGCCCTTCCCAATTCGACTCTTTTTAAAATTCCGTAGGGAAGAATCCCACAAGGTGTCAAACGGTAGGATTCAAGATCCAAAAAGTCGATAATTTCCTCGACGCGTTTCCGTTGTTTTATTTCTTCGCTTTTGGCAGCGGGAGTTCGAAATATTTCCTGCCACCAATTGCTTTTATAAAGATGGTGGCGCCCGAGAAGCATATTTTCCAAAACCGTCAGGTATTCATAAACTTCAATATTTTGAAACATCCTCGCAAGACCTAATTTTGACCTTGAAGAAGAAGGCGTTCCCAAAAGAGATTTTCCTTTAAAAGAGATCTCTCCTTTGTCTGGTTTATAGAGTCCGGAAATACAATTAAAAAGAGATGTTTTTCCCGCCCCGTTGGGTCCAATCACAGCGACTAACTCGCCTTTTTGAACATCAAGGGACACTCCATTAAGTGCTTTAATTCCTGAAAAACTAAGATGGACGTTTTCTAGAGAGAGCATCAGGACAACCACCTTTTTCGACGGCGGTAATGTTTGACCTCTCGATAGCTGGTTCGCTTTTCTCCACCAATTCCCAAATAAAACTCCTGAATATCTTCGTCTTCACGAAGCTCTTCCGGAGTTCCATCCCGAACAATTTTTCCCGTTTCCAGAATATAAACATAATCAGCAAGTTCCATCGCCATAGCGGCATTTTGTTCAACCAAAAGAATAGAAACGCCCTCTTTATGAATCTCGCGAATCAATTCCTTGACCTGGGAAACAATATTAGGAGCAAGGCCTAAAGAAGGCTCATCAAGAACTAAAAGCTTTGGGTTTGACATCAGGGTTCTTGATAGAGCAAGCATCTGTTGCTCCCCACCTGAAAGATAGCCGGCCTCCTGGTCTTTTCTTTCTTTAAGACGAGGAAACCTTTCATAAGCGGCCTCCATTCTATCAAGCATGGTCTTTCTTCCCACGCCAAAAGCGCCACTTTGCAGATTTTCAGAAACAGTCAGTTCGGGAAAAATTCGGCGGCCTTCCATAACTTGTCCCATTCCCCTCCAAACACGGATGTGAGCTGAAACCTTGCTGATGTCCTCTCCAAAAAAGTTAATTTTTCCCTTAGTGATTTTTCCTTCGTGAATATCAAGAAGACCTGTGATGGAACGAAGGGCAGTTGTTTTTCCCGCGCCGTTCGGACCTAAAAGAGCAACGACTCCCCCTTCGGGAACCTTCAGACTCATGCCCCGGAGAACTCTCATCACACCGTGATAAACAGTCTCCAGGTTTTGAACCTCTAAAATCAGTTTATTTTGATTCTGCATAGTCAGACACAATGGTCCAAGAACCTTCCTTAAAATCTGGTTTAAGAATTCTGGTTCTGGATCCTGACTCATAAGGAAATTTTGTAAAATCTAGCGGCTGTAACATTCCTCCTGCATTCCACCCTTTTAAAGATGAAAGTGCTTTGAGATAACCGGCCCTTGTAATGTCTCCATTTTTGATGGCCAAAGAGGCAATTTCTAACTCCGCTAACCCTTGAATATAAGAAATGAGGATGTACATATCTTTTCTGGCCTTCCCTCCATACTTT
>JAOMEV010000100.1 GCA_028346125.1 Bacteriovoracales bacterium | reverse complement strand
TTGATACTTCCTTTATTTGTTCCCTCTTTGAAAAAAAGGAGGAGTTTTGAAGGTAAAAACCTTAAAGATTCCTTCTCGTGGTCAAAAGGGGAGATCGCCGATTTGGCCTTCGAGGTTTCAAGCGAAGGTGAATTTGAGCAGGTAGCGCCTCTTCTCAATATTTGTTTGGAAAATGGACTTAAGGTTGAAGTTTTTTACGCTTCGGCCAGTTTAGAAAATAAAATTCAGCGATTTGCAAAAAGTTGGCCTGGGCAGGTCCGACCTTTGAGAATGCCCATTCTTAGCTGTTTTCCCTGGCCAGTTTTTGGAGGTCAGAACTTCTTTCGAATGATTACAGCAAAAAAATTAGTTCTTTGTCGCTACGACTTTTTTCCAGAACTTTTAATCTATGGACAAAAAGAAGGCGTGGAGTTCATTTTGGCCTCAGCGACTTTGAAAGGAAAAGAGCATATTCTCAAAAGAGAGGGGGCCTTTTTTCACCATTATTTTAGAGGCCTTTTTCTTCTTTTTGATTTCATTTTCACTGCGACTGAAATTGATGGAGAAAAATTTAAAAAGCTTGGGGTTGAATCCGAAAAAGTTTTATCTTTTGACCTTAGGGTCCTTCAAATTGAAGATAGGGTTCAAAATAGTGAACGTCTTCTCGGTCAATTTCCTGAAATGAAAGACGTTAAAAGCTTTATTGAGACTCATGAAGAAGAAAGAAGAGTTTTAATGGGGAGCTGTTGGCCTCAGGAAATGGAGGTCTTTTCAGACCCTCAGCTTTTGGAAATGATTTCAAAGAAAGAGTTCTTGTTTTTTCTGGCCCCTCACAAATTAAATAGGGAGTTCCTGGAAGAGTTAAATGATGCGTTTGACTCATTTAAAGTAAAAGATGTTCCTCTTTATTTTGTAGACTTAAGGGAGGGTTCCAACGACTGGGAGATCTTTTTTAAAAAGTGGAATGAAAAGCCGGGTCCTGTTGTTTTAACGACGCCCGCCATTCTTTTGGAGATGTATAGTTTATTTTCAAATGTTTTTGTTGGGGGAGGGCACGGACGTTCGATACACTCTGTTTTAGAGCCCTTTTTGGCGGGATCCCAAGTCTTTTGTGGGCCAAAAACTCACAGGTCCACTGAATTTGACCTCATTCAAGATATCTCTCCAAATTCAATTTTTATAGTTCATGAACTGGGAATGTTTGCTAGTATTCTTTTTAAGCAGTTTCAAAATGTTCAAAGTTTGAAACCGAGAGCACAACTCGTTTCTTTAATGAGTGAAAGGTTCTGTTTGTTATTGAAACTTTTTGGTCTAAGGAAAGAAGAAAAATGTTAGAAAAAGATGTCTATTTAACGACCGTAGGGAAGAGCTTCCTCTCTTTTATTTTTTCCCTTAGTTTTTTGGATAAGGGCCATAAGGTTCTTCTTTTGGATGATGAAAGATTAAGTTATGGAGAACTTTTTACAGATACCTTTTGGGAGCTTGAAAAGGAGCTTTTAAAAACCTGGGGAAAAGAGAGAAAGATAAGTTCTCTAGAGTCTTTGGATGATTTCTTAATGAAAAAACATATTGTCTTTGTTGTCGGTGAGCGAAGAATTCGTTTGGGGGATACTCCTTCACGAAATTTGGTAGAGCTCAGTCGTAAGATGCCAATTCTTTCTAAAGGACGGTTCAAAGATATCGTACAGAATATTCTTTCCAGTGAGAAAAATATTAAAAGCTTTGATGATTCCTTTTTATCTTTATGCCGGAGGGTTGGGCAGAACTGTTTTAAGTATAAGACTTTGCAAAGTCTTGATATGAATTTTTTCCTTACCCATTGTCCAGCTAACATAAAAGAACTCTATCATCTCTTTTGTAAGATCTTAGATTCAGATACTGATAACTATCTAGGACCTGAGTGGCAGCTCAAAACATTGGCACTCTTGGGAAGAGGATTTTATCAAAAAAAGCTTACCTGGTTTGCCAATGAGTTTGAAAGGTTCCATTTTTTCCTTTGCCTTCTTTCCCCCCATTATCGTCCAGATCAGGAAGGCCTGATCTCGAGCTTGAAAGATTGCTATCAATTAAAGGGAGGCCAGTTTAAGAAGACCTCTATAAAAGAATGGGTTTTTCATACTGGTACACCTTGGTGTCTTGAGTTGGAGAGTTATGAAGGTCTTGTTCACCCTGAAAGGATTGCTTTTTTTGGAGGAATTTCCAACGAAATACCCCTTAAAATTGGGAAGGTCGAGAACTTTTTTTCTAGTCTCAAAATTGTCTGGGACCTAAAAGAAGACCTTGAGGAAGATTTTTGGGGGGAGCGGATTGTTAAGACAGAGCTGAAAAGGCTAGGGACTCAACGCCCATTTTGGGAGGCGAGTTTTGAGAAAAATAAAATAGTTATAAACGTTATCATTCCTTTTGAGAGAGGAAGTAAAACCTCATTTATTTCAGAAAAAATTGAAAGGGAGATGATCAAAGAGCTGAACCCGTTTTGCCCGTTTATTGAGGATAAAATAGACCGAAGGGAGTTTTTCTTTACACCGGAAGTATGGTTGCATGGAAAAAACATTAAATATTATAAAAAACCTGCAGAAATGAGTTTTTACCCAAACGTTGACCTTTATGACCTTTCGAAAATAGGGAAAAGAAATAAATTGAGAAAAGTTGATTACTTCGGGCCTTTGAAAGAGGGCTATGGCCTTTTCTCCTCTCTTATGGAAATTAAAGATGCGAACTCCTTTATAAGGTTTTAAGAGGCTCTTTTTTCCTGATGATAGAAGAAAAAATGAACTTTAAAATAAGCTTATGAAGAAAAGGTCATTTTTAAGCCTCTTGGGAGAGTCCGGTCAAACGGCGATTGAATATATCCTTCTGTTGGCCGTCGCCAGCGTCTTGGCCTTTAAATTGGGTGATATTATCAAGGCCCGAATTATTGGAGACAGTGAAAACTGTACGCCTGACTCGACCAGTCTCTATTGCCAGATTATTGCGGTTTATTCGGGTACAAACTTCAAAAGGTTTGTAATTAAGCGTTAAAATATCTCAATAAAGCTTATTTAACTTCTTTAAATAGCTGAAATTATTAAAATATACTCCCTGTAAAAAGTGCACGGTTATAACCAAAACTTATGAGCATCATTAATCTTATGTTATATTGCGATGAGCTAAAAAATTTAAAATATCTTTGAAGATAGATGAGATAGGACTTTTAAGGGGATTTAAAAATGAGTGATTGGAAAAAAATAGGGCAAGCAAAAATGCTGTTTTTGTTGCTTTCTCTTATTTCAGTAAACGGATGGTCAGACTTTTCTGGCGCAAATTATGAAGTGGATGAAAATGGAGTCATTTACTCCAGAACCCTTGATGTAGAGGGAACTGTTACAAAAAGAAAAACAAGGGCCGAAAGAATGGCCGATAAAAGAAGAAGGATGGAAAGAAGAAATGATAGCCGTCTTATTCAAAAACTAGAACACATAAGGATAAAACAAGAAAGAAAGCTTTCCCGCAAATTAGGAAAGGCCCTCAATAACGTTAAAAGACAGGAAGTGAGGTCTCCGGATTATTATCCAGAAGGAAGAAACCTCGACTATACTCCTCAATTACAACGGCCAGCTGAATTGCCACAGCCAGTTGTTCAATCAGAAGCTCCACAGGCCATCGAAGTTGAAGAGAGAGAAAGAAACATTAAGTTAATTCCTTACGCAGGGATGACCAACCTTTCAAGTTCAAGCTTTAGCTACGATTCACAAATGTTTCCTGGAGTTTCCGTTGAAAATACATTAAGTCCGAACTTTTCAATTGGGCTTGATTTCAATATGGGCTCAATGAAGGTTGAAGATAGCTCTTATTACTACTATTCAAGCGAAATGAAGTACAAACAATGGTCTCTAGAAATGTACTCAAAATTCTTCTTCAAAGATACAGGACGATTTCTTCCTTATGTTGGAGCAGGGCTTGGTTATAAAAACATAACGATGGACTATGAGAAGTCGAACACATACGGGTCTTATTATTCAAATAATGACGGTGTTAAAGGTCACTCATTCTTTGCCTCGGCCATGGTTGGAACTGAATTTTATTTTAACTCTAGATTTGGACTAAATGCTCATTTTAAATACTCAAAAGCATTAAATTCAAAGGTCGATGAGCCTCAGGTGACAGGATACCACGGTAATAATTATGGTGGGTATTACAACAACTATAATTATGCATCCCATGGTTCTGTACTTGGCCAAGCTGCAGAAGAAATTATTTCTGCGGGACATCAGTCAATTTATATTGGCGCCATTATAAAACTCTAATTCAATAAATCCCCATTTTAAATAAATCATTAAAGGCCTCTTTTTCTAGAGGCCTTTTAATTTGCTCTCAGACTTTTTTTTTATTTTTTTTTCTTTTACTATGAGGAATCGAACTTTATTTTAAAAGGGAGACGAGGGTGGTTAATAAATTAGTCTATTTAGTGGAGGCCAAGAGAACTCCGCAAGTTAAGGCAGGCCTTGAATTGAAGGATGTTGCTGCGCCTTTTCTTGGCTCCTCGCTATTGAGGTCTATTCTAGACTCAACAGACATACCAAACTCTGAGGTAGATGAAGTTATTGTTGGGAATACCGGGGCTCCGGCCAAGTATGCGAATGTTTCAAGGGTTATTGCCTTAACTGCAGGGCTTGATCAGTCGATTAGTGCCTCTACGGTTCATAGAAATTGTGCATCCGGAATGGAGGCCATTAGCCAGGGGTGTTTGAAAATATTGAGTGGGAGATCTCACATAGTCTTTGCAGGGGGTGTTGAAAATATGTCTCAGATGCCCTTGATTTATAGCAAAGAGATGACAGACCTTTTTATTAAGGTGAATAAGTCCAAATCTCTAAGTGAAAAAATAAAGGCCCTTTCCCAGTTCAGACCACCTCATCTGTCCCCAATTATTGGTATTGAGCAAGGTCTCACTGACCCTATTTGTGGGCTTAATATGGGACAAACTGCAGAGCTTCTTGCGAGGGAGCACAATATAACAAGAGAAGAACAAGATATTTATGCCAATATTTCTCACCAAAGGTCTTATAAGGCCCAAGAAGAAGGAAAATTTAAAGAAGAGATTATTCCTCTGCTTATTGGCCTTAAGAGAAATAAGCTTTTGTGGACAGATATTGGGCCTCGAAGAAATTCTTCAGTAGAGGGGCTTGGAAAGTTACGGCCACACTTTGAAAAAAAATCTGGCACGGTCACTGTTGGAAATAGCTGCCCGATTACTGACGGAGGGTCTTTATGTCTTTTGGCCAGTGAAGAAGCTGTGAACAAGTTTAACCTAAAGCCCATGGCAAAAATTGTTGATTATCACTTTCAAGGGCTTGGCCCAGAGAGAATGGGGATGGGACCCCTCGTTGCGATAGATGGCCTTTTGAAACGGACAAAGCTAGAACTTGATCAAATTGATCTTTTTGAGATAAATGAGGCCTTCGCGGCGCAAGTTCTGTCTGTCCTAAAAGGTTTTGAAGACGACAATATTTCTCGTCAATACGGCCTAGATAGGGCAAGAGGTCCAATTCCCAGAGATAAACTGAATGTTAATGGAGGTGGAATTGCTTTGGGTCATCCAGTGG
>JAOMEV010000010.1 GCA_028346125.1 Bacteriovoracales bacterium | reverse complement strand
ACCTCGTTGTGAAATTGGGGGCAAGAGGTCCTCAAATTATTGCTTTTAATCTGGCCTTTTTTGGGATTTTGATGGTTGTGGCCGATCAAAAGAAAGGAGTCTCGAAGGAAAGGGAAAGGATGATTCAGCAGAACCAGTGGAAAAAGGCCCTTATGATTGGTGTTTTTCAAGGTTTTGCTATTTTTCCTGGTGTTAGTCGTTCAGGGGCGACGTTGACCATTTCTCGCTTTTTGGGTCTAGAGAGGGAGGAGGCTTCGCGTTATTCTTTTCTCCTTTCCCTACCTATTATTTTGGGAGGGTTTGTTACCAAATTGCCAGAACTTGCCCATGAAGGGAGTGCTGTATCTTGGGGCACTTGTTTTTGGGGGACTTTTATTTCCTTTATCGTTGGTCTTTTATCTATTCACCTTTTTTTGAAGCTTATTCAAAATTTGGGCCTTGGTATTTACGCCTTTTATAGAGTTTTACTGGCCGGAGTGATTCTTTGGGTTCTATAGGCAATCAATGATCGACATATCCTGACTTGTTGTTTCGAGATCTCCTGGGACACAGTAAACGTTGTTATTCCACCGAAGCCCTGCCTCATAAAATAGAGTTCTGTCGTTAATTTGATTCGCTCTTGTGTCTCCATCCAAAAATCTTCTTACATTCTTTTCACTATCTTCGTGGCCAGGGACCTTCAAATTTGAGAGGGCAATACCTTTAGCAACTTTGTTAGAAGCGCAGGCCTGAAATTGACAAGCAAGTTGAATAACAACATCGGGGCTTTTTACAAAGCCAGTATACTCGTCAAAATAACCACTTGGTAGGCTTTTAAGTGTCGAAGAAATATAGCGGTTAAAAAAGAGTGAAACATTGGTGTAGTCAGGGAGATTGCACTTTAAAGTAGTATTGTCGTAGTGACCACTACAGCAAAGATCAGGTGAAACAGTTATATCTTTAACTTTTGTTCCAAGAGGAAGGCAGCATGCAACTTTGTCTGCAGAAAAAATTGTTTTTAAGGAACTTGAAAAATTATTTGAATCATCGCTTGAAAAATATGAATAGGTACCATCAGTATATTCAGCATCTGTGGTAGCTTCTGTTATGAAATCGCCAAGTGCAGAGGTTCCAGCTTGACTTTGATCTGTGGGATCTACTTTGCACATAATTTCATCACTAAAATCAAGGCTTTTTACAGCAATTTGAGGTATACCTAGGGTTTCAAGGGTATTAAGCCATTCAAAAACCGTGGTCGCTTCTGAGTTACCAATAGATCGGGCAAGGCATTTTGGATCATCAATATCAGGGACGTGGAGACAGTCGAATTGGTTGTCTGAGCATGTATCAAAGCTTGCATCATTTTCACATCGCTCCCAGTTCATACACTTGAAGGCCGTCATAGGAATAATCTGAGTTTTGTCCTTACCCCATTTATGACCTCCCCCATTTTGATCCTGGTGAAATTCTCTTACCCAATGTCCTGAACAACAAGTTTTTGCAGAGACATCATTAAAAGTTTTATACTGTTTATTTAATATTTCTCTTTTGATACACCCCGTACCACTGCTACATCTATCGGGAAGGGATGTTGTTAAATTAGGGTAATCAGATGAAGAGTCCTTATGATTTTTATAATAGGTCGAAATACCAGAATATCTTTGTTCGCTAGCTAGAGAAATGTGAATGCCAGGAATTTTTTCATTGTCGAAAACAGGAAAGTCAGAGTTTTTAGTGGTATCGCTTGATTGATCTACTAGAGTGGCAATCGTTAGCGTTTTTCCAGTTTCTCTACAGCATTTGTTTTTTGTAAGATCGTATAGAGGACTTTTTACTGATTCACTCTGAGAGCAAATGAGATTTTCTTTCCAAAAACTTATTTCATATTTATTGAGTAGGCCGGTATAAGTTGTGTCATCTTCATCTATGATGTTCATAGCACTGCTTACGATATCCGTAGGAGCACAATCTTGATCGGAAAAGCATACAGAACCAGGCGCTCTTAAGCAGGTATTTTTTTGCAAAACTTTTTCTGTGATTTGTTGAGAGTCGTAGTCTACGAGAAGGTTTCCAATTCCTAAGATTTCCTGAAGTTTTTGAACTGAATTACTAGGGATCGCTTGAGTCGCCGCCAGGATTGTTAAATCTGAGTCATTAAGAGCTTTATTAAGATCACTTGTGGTATCTTTTAAGTGTTGAAAATTTCCAGTGAGATTGTCAATAATGGCACAAGAGTTGAGCAGTTCATCTGCTTTGGTCAACACGTTTGGAGTATGGCCTATTCCACTAAATTTATCCCCACGAAATTGATTACTTGGTGTTGTTGAGTTTTGGGTTTGAACTGTCAGCCCATTTGAATGAGTTGGTTCTCTTCCTGGTAAACAAATGGCGGTGACTTGGTTATAGCTTAAATTTTCTTGAGCTTTGGGGTTAACTTCTTCTTCCCCATAATATTTAAAAGGCCTTCCAATGATTCTTGTGGAAAGTCCAAAGGTATTCGCATCACTTTCTGTAACTGCTGAACTAACATTTTGAGTCTTTATCGATTGGCCGTAACGTGCAATTTTGTTGTTAAATTTTGAAAGAGGCACTCCATCAATAAAGCTTTGACAGTAGTAATTAGGGTTACATGCATGAAGTCCAAGTTCAGTGTTTCCACTATAGCTTGAAACGGTGCTTGTGAGTTTATAATTTTTTTTACAGGGGGCTCCTTTACCTCTATAAACACATCTCTTCATTGAGCCACCAGTATTTTCAAAGAGGTTTTTCAGTATTTCCATACTTTTTAGATTATTTGGTGCCTCTTCTGCATTTTGATCAAAGAGTGGCCAGTTGGATCGTATTTTAGATATAGGCTGGCATGAATAATCCCAGCCTAGCTGAGTAATACAGTCGGAGTCAGAGACACAAGTATGATATTTTTGGCATTGGGCCCCGTCACTCTCTATATCCTGTTTGGCCATAGGCTCGGAACCAGAAACATTAGAAGGTAAAGTAATAAGCAAACGAAAAGAACTTTCTGTTGTTAAGTCTCCAAAATAGGCGTTTATGGCGATAAATAGTTTATTGGACTTTGCTTTTATTCTCCTTTGATTTCCTACAGAAAACCACCGAACACCATCAAAACTTCCGATAATAGAACCGTAGTCAAAGCCGTACCAATCCCTTTGGTAGCCATTGGCAAAAAGGAAATGTTGGGACGCAAGACGATTTAACCTTTGTTGTTGAGGGTCTGAAAAGGGTTTATGTGTCCAAGGAATCATGGTTACGGGAACAAAGCAAGCACGGCCAAAAAGATGATCATCGGCCCTCGCATGGTCTGGGTTTGAAAGGTTTTTATTTGTATTATAGGGGTGAGGTAGGTATCCACCACCTTTGAAGTCAAAGTTACTGGGAAATAATTTTGAAATATTTGAGTAGTAATCACTACCGCAGGATAAGCAAGTTGAAAAAGTTCCCTGTTCAATCCAAAGGTCGTAAGTTTGGTTGAATGTCACAGGAATTTCCATTGCGGGTTTTGCAGATCCAGGGGTTACTGAATAGGAGCCATAAATTTCGTTAAATCCCACATAGGATGAGCTATTATTCGGCTTTAATAAGTCGTTATTAGTATACTTAAAAATGTTGCCTTCTTGTGGTGTCGTACTAAAGTCGATTTTTTTATGATAGGCGCCAGTTTCGTCAAAGTAACGATGAGGAGTTGTTTTGGCGCTTACGTAAAACCACTCGGGTGGGTTTAATGTAGGAGAATCCGGCTCTTTATAGACACAGGCATAGTCAACAATTTCTTGAGATGTATTATACACTTTTCGAAGCCCGCAGGTAGGTCCACCACATTGACAAATGTCCGATATTTTATTTAAGGCGGTAAGCTTTGCTTGAAGAACATTATAAATTGAAAGGTCTACAAAGAAGGAAATTTTCACTTTCTGTGTGTCGTAAACCTGTAATGTCGTTCCTGTGAAAAGGACTTCTGCAGGAGATGTACTTTGAAGTGTCCAATTAACATTTTGTATTTTATTAATTTTGTTAACTGTGACTTTTATACTTCTTCCAGGGTCAGCATAATGGGGAATTTTAAAAGAATTTGAAGCCGGATAATGGTCCGTTATCTTACTATCATTTTGTCCCTGAATATAGAGCTTGTAACATTTTGCAAGTGAATTATTGATTTTTACACAACTTCCATCAATTTTATAACGAAGCTTCAAAGTATCATCAGGGGCCCCAGAACTAGCAGAGTGGGTTACGTTGATACCTGTCATATCATCTAGATTGTCATTTCCTGTTCCTATTGTGAAAACACCAGTTTTTAGCGTGTTCCCATCACTAAATAAGACTTCTCCTGCATGGATGATTTGATAAACACTATGATTGGAAAGTGTTCCAGTTCCAGAGTAAGTTGTAGAAAAATTTCTATCATCTCCATCAGTTGAAGAATCTGAAATTGATAAACTTGAGAAGTTTTCTAATTCTTTAGTACATATGGACATTTCTCCACCACTAACATCAGAGGTATTGTCTTGATCGCTTGGAGTAACGCATTCATAAAGCTCCCCAAGCATAGTGAGTCTTTTTTCTTTTTCGTCATAGGGATCAATTGAAGACGATGGAGGTGGGGAGTCATCATAGGTTGGAGGTTTCTCTGTGCAAATATGATAATATTGGGGATAGAGGCGATAATTTTTAGGGTTATTTTTTATATCTTCAATAGATTGGATATATTCAGTTTCAGTTTCAAAATTACCACTTTTCTTTTGGCCATCTTTTACACAGGTTCCGACTGAACAACAGTCATAACCCAAGCTTTGGCAAAAACCTGAACTTGAGCAGGTTTTTGTTTGAGGGTTTTCTGAGGAAGAAACTTTATTCATTTGAACACTAAGGTGAGGGGTTAAAATCTTGGTAATTTTTGCGCCACTCAAATCAAAAAGGGTCACAGTGCTTCCAACAATAGATGCTCCTGTGAAATTAGATGAAAGTGTTTTGAAGGAATGAGAGACACTCGAGCTTGTGTAGGTTGCTGCGGGGGTTTCGCAAAAATTTCTATTTTCTGATTGATTACTAGAGTAAAAATAATAATACCATTCCTGGGTATTGTTGGAAAAGTTGAGAAAAGATCGGGGGTAGGCGGCCAGGACAAGGTTATGATCATCAGTAGCTGTATTATCTGCGCTTTCAAACAAGATACTTAGGCAAACCATTGTATTTTTGCTTTTTAAAATATAGTCGTGGACGTCTTTTCCTCTTAGGTAAAAACCACCATCTAGTGAATCATTGAAAACCATTCTTGTAGAAGAAATAGTGTTTCCTTCTTGGAAAAAAGTTTGTGTTTGAGTTCCATGTTGAGGCTTTCCTACAGGTGCCTTTTTGGAGTAAAGCCGAGTTTTTCTTAGGTTTCTTGGTTCTTGGACAATACAAGAGGCAAGAAAAAGGATGAGCAAAAGCTTCATGGTTAACAAGAGAATCTTACTTTTTGGAGTTTCCATCATTTCAAGCGCCTAAAAATCGTCTTTGGAGCACTTTCCCCTTCGGAAAAACTCATCAATTCTTTATGTTTACGACTCTTTTGCTATATTATAAAGGCCTTTTGAGGACAGCGGAAAAGCTAAAGATATAAGTTATTGATTTTACTTAATAAATAGAAGAGCCTCAAGAGAAGGTGAATAATCGGGAATGGTGATTTTTTTTGGCAATAGGCGCGTTGGAAAAAATACAACTTAGTTTTTTGACCTGGACACTTTCAAGGCCGTAAGAGTATAAACCAATCTCTATGGCCGGTAAAATTTCTCTAACATTAAATTACGATGATGATTTGGACAACGTCCTTTCCAAGAGGTTCCCTGACTGGGAAGATTACAGAGTTCTATCAAAGTCTTTAGACGCTCGAGGCGCAAATAGAGGAAAAGGGCCAAAGTATCACTATAGTCTGCACTTTATTAAAAAAGGTGAAAAGTTTGAGTCGTCTGAGGAAAACTTTCCTAACCTAGGAGCTTTTAAAGACCCTCCATTGATTATCGGTGCAGGTCCTGCAGGTTTATTCTGTGCTTTAAGGTTAGCTGAGTATGGAATTCCTTCTCTTATTTTTGAAAGAGGAGAGATGGCCCATAATAGAATGAAAAAAATCGCTAAATTTTGGCGTTACGGAGAGTTTGATTCAGAAAATAATGTTTGTTATGGGGAAGGTGGAGCAGGACTTTTTAGTGATGGTAAGCTTATAACAAGAATAAAATCACCTTTTGTTTCCTACGTTATGAAACGCTTTGTTTCATTTGGTGCACCTAAAGAGACTGCCTATATTTCTAATCCACACTTAGGCTCAAATAAAATTAGAAATCTCATCTCTAAACTTACAGACCATCTAAAGGAAAAAAATTGTAAGATTCATTACAATTCTAAAGTAGAAAAAATCCTTATGACTACTGATAATGAAGTTGAAGGTATCGAGTTGTCTGATGGTAGAAAGTTTTATTCTTCAAATATTGTTTTGGCCACAGGTCATTCTCCTAAGGATATGTTTGTTCACCTTCATAAATTGGGAGTTTCAATGGCCCCCAAAGATTTTTCTGTTGGTGTAAGAATAGAGCATCCTCGAAAAGTTATTGATCATATCCAATTAGGGAACTTTGCTGAAGATACTAATTTAGGTTCCGCGAGATATAGACTAAGTCATCATGACACAAATACGAATAGAGGGACATACAGCTTTTGCATGTGTCCAGGTGGGTATGTACTCTCTTCTGGTACAGAAGACGATGGTATCGTCGTCAATGGTATGAGTAACTATGCAAGAAATTCTAAATGGTCAAACTCGGCTTTAGTTGTTTCAGTAAAGGCCAACAAGGATTTTTCAACCGACTTAAATACACTGGCAGGTTTAGACTTCCAAAGAGCAATTGAGAAGAAGGCCCATCTTTTCTCAAAAGAAATGGCATCAGGAAAGGAATTACCGGCCCAAAACCTTAAAGATTTTCTAGAACAAAAAGATTATCCAAAAGAATTGTCAAAAACATCATCGCCTTCAGGCCTTTTCCCTTTATCTCTAGATAAAGTTCTCCCTCCTTTTGTGATTTCTCACTTAAGAAATTCTTTTCTTGAGTTTGAAAGATCTCTGAAAGGGTTTTGTTTTAAGGATGCTTTACTTATAGCTCCAGAAACAAGGACTTCTTCACCTTTAACAATTTCTAGAGGAAAAGAAGACCTGGAATCTCTTTCCCATAAAGGTTTATACCCGTGTGGTGAAGGTGCAGGCCATGCGGGAGGTATTACCTCTGCAGCTGTTGATGGAATAAAAGTGGCCATGTCGATGATCAAAAAAGAAAAAGGTTATTTTCTTAATTAAAGACTTTTTTTGTTTGAAGCTCATTCAAAATTTTTTTAATAATTTTCTTTTTTAAGCTATGGTTTTTCTCGAGACCTTGAGTTAGCTCTGTGAGCAGAGTGTAAAGAGAGTCATCATAGCCATCATCTATGCTTTTGCAACCTTCTTCGTACAAAGATTTTAAAATGACTTTGATAGAATATTTTCTTAATTCTTTATTATTTTTATGATGAATCTCTGTTTTTTTGCCAGAAGAAAGCTTGTGGGGGAAAGAGAGAATGTTTTCAGCATCTTGATTTTTCATCAAGACATTCTGGTATCAAAATAACTTTATGGCAATGGTAATTTTGTAGGATGATGTGGAGACCTTTTTTATAAAATAATTTTTGTTATGTATCATAATGGTAAAATTTTATCACCACGCCTTAATTTCTCCCTTAAATTGTTTTAGAAACCCATCTTTTTCGTCAACTAATGGTCAATCAGCACCACTGGCCAATTATTTTTATTAACGAGAAAATAGAAGGAATTGTTTAATATGGTTGGGAGATTTATATGGCAGAGAAAAAAAGAAAAAAAAGAGATAAGGATGGTAACTACCTTTTTGGTGTTGTTGGAGGAAGTTGTTCTGGAAAAACGACATTTGTTCAAAGAATATATGAGAAATTAGGTGAAGAAAATTGCTCACTTTTTTCTCAAGATAATTTTTATAAAGAGAATTTTGTAAAAGAAAAGTTTGAATTTCCAGAATCAATAGATAACGACAAAATGAGATTTGCCCTTTACGAATTAAAAATGGGCCTTATGGTTGAATTACCTGTGTTTGACGTTTCTTCCCGAGCTTTGATGCCCTTCATGGAAGACTTAGAATCTAAAAAAATACTTATTTTAGAGGGAAGTTTTATTTTGCATTGGGAAGAAATAAGAGGAGCGTTAGATGAGAGCGTTTTTCTTGATTTTCCTTCCGATGAAAGACTTAGAAGAAGAATTGAAAGAGATACAAAAGAAAGGGGCTTTGGTGAGGAGCAGATTCGAGAAGAGTTTAAAAGCTCAGCAGAAAAAATGTATACTGAGTTAATCCTTCCTTCAAAAGAACATGCGACACATGCTATAGATAATCAGGAATCTTTAGACAAATTGGTCGATGAGTTAATACAAAAATTTAAAGATATTGCGGCGTCATAGGTCCAATTTTTAAATAGAGAATATTCGCTCAGGCACATTTCTACGGTCCTTTTTCATAAAAATAATTAAAAAAAAATTTTTGACACACGAATTTAAAATCATTATGGTTTTTGGTTCTAATTAAGTTTTGGGATGCCAAAGGAGGCTTTTGCCATGAGTGGACTGTTAAAAAATTATATCGGAGGAGAGTTTGTCGATTCAACTTCGAAAGAAAAAATTGAAATTTTAAACCCTGCGACTTTAGAAGTTTTGGGGCATACACCACTTGGTAAAAGAAAAGATATTGATAAGGCAGTGGAAGCAGCAAAAAAAGCTTTTAAGACATGGAGCAAAGTCCCTGTTATTGATCGTGTTCAGCCTCTCTTTAAATTAAAAATTCTTCTTGATGAAAATGTTGATGAAATAGCAACACTCATTGTTAAAGAACATGGGAAAACTTTTAAAGAAGCGAGAGGAGACATCCTTCGTGGAATCCAAATGGTCGAAGTGGCAACGAGTATGCCAACTCTTATACAAGGGGAAACCCTTGATAACATTGCCAAAGATATTGATTGCCAGTCTTTAAGAAGACCTCTTGGTGTTTTTGCAGGAATTACGCCCTTTAACTTTCCATCGATGGTGCCTTTTTGGTTTTGGCCATTTGCTATTGCTTCTGGGAATACATACGTTTTAAAGCCATCAGAAAGAGTGCCTCTGACTCAAATGAAGATTTTTGAACTTATTCAACAAATTGGCCTTCCTGAAGGTGTCCTTAATATGGTTCATGGAGGGAAGGATGCTGTTAATGGGATCTTAGAACACCCTGATATTAAAGGTGTGAACTTTGTTGGTTCTACACCGATCGCCAAGCATGTTTATCAAACTGGTGCTGCTTATGGAAAAAGAGTTCAGGCTTTGGGAGGAGCAAAAAACTTTATTGTCATGCTTCCTGATGCCCCTGTAGAGCAATCTGTTGCTGCTATGGTCGATTCTTGCCTTGGTTGTGCAGGGGAAAGATGTTTGGCCGGTTCTGTTTTGGTTGGTGTTGGTGACGCTTACGATAAACTTAAGGACGAGGTTTTGCGGGAAGTAAGTAAAGTTGTTGTGGGTAATGGACTTGATGCAAAAACAACTTTGGGCCCAGTCATTAGTAAAGATGCCAAAGAAAGAATTTTGAAAGATATTGACACGGCTTTATCAGAAGGTGCCGAGCTTCTTATTGATGGAAGAAACCCGAAAGTGGATAAAGGTTATTTCTTGGCCCCAACGGTTCTTGATAAAGTTAAGCCCGGTACAATGATGGCACAGAAAGAAATTTTTGGTCCTGTCATAGGACTTATGCAAGTTTCAAATTTAGATGAGGCCATTGAACTTATTAACTCTTCAAATTATGCCAATACGACTTCTCTTTTTACAACAAATGGAGGAGCCGCTAGAAAGTTTGTTTCAGAAGTTGTTCCTTCCATGGTCGGGATCAATTTAGGTGTTCCAGCTCCAATGGCATTTTTTAGTTTTGGAGGCTCTAAAGATTCTTTCTTTGGAGACGTCAAGGTTCACGGAAAATCTTCTGTTGAATTCTTTACAGAGAAACATACAACTATGACAAGATGGTACGTTGAAGGGATGAATGATGCTGTTTCTCCCATGTGGAAAAGTGAATAAAATAATTATTAATAGGAGTTAGTTATGACTGATAAAAAAAGAATTGTTCGTTCAGCTGTTATTCAAATGGCCAATAAAGTTCCTACGGAAGCTTCATGTGAAGAGCATAGAAAAGGAATGCTTGATGCTCATATCCCTCATATTGAAGAAGCCGCAAAAAAAGGTGTTCAGATTCTCTGTTTTCAAGAGGTCTTTACTGGACCTTATTTCTGCCCTTCACAAGATTCTAAGTGGTATGGTCTCGCTGAAAGAATCCCTGAAGGACCTACAACACAGAAGATGATGGAGTTGGCCAAGAAACATAAAATGGTTATTGTCGTTCCTATTTACGAGGAAGAAATGCCTGGTGTTTATTATAACACTGCCGCTGTGATCGATGCTGACGGAACTTATCTTGGCAAGTATAGAAAAAATCATATTCCTCAGGTTGCAGGCTTTTGGGAAAAATTCTTCTTTAAGCCAGGGAATACTAATTACCCAGTTTTCAAAACAAAATATGCAACCGTAGGCGTTTACATTTGTTATGATCGTCACTTCCCAGATGGAGCACGTTGCTTAGGTCTTAGTGGTGCTGAAATTGTTTTCAACCCATCGGCAACCGTTGCTGGGTTAAGCGAATACCTATGGAAGTTAGAACAACCAGCTCATGCTGTTGCCAATGGTTACTACATTGCTGCTATCAACAGAGTTGGGACTGAAGCTCCATGGAATATTGGAGAATTTTACGGACAAAGTTATTTCTGTAATCCAAGAGGCCAAATTATCGCTGAAGCAAGTCGTGATAAAGATGAACTTCTTGTCGCTGATTTAGATATGGACATGATTAAAGAAGTTCGTGACCTTTGGCAGTTCTACCGTGATAGAAGACCAGAGACTTATACTCAATTGACCAATCTTTAAATCTCTGGAGTTTTTAATGGAAAACGAAGAAATCATGGGCCTTAGAAAGGCCCATCTTTATCCTACAAAAGTACCTTATTATAAAGACCCTATTCAACTCGTTAGAGCAAAGGGCTCCTATGTTTGGGACAATGAGGGAAAGCAATACCTTGATGTCATTGGTGGCATAGTTTCTATTTCAGTTGGGCATAATCATCCCAAAATTAAAGAAAAAATGAAGGCCATGATTGAAGAGGATCAAATTCAACACACAACTTTTCTCTACCTGTCCCAGTATATGGCAGAGCTTGGGAAAAAATTAGCAGACGTTGCTCCCGAAGGACTTAATAAATGCTATTTTGTGAATTCTGGTTCAGAAGCAAATGAAATGGCCGTTATGAGTGCCCGTGTTGCAACCGGTGAGCAAATGGTGGTTGCCTTAAGGCACGGCTATCATGGAGGAACAAATGTTCCTTTGAGTCTTTGTGGGCACAGTACTTGGAAGTTCCCGGCCCAGCCTCAATCTTCTGTCGTACATGCTCAAGCTCCTTACTGCTATCGTTGTCCTTATAATAGCAAAAATGGATGTCATTTAGAATGTGCTGATGATGTTAAAAATGTCATCGAAACTGTGACTCATGGAAAAGTGGCCGCTTTCATTGCGGAGCCAGTTATGGGAGTTGGAGGATTTATTGACCCTCCTGTTGAGTATCATAAACGTGTTTATGAGATCATCAAAAGCTTTGGTGGCAAATACATTTCTGATGAAGTTCAAGCAGGTGTCGGAAGAACTGGAAAACATTTCTTTGCGATTGAAGAATCAGGTTTCACACCTGACCTTATTACGATGGCGAAAGGAATCGGAAACGGTGCTCCTGTTGGTGCTGTGATTGCAAAAGATGAAATTGCTGAGTCAATGAAAGGAAAACTTCATTTCAATACCTTCGGAGGAGATCCTTATCAAGCAATGCAGGCCTCTGAAGTTATCGATATTGTTATGAACGAAAACCTTATTGAAAATTCAAAAGTGATGGGAAAATATTTAAAAGATGAGTTTAAGGCCCTTCAAAAAGAATTTCCAATTATAGGAGATGTTAGAGGTCGTGGTCTTATGCTAGGTCTCGAACTTGTCAAAGATCCAAAATCAAAAGAACCAGCGTCTTCTGAAGCAGGTCTTTTAATGGAGCTTTCAAAAAATGAAGGACTTCTGATTGGAAAAGGCGGTCTTTACGGAAATGTTATTCGTATTGCTCCTTCTTTAGGAATAACTAAATCAGAAGCAGAAGAACTTGTAAAAAAATTAAAAACATCTTTTCAAAAACTTTCATGAGTTGAGGAGTGAATATGAAACTTATCAATGATGATTTAGCGCCTGTCACGGCCGAAGGGAAAACGTGGAATGCTCTTAATTATTTTTCTCTTTGGGTAGGAATGGCGGTTTGTATTCCCTCCTACATGATTGCTTCAAGTTTAATTGCAGCAGGAATGAGCCTTACTCAGGCAATGTGCTGTGTTTTTCTGGGCAATATGATTGTCTTGGTTCCGATGATTCTTAATGGGAAAGTTGGAGCAAAATATGGGATACCTTATCCTGTCTTTGCAAGATCTTCTTTCGGTGTTTTGGGATCGAATATCCCCGCTCTTTTGAGGGCCGTTGTGGCCTGTGGGTGGTTTGGGATTCAATCCTGGATCGGAGGAACAGCGGTTCAAGCAGTTATCACGCAGATTTGGCCGGGCTTTATTAATCTTCCTCAAGTGATGCCAGAGTTTATGGGAGTGGGAACAGCTCCTTTCATAAGCTTTCTCATTTTTTGGGGAATTAATGTCATGCTTATTTTGAAAGGCGTGGAGTCTATTAAGTTTTTGGAAACAGCTGCGGCACCAATTCTTTTATTGGCCGGAGTTGCTCTTCTAGGCTGGGCCGTTTCTCAGACAGGTATTGAACCTCTTCTTAACCAGCCTTCTACTTTTAAAACTTCAGATCAGTTTTGGAAGGTTTTTATTCCCAGTTTAACGGGAATGGTGGGGTTTTGGGCGACAATGAGTCTCAATATTCCTGATTTTACTCGTTATGCAAAAAATCAAAAAAGCCAAATGATAGGTCAGGCCCTGGGACTGCCTACGACAATGACTCTCTTTGCTTTAATCGGAGTTATGGTTACAAAGGCAACTCAGGTTCTTTATGGAACGGCAATTTGGGATCCAGTTCAGGTTATTCAAAAATTTGATAATCCTGTAGTTCTTTTGATTTCAATGATTGTCATTAGTATAGCGACTCTTTCTACAAATGTGGCCGCCAATGTCGTAGGGCCTGCTAACGATATTTCAAATGTAAATCCAGATAAGATTAATTTCAAAACTGGTGGAATGATAACGGCCTTCCTTGGAATTTTAATGATGCCTTGGAAGCTTATTGCCGATCCCCAGGGCTATGTCTTTACTTGGCTTATTGGTTACTCATCACTCTTAGGTCCTATAGGTGGAATTCTCCTTGTGGATTACTTTTTAGTGAGAAAACAAAAACTCAAAGTTGAAGACCTTTATAAAAAGGACGGTATCTATTGGTATTCAGGAGGTTTTAATACGAAGGCCATTTTTGCTTTTGTTTTGGGTGTTCTTCCTAACGTACCAGGTTTTTTAAAACAAATTAAAGCTGTTGAACAAATCCCTCAGGCCTTTGAAACCATTTATAGCTATGCTTGGTTTGTTGGCCTACCTCTAGCAGGTATTGTTTATTACGTTCTTATGACAGCAAAAGAAAGTGAAGAAAGTACAGAAATTGATTCAGGAGAGGAGTTCCAAAATGTCTGAAAAATTAGAAGTGTATTCGAATGGAGTTCGTTTCGAAAACCCTTTTCTTGTGGGGTCAGGGCCACCATCTACAAACGGAAAAATTATTGCTCGTTCTTTTAAAGCGGGATGGGGCGGTTCTGTTTTAAAAACTCTAAGTCTAGATCATACCAAAGTAAGGAATATAGCTCCACGCTATGGTAAGTTGATGGATGACGGAAAATGTATTGGGTATACCAATAATGAGCTCATAACTGATCGACCTCTTGATCTGTGGTTAGATGAAATTAGAGAGTTGAAAAAGCAATTTCCAGAAAAAATTATAGTTGCTTCAATTATGGAAGAACCCATAAGAGAAAACTGGCAAAAATTAACTGAACTTGTATGTAAAGCAGGCGCAGACATCATCGAACTTAACCTTTCCTGTCCTCACGGAATGCCTGAAAGAAAAATGGGGCAGGCCATGGGGCAAGATTGTGGAATGGTTGAAGACGTCACTGGATGGGTTAAAGATGTCACAACAGTACCTGTTTGGGCGAAAATGACTCCAAATGTGATGGATATCACTCAACCAGCAGCTTCTGCTTATAGAGGTGGTGCTGATGGAATTACCGCTATCAACACTATTTTGTCAGTTGCTGGCGTCAATATGAAAGATTTTAAGCCTGTCCCTAACGTTAAAGGGATTTCTGCTTTTGGTGGTTACTCTTATAAAGCAGTAAAACCTATTGGCCTGAGAATGGTTGCTGAGCTTGCTATGGCATTCCCTAAATCTGCTATCAGTGGAGTTGGTGGAATCACTGATGGACATTCGGCCGCTGAGTTCCTTTGTATGGGCTCTACAACACTCCAGGTCTGCACAGGAATTATGCTTGATGGTTTTAAAATTGTAGACACTTTAAAAGACGAGTTGACTGCTATTGTTGACCAGCATGGCATGGCCAATATTACAGAACTTCGAGGTAAATCTTTAGAGTTCTTTGGAACGATGAAAGAGATGGCCGATCGTATGGAAGCCGGTAAAAAAGTCAAGGCCCACACTGATGCTTTCGAAGGTGACAACATCGTTAACGTTTCAAATGATTTAACCAGAGAATAAATCCAATCGCTGGAGAGTTTAATTCTCTCCAGCAATTTCTTTTAACAAGACATGAACTTTTCTTGAGGCCTTAAACTGATTTGGAAACTTATCAAGGCCTTCTTGCCTCATCTCTTTAGCGTAACCATTAAAATAGGATTCCAGGTCTTCTCTGCTTTTTACTTTGTAAAAAACAGTAACTTGGAGCCCTTCCTTCTCTTCCTGGAAAATTGATGCATCTATAAAGCCTTTGGCCTTCAGGACCCTTTGAACATGACCTGGGAGCCATTCCATGAAGATTTCAGATGAATTATTGTCTATTGTGAGATTAATTTCGTATAAAACCATAAAATAAACCTATTTTTTGGAAAAAAAATTTTTGTTAAGGGGAAAACTAATCTAGGATTGGTAGATCATCAATTCAAGAATTAACTTGATGCGCTATAGGAGCCCTTGTCATGAGAACAATATCTCTAAAAAATTTATATGAAAAGTCCCAGAACCTCGAAGAGGGTGACGTTATTTTAGATGTAAGGCGACCAGAGGAATATTCTGAAGGTCATATCAAAGGCGGAATTAATATCTCTCATGAAAATGTGGCCAGTCAGGTTGATAGATTAAGAGAATATAAAAATATTTATATTCATTGCAAGATGGGTGGGCGAGCAAAAATGGCCTATAATATGCTTGAAGGTTATGGGATTACCAACCTAAGAGTTTGCGTAGAGGCTGGTTTCACTGCTTGGGCAGAAAGAGGTTACCCTGTAGAAAAAGATTAGTTAACGACCAAACTTAAATTCCCTATATTGAGAGTCTGTCGGGAGCCCTTTTGGCCTGAAGCCAGTACAGCTCCTGACATCGACTTGATCTTCTTGTGGAACCACAACCTGCTCTTTAAAAGGCATAAAAGGCCCAATACGGTTTTTATAAAGAGAGTTGTAAAATGCTAATTCAAAAATGTAGTTACCAGTCATACTCATCCCAGCATTAACTCTTGTTGTAAAGTCAATTGTCTCGAGCCCTCCTGAAACTCCGGCCCTTTCTCTATAATGAATTTTTAGCTTTAGAGGTCTTGTATTGGATGAATCTATAACTCTTGCTTTTGAAATTAATTTATTATGGCCAAAGGCCGGACAGGGAAAACGTTCAAACCTTTTTGAATGAGCTGCGGCACTGTAATAGATTGAAAAAACAGCTCTTCTTAATCTTTTAAAATGAATATTTTTTGAGCTTGATTTAACCCTGCCTTTTGCCAGAGGGAGCCGAATATTTCCTAAAACTTTCGCTCGACCTTCAGATCCTCTTCTTGAAATCTTTAATACCCATGAGTCTGCTTTAATTTTACTGTGTATATCTTTGAGATCACTTGGACTGATAACAGGAAGTTTAAGGGAAATTTTAAATCCTTTTGACAACGTTTTGTATTTACCTCTTCTTCCAACCCTCCAATCTGTAGGAGTGGCATGATTGATACTTCCTCTTGAAATTTTTATCCTGAAAGATTTGTCATTTATTGGCATGTAAGAGTAATTTGTATCGCAACTACCTAGTAAAATACTCAGACAAACTATAAGAACATTTTTCATTTTTGCTCTCCAACCATAGAAACCTTCAGGTAAGTATGATTTTAGCACAGTTTTTAATTAACCTTTCAAACCAAGAAACCTATTGAAAAACGTAATTTAGAAAATAAATATTTTGTTGATTGAATTTTTTAAAGCGAAGTTAACTTGCGAATTAGAGAGAAAAAGTTAAAAACATCAAGCCGCATATAGAGTACTTAAATGGTCTGAAGTATTAATAATAAGGGTAATTTTTACCGATAATAAAACTTAGCTAAGGTTATAAAAAAATATTATGACAAAAATATTATTATTTTTTAGTAATTCTTTTATGTCCAAAGGAAATGAAGATTTTAATTTAAGTTATTTACAAAAAAAGAAGGTTACTTCTTTAAAAGGAAAGTGGAGTTTCATTTGGAATAAGTATGTAGACCCTAAGGAAGTTATCAAGAAAGTAATTCCTAAGGAGTCCTCCCTTGAAAAGGTTTCTGGCAGATGGATATCCTATAAAAATAAATATTCAAAATTAGGTTTCGGTACTTATATTACTACTTTTAAAAATCCGCCCGTAAATATTATTTTTCTTGTAAAACTTCAAAGAATTTCTTCTTCCTATAAGGCCTATTTTATTCAAAAAGGAAAAATTATTGCAAAGGCCATTAAAAGCAATATGAAAAAGGGAGAAATGAGAAGGCTTAGATATAACTCTCTTTGGGAGTCGGTGGTAAAGACAATAAAATTATTTATAAAAAAATAATAATAAATAATATTTAAAAATAAATTCCATTTAAAAAAAATAATTAAGTCAATTAAAGAATATGTCGATGTGCCTTTGTTAATTATGTAACGGAGGTCAGAGAATGAAGTTGAAAGCTTTGTTTTCTCTTTTTGTCCTTGTGGGCTGTAGCAACCAAACTTGTTTCGAAAATAAAGGTAAAAAAATTTGTCTTGTTGGAAAAGACCATCTCATTGCTGTTGTAGAATATTACCCAAAAGGGGAGAAGGTTATTATTGTTCCTGAAGCGAATAGATACTTTGTTATCCCACCCGATTCTGGCCCATTGCAATCAAAACCTCTAGATAAAAAAGGTGAAAAGATTTTGAACGATGAGTTAAGGGAATGGGAAGATAAGACTCCAAAAGATACCTAGTTTAAGTTTTATAAATAATCTTAAGTAAATAAAGGTAAGGTAATTTCAAATATTGTGCATTGATCAATCTTACTCCTAACTTTAATCGAACCACCTAACTTTTCAACTTCTGTTTTAACTGCATTCATTCCAACACCACGCCCAGAAACCTCAGAAGTATTTTCTTTTGAAGAGAAACCTGGTTCAAAAATAAGATTTGTAATTTCTTTATCTGTCATCATTTCAAGGTTTAGATACTGGAGTTCTTTTTTCTTAAGTGCTACTGATTTTATGACATTTGGGTCAATTCCTTTCCCATCATCTTTTATAATTATTTTGAAAAAATCTTTGTTATCAATAGATTCCATAAATATATTTAAATTTGCAATTTCACTTTTGTTTTTTGAAATTCTTTCTTCTCTCGATTCAATCCCATGATCTATAGAATTTCTAAATATATGAATAAAGGTGGAAAAACAATTTTTATAATTTTTAGGATTAATAAAAATATCTGATTTTTCTAACTTTATTTCAACAAGTTTATCTTGTTGTTTGGACATTTCTTTGGTCGGTAAAATAAATGTTTGAAATAAAGTGGATAATTCTTGAAGCACAAACTCTTTATAATATGAAGCATAGTCAGCTTCTATTTTTTTCATAAGGGAGCTTGAACTTACCCCCTCACCGTTCGAGCTAATAGAGTTATTTGCAACCTTTACTAACCTTTGGTTTTCCTTTGTGAACTCTAAATGGTCTAATCGTATTTTCTCAATTAAATACCAGACTTTATTCACATTATCTTCACTCCAATCTGTTTCAATTTCGTTGAGATAGCTTTCCAGTTCATGGATATTTTGAACTGTTTTACTTATTTGAAATCCACCAAAACGGGTCTTTAAAGTGTGAAAGTTCCTAAAGATACTATCTGGCCTTGAATTTCTTATATTTTCTTTGTAATGATTTATTACTTCTTCTGTTTCGTTAATTAGATCAATGAATTCCAAAGGGCGATCTAAAATGCTGATTAATCTCTTGGCCTTTCCTTTGTAGTTATATCCCACCTTTAATGATTCATTTCCATAGAGACCAAAAGAATTTAAGAGGAATAAAAAAATAAGGAAGCTACTAATTTCTTTCATTCCTATCTCCGATAAATCATAAAAATATTTTATTATTTAAAATCAAATACTTATCGTGTTTAATACAAAATTACTTAAACTGACCTTCCTACAAAGGATGTTAAAAATTATTTTTATAAAAACCTCATAGGTGATTCTGTTATTATAGAACTTTTATTTAAAATAGAATTATTTAGGTTTTCATTTTTAAAAGTCGATAGGCCAGGAAGATTACCATTAAGCAAGTTAGAGTAATCAATTTGGTTCAAGAAGAGGCCTAAATGAAAAAAACTATTCTCTTAAATTTATCTTTCGTGTTGATTTTTAGTAGCTGCTCAACCATAACTCCCTTAAAAGGAAGTCAATATCATAAAAAGCCATTTTCTGGTTATGAAGATTGTTTAGTAAAGACGACAGGAAGATATAATTTTTCAGAACTAGCTCTTAATCTCTTTGCTGGTATTGGTGGTCTTGTAATGATGTATAAGTCAGGTAAAGCTGATTCTTTTTGGGGATTCCTTGGATCATCTATGTTAAGTGGAGCTGGTTTTGATAGACTAGATAGAGTTAGACAGGCATCAGAAGCTTGTAAGGATTATAACGAATGGAAAAAGTCTCAAAAGCTTAATGTAATATAAGGCAGTAGGTGTTCTTGTAATAAAGCCTTTGAATTTTAAAATTAGCTAAAGCCTTGAGTTATCAAACTTAACTAGATGGGAAGTGAATACCTTCCAAAATTCTTCAGACTAAGTATAATGAAATTAAAGATTTACCATAACTTGCTGGTACAAGTTATGGTGGTTCCCGCGGGACTTGAACCCGCAACCTCTTAACGAGGCATGGATTTTAAATCCACTGTGTAAACCAATTCCACCAGGGAACCATTTTTTTGACCTCAGTACAGGAAGAGATATTGGACTATTTTGAACAAATTTGTCAATTAAAAAGGCGCTTGAGCGCTATCACTATTGTCTTTGTATTGCTTTATGGTGCAGGTTGTACAACATCCAAAAGTGTTTTAAAAAAAATAACACGAAGGGTAAAGGGCGAGGAGTCCTCTGTACAAGATATGCCCACATGGTCAGAGGTGAAGAATAAAGAGGGGAAAATGTCTGAAACAGGGCATCCTTTTTTTAGCTTTGCTCCAAGAGGTAGCTTGGAAACAGGCCTTATCCATTATATGGCAACAACTCCTGTAGGAAGTCCCTATCGGTATGATTTGCATTTGGGGACAGGAGTCCCTTATCGAGCTAAGCGTTATTGTAAGCAAAAAGATGTTTGGGAGGCGCAAAAGAGCTCTATTACAAGGCCTATTTATAGTGAGGGTTTTGTACCAAGACTTCTTGATTCCACGGGAAGACCTCAAAAAATAATTGTTTTTGGAAGTCCTCCAAATCATCCTTTGGACTTTGATCGTTTTCAGTCAACTCGGCCTGTTAAAGTTTTGGGAGGCTTTTTAGAGCAATATTGTCGTCGCTATCCTTGTACAAAAAATAAAACATGGGAGAGTCGGTTGGTTTTGGTTGCTGTGGACCCTATCAATAAGGATTTTCTTGGGTTGCAAACTTTCAAAAAGCTTAAAAAAACCATTAATTGGAGATATGCGAAATCCTTTTTGGAGAACTCTCAGGGGAGGACTCTTTCTTTTTACGATAAGGTAAATGAAAAAGGAGACCTACCTGCTTTTAGGGTGATTGGTCATTTTGAGGGCAAAGAGGCCTTGAAAAAAGCTTTTAAGGCCGGGTATCTTTTTAAAGAAAAAGAAATTATTTTGATGAAAAATTCTTGTGAAAAGCTTTATGGCCATCTTTGGTCTGTCGCCAAGCATTTTAAGAAATCAAAAAATATTGAGAAAACTTTCTCCTCTTTTTTTGATAACTTTTTCACGAATTATGGAAAATCATATGAAACTTGTTCTCGTTTTATGGGAAGCACACGACGCGTAAAAAATATGGGAAAGGTTTGGTTCTACTCTTTTATGGATGCAGTTTTTCATGTTTATAAATTAGGTTACGTTTACGATTGCTCCAAAAGAGTTTGGGTGAGGAAGTCAAAAGAATCAAAGGTCCGAAAACTTTTTGCTAATGGTGACTCCTGTAAAAATGGCAACTTAAATGATGCTTTTGATGCAGCCGTGACAACTTTGGGCATTTTAAAAAGTAATAACGACCATTCTTATTTTTATAAGACTTACGATTTTGGCCCAGGCGGAACTCATCAAAGGCTTTATTCGTGGATTTATGACACAGGTAAAGAGATCCTTTGTGTCAATGAGGATGAAAAGATGAGTGTAGAAGACACTCGATCATCTTTTCCCAATGATGTGAGATGGCGCCCTCTTTAAGCGTTTACAGTCGCTACGGCCGTGGCATAAAATAACACTAAATTTTTGGATAGAGGGAGTGCCCGAAGTGACAGGACCGCAGGATTTTATTCAGCAAGAAGAGGATTTTCTTTTAGAAAAGCTCGTCATGACAACAAAGGCCAGTGGGTTAATTGATTGGCTCAAAAGATGGGGACAATCTAATTCTTTGTGGACTCTTCCTTTTGGTTCTTCTTGTTGTGCATTAGAGTTTATTTTATTGGGGGCCTCTCAAAAAAAATTGGATGATATGGGTTGCGATATTGTGAGACATTCTCCTGAAAGATCAGACCTTATGATCATTGCCGGGACAATTACAGAAAAGCAGGCCCCTATTCTCAAGAGTGTTTATGATAAAATGTTGAGCCCAAAGTGGGTTTTGGCCATGGGATCTTGTGCTTCTTCTGGAGGCCTTTATAGAACTTATTCGGTCGTTCAAGGTGCAAGCCGGGAAGTGCCAGTGGATGTTTATATTCCAGGATGTCCTCCTACAAGTGACGCTGTCATCGAAGGTCTTAAGTTGATTAAGGAAAGAATTCTTAAAGGGGCCAAGAAAACTCCTGTTATAAAAAAGAAACCTCCCCTGAATCTTTAAAGGAGTGCTTATGGCCAATGAATTTTTTCAAAAATTAAAAAATTATTTTGGCAATCAATTTTCAGAGTTAAGACCTCATGAGCTTGTTGTTAAAAGCTCTCTTGAGTCCTTATCCGATCATCTGAAGTTTTTAAAAAATGATTGTCAGTTTGTTCTTCTTTTAGACATTTGCGGTGTAGATAATAAAGAAAGAGATTTTTCAAAAAGATTTGAAGTCAATTATCATTTTCTCAATTTAGAAAAGCATCTTAGGATTAGAGTCAAAGTCTTTCTTGATGAAACTGAACGTCTCCCCTCAGTGGTTTCTTTATGGAAAGGAGCCGAATGGTTTGAAAGAGAACTTTGGGATATGTTTGGAGTTTCCTTTGAGGATGGCCCAAGGGAGAGACTTCTTAATCACCACGAATTTCAAGGGCACCCTCTGAGGAAGGACTTCGATATAGAAAATAGGCAGAAGTTGTCCACACCAGTTAATCTTGCTCCAGAAAGCTATAAAAAATTAAAAGGACCTCCTCCGGAAAGTTATTGGTTGAACATTGGCCCTTCACATCCGATAACGAAAGGCTCCCTGAGAATTATGGTGGAGCTTGAAGGGGAAAAAATCAAGGACGCTCTTTTAGAGGTAGGCTATCTTCATCGTGGTTTCGAGAAGCTGTGTGAAGGCCTTAAATATAATCAAATTATTCCTCATACAGATCGTCTCAATTACTGTTCGGCTGCATTAAATAACATCGGTTGGTGTAAGGCCATCGAAGATCTTATGGATTTAGAAATACCAGAAAGGGCCAAGGCACTCCGGATGGTATTTGGAGAGCTTTCGCGAGTTGTAGATCACTTCATATCTATTGGATCAATGGCCGAAGATCTTGGTGCGCCTACTGGACTTTGGTTTTTTCTGGAGCAAAGAGAAAAAATTTGTCGGCTTTTTGAAAAATATTGTGGTGCAAGGGTCTCTTTGTCTCTCACAAGAATAGGGGGAATGAGTCAGGACCTTCCCATAGGGTGGGCCAACGAATGCCTTAATGTTGTTAAATCTTTGAAAAAATCGCTGGAAGATGTTTCCAAAATGTTTTCTCAGCTTCCTTGGTGGATGGATAAAACTAGAGTGTGCGCGATCACTGCTAAAGATGCTCTGGCATGGGGCTTTACTGGCCCATGTTTGAGGGCCTGCGGGATTAATTATGATTTAAGAAAAGTGAACCCTTACTATTTTTATGATGATGTTGAGTTTGAAATTCCTTTAGGCTCAAATGGAGATGTCTACGACAGATACCTCGTAAGAAGTGAAGAAATAAAACAATCTCTAAAGATTGTAACGCAAGTTTTAGACTATCTGCCTCCAGGTCCTCATATCGTGGAAGATGAGAGGATAGCTCTTCCTGAAAAAAGTTTAGTTCATAAAAGGGGAGAGGCCTTCAATCAACACAATGACCTTATAAAATATGGGGTAAGACCGCCTGTAGGTGAAATTTATTCTGCTACTGAAGGGGCCAATGGAGAGTTGGGGTTTTATGTCCAAAGTATTGGGGAAGAAACACCTTACAGAGTGAAAGTCAGGCCACCTTGCTTTCCTATTTTTCAGGCCTACCCAGAAGTGGTTAAAGGAAGTTCTCTTTCAGACGCCTACGCAACCTTGACCTCCATGAATATTATTCCTGGGGAGTTGGATCGTTAAAAACGAGGTTAGACCATGATTTTAAAAAGAGAACTTTACCAAAGACACGGTTATATAAAGGGACTTTTTATTATTCTCTTTATTCACCTGAGAAGGATTTTTCATTATTTTTTGGGTAGCTATGGCCCTTTACATCGGTTTTTTAATGAAAAAAAAGTAGAAGTTAATGAAAAATACAGAGGCATGTTGGCCCTCACAGTTAAGGAAAGTGGCGAATTACAATGTAATTCATGTAACCTCTGTCAGACCTATTGCCCAGCAGATTGCATTCACATTGTTCCTGGTAAAAAAACAGAAACACCGGAGGCCTTTGAAATAGAAATACTTAGGTGCGTTTTTTGTGGGCTTTGTGAAGAGGCCTGTCCCATAGATGCTATTCGACATACTCCTGAAATGCCTCGGACAGGACATGCTGAACAGGATTGGCTTGTTGGAATTAAAGAATTGGCCTATAGGAAAAGCTTGAATGGTGGAAAAGGTCTTCTTTCAAAAGTTCATTTAAAGACTAAAAGGCCATTAGAAAAAAACTTTAAAAATATTTCTCCTGAGGCTTAGGAAAGATATCTTTTTTAGGTAGAGTGGTTTTAGCAACTTTTAGAAGTTCAAGGAAGTCACTTCGAGGTATTTCTTTTCCTCCCAGATTTTCTATAACAGGCGTTAACATCTGGGTGTCCAGAAAGGAAACGCCATGGGAGTTTAAGTGTTCCATAAGTCCTACAAGTGCAATTTTGGATGCATTTGATTCCTTAAAAAACATGGATTCGCCCGAAACAAAGCTATTAATATGGACTCCGTAAAGTCCTCCAACGAGGGTCTCATCCTGATTATAGACTTCAACACTATAAGCGTGACCTGCTTGATGGAGCTCAATATAAGCGTTGATAACCTCTTTTGTAATCCACGTACCCGACTGACCTTTTCTATTATCGACTTTTGAACAATTTTCAATGACCTCTTCAAACTTTGTATTGAATTGAAGAGAATATTTGTTTTGTCTTAAGAGTTTTTTCAAGCTTTTTGAAACATGGAGGTCTTCATATTGTAAAACTCCTCGAGGATCAGGACAAAACCATGCCAGTGGATAATGAGAAGAAATTGGCCAGGGAAAAATGCCTTCAGAATAGGCCAGAAGAAGGCTAGAAACTTCTAAATCACCTCCAACCGCGAGAAGACCCTCAGGATTGGCCTTGTGGGCAGGGGGAAATGAAATTATGGCCACAGGCCCTCCTCTTTATGATCGAGTCCATTTCGTAATTTCTTCAATAAGAAAGGATGAAAGAGAAGCCCCAACCATGAGTGTTGTCTCGGCCCCATGATTATTATCTTTTTCTGTTTGTAAAAAAGGAGCAATCTCCATCATATCAGCTCCACTTATCGGAAATTCCTTCGACAGCTCTTGCAAGATGACCATGGGCTCATGAGGTGAAAGGCCATTGGGCTCTGGCGTTCCCGTTGCCGAGGCGAAAGAGGAGTCAAGGGCATCAATATCGAAACTGACGTAGAGTTCTTCAATTTTTTCCTTCCTAAGATAGGATAAAATTTTATCAGCAATTGGTCCAGGTCCCTCATTGAGAACTTCATCGGCCCAAAATTGTTGAACACCAAATGTCTTTTCCCAATGCTCTTTAGGTTGTCCGCTGGAGCGAATACCAATTTGTATAGCATCTTGTGTTTTGTGGAGATCTTTGAGGATATGGGTTACCCAGGATCCAAAGCAAAGGTCAATACCAAGTCGCTCTACAAGAAGGTCAGTATGAGCATCAAAATGAATAAGTGCGACTCTTTTACCTTGTTCTTTTTTTGCTTGAAGGTAGGCCTTAACTAAAGGAAAACTTGTCGAGTGATCCCCTCCAATACCAAAGAGCCCCTTACCAGGAAAAACTTCATAAAATTTGGAGGCCACATCTTCAGCAATAGAAAGAGGACCTACAGGGAGAGTTGACTTTTCTGATTTATAAAGTGCCTTTCGACAATTCGTAATTGTTTCTTGATTGAGATACTTGTCGTGGAGAAGGTGGGGAATCACTCTGACGTCACCTAAGTCAAAAAAGGGAAACTCACCCTTTGTCTCTTTTAGAAGGGCCTCTCTAAGAAATAATGGTCCCCAGTTAGCGCCCCTTAAAATGCCTCCACCAGTATCTGAGCATATTCCCAAAATAACTGCTTGATCTGAATTTGGGAGATCGGAAAGAGACTTTGACCAAAGCTCTTCAACATTATCTTTTGTCCCATAAATTTTTTTATGGAGCCCTTGTCTTTTTTCCTGGGCCGTATGAATGGTAAAGACACCATTTCCAGGAGGACAAAGCTCTTGTTCTAGTCTACTTTTATATTTATTCCAGTCTAGGCCCATTGGTTTCCTCTTTGTCTATTATACCACTTAAATAATTATCCCCTGCTTCATTTTATTTTTTAGCAAAAGGTCGTGGTAATGATGAAAAAAATTAAATGTTTTATTTTTAAATTCTATATATTTTTGAAGGACCTCTGTTTCAAACTTTATTATTTGATGATCTAAATTCTCAAAAACACCAGCAATATGTGGGGTCAAGTGAATATTCTTTAGGCCTTTGAACTTTTGGTAATCGATTGGCTCTTTTTCAAAAACGTCCAAATAGGCACAAGACTTCGGATTATGGGACAAAAAGTCCATAAGGTCACTCTCTTTAATGAGTTGCCCCCTCGCAGGGTTAATGATGAGAATGTCTTTTTTCATCCTTTTAAACTGTTCCTCGTTTAAAAGACCCCTATTTGTAAGGTTAAGTCCACAAGTTAGGATGAGAATGTCTGCCTTCTCTAAAGGTGCTTCTTCAAGAGAGGGAAGATCTTTATAAGGGTCGACAAGTGTTACATTTTTGGTCAGAGGTTTAAGGGCCAAATTTAAAATGGAACCAATATGGCCATAACCTATAATGAGAACATTTTTCTCCTGAAGGGTTTCTCTTGGCCACAATCTTAGAGGGTCCCACTTTTTGGACTGGGGAATGGCCGTAAATTGTTCGAAAATAGAGGAAAGGACATAATTGGCGACAGCTTGTGATCTCACTGGGTTTCCCAAAATGACAGGTGTTTCCAACTGTTTGATTAAATCTTTTGGAAAGTTATCGTATCCAGAATTTGGATGAACAATGAGTTTCAATTCGTGCGGTCTTATATGGGTATTTTCATGCAAAAATGAATCATAGTTAAAGTGGGTGTTTGTTAGAAGGACTTGGGGTGTCTCTGAAGGAGAGTCTAGATAAACGACCCCTTCAATATTCTCAAGGGCCTCTTTTTCCCATTTTCTAAAATGAGGGTTTTGGTATGGTGACACGTGTGGTCTATAAACTTTTAAGCTCATAACCACAACCTATAGCACAGAGAGGGGACCAGGTGAATTATCTTTCCATGAATGCCTTGTGTTAGTTTGGTTTAGGACTTGTAATATTCCCTTCAATCATCTACTAATAGTTACTCAGAACGTTAAATAAGGGAGACGTGGTGATCTCAATCAAATCTAGTCGAGAAATCGAATTAATGAGAAAAACATGTAAATTGGCCTCTTCAACCTTGGAGTTTATTGAGCCCCATATAAAAGAGGGTGTGAGTACTGAGCATTTAAATAAGCTTTGTCACGATTATATTCTTGAGCATGGGGCCTATCCTTCACCTCTTAATTATCATGGGTTCCCTAAATCTGTTTGTACTTCTCCCAATGAAGTGATTTGCCATGGGATCCCCAGTGAAAAGGTTGTCCTTAAAAATGGTGATATTCTTAATATCGATGTAACGACTTATTTAAATAAGTTTCACGGAGACACAAATAAAACATTTTTTGTGGGTGAAGTGGATCCCAAAGTGAAACAACTTGTTGATGTCACTTATAAAGCGATGAGAGAAGCAATTAAAACTGTTCGTCCAGGTTCCCGTTTGGGTGATATCGGTGCGGCCATTGAAGAGGTCGTCGGTCCCCACGGTTATTCTATCGTTGAGGATTATTGTGGCCATGGAATTGGTCGAGAATTTCATGAAGAGCCTCAGGTCGTTCATATCGGGGAGAAAGGAACTGGGATTGAGTTAAAGGAAGGGATGACTTTTACTATCGAGCCGATGATTAATCTGGGCTCAAAGTATTGTAAGGTTTTAAAAGATGGATGGACTGTCATTACTAGAGATAAAAAATGGTCGGCCCAATTCGAACACACTATTTTAGTTACTAAAGATGGGTCAGAAATATTGACTCTTCGCCAGGAAGAAACACCTTAAAAATGAATAATTCAATACCACTTTTTGTTGACGAAAAAATTTCCGATGGAAATGTTACTCTCTATTTAGAGGTTAACAAGAAAAAGGGAACCATTGAGTCCCTTTCTTTTGAAGAGAAGGTCCCCTCGCTTTGGACACCTTTTTTGAGCACTCTCTGCTTTTTGGCCAAGGGAAAAAAGTTAATCGAGGCCAAAAAAATATCCTGGCCTGACTTTTTTAATAAGGACCCCGAACTTAAATCGGGAAATCTGCCCTTTTTCAATCGGCCAGTAATTCTTTTGGGACAACTTGTTGATAAGTACGAGAACCTTGCTGTTCAGGACCTTTGTCCTTTGAATGAAGAGGACTTGGTTTGTCGATGTTTTGGAGTCTCTGAAAGTGATATAAGAAGAGTCCTATCCAACAAAAAATTTACGGACTTGAGGGCCATTATCGATGAGACCTGCGCCGGTGGTGGGTGTGGATCCTGTATTCCCCAGTTAAAAGACCTTCTTTCGGAAGATAAAGATCAGCACTTTTCTTTTTATTGCGATACGGGGAAATTACCAAGAATTGACGGGATGACACCTGTTGAAATTATCTTGAAAAGTCATGACTTACTTTCATCCTGGAAGGGTCTTGAAAAGGATAGCTTCGAGATTTTAGAACTCAAAGGTCGTTGTCTTGAAATAAAACTACCCTCAGACCTTGAGAAAAGTGTAGAAGCTTATCTCAAAAATAATCTTTCTCGAGAAATTGCAGTTAAGATGGTTGATAATTCTTTCTAAGAACCCTTCTCATAACTTTATTGGAAGAAGTTCGAGGAAGAGAATCGACTATAACGAGGTCCTCAACTTTAAAAAGAGGGTTTAAATCCTTTTTTAGTTTTGTGGATAGATCTTTGAGGAGTGCATCCTTATTTCTTTCTTCCTTACCTTTTAATAGGGCAAAAATAACAAGCTGGCTTGGACCACCACCTTCAGGGGAGATAGCGATGGCCGCTGATTCATAAATCCAAGGAAGAGTATTAAGCGTCCTTTCAATTTCTGCAGAACTGACTTTTATGCCCCCTAGGTTCATCGTATCGTCCGCTCTTCCATGTGCCCTGAAACAATGCTCATTAAGCTTTTCCATTTGGTCACCATGTTTTCGAAGTGGCCTTGAATTTTCTAAAATTTTTGTGCCTTTAAAATAAACATCGTGATGGTTCCTATTCAGAAGAGTTTCAGAAAGTCCCAAGGAAGGGGGAACTATATAGACCTCGCCTATATTAGATTCATTTTGATTCTCATCCAGGATTCTAATATCAAGCCCTAAAGTAGGAGTTGTGAAAGTTGAGGGGGATGCATTTTGAATAAGGGTACCTGTCAGGTAGCCACCCCCAATTTCTGTTCCACCACAGTATTCAATAATAGGCCTATAGTTGGCGAGAAACATAAGATAGCCATAATCATCTGAATTTGAGCATTCTCCAGTTGAGCTAAAGCACTTTATTGAATCCCAGTTTTTTTCTTCCATGCATTTTGTTTGTCTCCAGGCCTTCACGATACTGGGAACAAGACCTAGAATATTGACTTTGGCCTTTTCGACAAAGCCTCCAAATTTTTCCGACGTGGGAACGCCATAATAAAGAGCTATGGTTCCTTTATTGATAAGGGTGGCAAAAATGAGCCAGGGGCCCATCATCCATCCGAGATTGGTTGGCCAGCAAACGACATCTTTTGGCCTAATATCTTGATGAAAATGTCCATCCATGGCCGCCTTTATAGGAGTGAGGTGATTCCAGGGGATGGCCTTAGGGTCTCCAGTCGTGCCGGAAGAAAAAAGGATATTTATATAATCTTTTGGATTGCAAGAAACTGCTTCGAAATCAGTATTTGAATCTAGAAAGTCTTTCCAATGACAGTCTTCTGGCCTTAATTTGCCAAGGTTTTCTTTTTCAAGAGGAAGGACAAAAATCTTTTTGGCATTGGATTCTATGACTCTTTCATAGAGGGGTATTTTTTTACCAGCTCGAGACATATAATCCATTGTAAAAATGGCCTTTGCTTCTGAAATTCTTAAACGGGTCTCGATTTCCTTGGCCGAAAAGCTATCAGCAATAGAAACGGCCCGGCAGCCTACATAGAGAATTCCTAGATAGATGCCCACTGACTCGACTGTCATAGGCATGGCAATCGCTATCGGGTCATCTTTTTTGAAACCTTTTTTCACAAGAGAGTTGGCGACTTGTTTCGAGAGGTTTTGAAGCTCCTCAAAACTCATTGTTTGAAGGTTACCTCCTTCTTCTTGAAAAATAATGGCCGGATTCTCAGAGGGACTTTGGAAACAACTTTCAACAATATTCATTTTAGCTTCGGGGAGCCAACCTGGAGTTTCATAATTAACAGGCCTTTCTATAATTTCAGAGAAAGGTGTTTGAAACTTAATTCCTAATTTTGAAATAGTGTGGTCCCAAAACTTATCAAAAGACTCAACACTCCATCGATGAAATTGTTTATAGGATTCAAAATGGGAATCCTTTATTGATTGAAAAAGGTTCGTTTGTTGAGCTTTGTCTTTTGTTTGTATCCACCATGGTGCAGGTCTTTGATCCCAATTGGAAAAAACTTTGTCGTGGATGGCCTTATGGGTGTTAAAATCTCTGATCTGTGGGAGGATTTTAAGAGAGAGCTCTTGCCACAAACTCTCTTCACTTAAGTTCAACTTACAAATAAAGTCTGTTTTTTCAACGAGATCCTTTTTAACGCCAAGTTCTATAAGGTATTCAACGATTGACATAGAGCCCCACTCTTTTAGTTGCATAAATCCAGTAAATTATCAAAATTTGTGTTTATTCTCAAATAAAAGTCTTTTTATTAAACTTTTTTGTATATTTCCGATTAAACTTTTGCTGATCAAATAGGGAGTTAATATGGCCAAGATCCTCATTGTTGAAGATTCAGACTCTGTGAGAATCACTTTGAAAAATATTCTTTTACCTATCGGCCATGAAGTTGTTGAGGCCGTTAATGGGCTTGAGGCGTTGAGTAAATTGGAGGAAAGTGCAGATTTCGATGTTATCCTTTGCGACATAAATATGCCGGAAATGAATGGAATGGAGTTTATTAGGGAACAATGTAACCATGAAGAATATAGTAAAATCCCGACAGTTATGTGCACCACAGAATCTCATCCTAGACTAACACAAGAGGCTAAACAGACAGGGGTTGTTAGGGCATGGCTAATGAAGCCATTTAAGCCCGAAATTTTAAAGGCCACTGTCGAAAGAATATTCCGGGAAAAAAATAAGTCTTAGGATTTATTACACTTCGAAAGGACTTTGGAAAAATTCTTAAGTCTTTCAAAAATAATGCGAATTTTTCCTTTATCACTAAGAAGTTTTTGAGGAGTAAGCTCTCCCTGGAGATAGCGGAACCTTTTCATGAAATAGTCAAATTCAGGAATTTCTTTATAGAGACAATCAGGGTGGTTTGTAAGGCCTTGTAGAGAAATGAGATACTGAAAGAAAAGGTTTGGAACCTTCTGTTGCAACGCATCCGTTGCAGCAAGTTGGAGCCTATAAATTTTCACATTTTCCTTATCAAAATTATAAATCTTTTTTTCTTTAATAAGAAGGCTTTTAAGAAAGTTAACTGAGGGAGAAAAGTCTTTTGCAAAGCAAATATTTTCAATAATCTCTCTTTTTACCTGCATAAGGTTTCCACTTGCCACCTCGCTGATAAGAGTCTGGTTAAGTTTATAGACAGGACCTTGTATTTTTTTTTTGTGAAGGGCCATTTCCTCCATACCTAAACACTGGAGGATGCTTCTATATTCCCTTGTTCCTTTCGAGTACACATTAAAGGCGACAAAGATCAAAATAAAATAAAATTTATTGAAGTTCTTTTTCATAATTACCGTACCATTTTTGTTCACGTCTCTTTTACAAAAGATTGGTCAAGTTATATATACTTTTATCGACATTTTGAAAAAGCTCCTTAAAAATTTTATGTACTAGGATAAAAAGAGAAAGAGGGACCCCTTTTGAAAGAAATGAGTTTTACAGAACATTTGGAAGAATTGCGGACAACCCTTATAAGGATGGCGGTTATTTTAGTGGTAACCTTCGTTGTAACATATGTGTTTGGGGCCACAATATCTGAATTTCTTTTGCATCCTCTTAGAGATGCCCTCTCCGCAAGGGCCGGGGCATTTCAAATTGTTAGCGATAAAATTGTTTATTTAGGAATTTTGGATAAGGTTATTTCACAAGTTCAAGTGGCCTTTTGGTCTTCCATGATTATATCTTCTCCTCTTTGGTTTTTTGAGCTCTGGAGATTTATTAGGCCAGGCCTTTACATTTATGAGGTTAAGGTCGTCAGACCTTTTATTTTAGTTGGTTTCATTCTTTTTATTTTAGGGGTTCTGTTTGGTTACTTTTTGGTTTTCCCTTTTACCTTTCAAACTCTTTTAAATTTTGGGGTTTCTGAAGTGCAGGCCACGATAGGCCTAAGGGATTACCTCGTCTTATCTTCTAAAGTTTTGGTCCTATTGGGTTTTTTATTCCAACTTCCTAATATCATGCTTATTCTAGGTTTTATGGGAGTGGTGACTAAGCAATCTCTTAGAAAAATGAGACGCTATATCTATGTGGCCTTCGCTGTGCTTTCGGCCTGCTTAACCCCTCCAGATATTTTGACTATGATGGGCCTATGGCTTCCTATGATTTTGTTATTTGAGTTTGGTATCTGGGCCGTGGCCTTTATTGTTCACCCCTATTTATCAAGACAGCATTCTTGATGAGAAAAAGGATTTATTGTGATTGTTGTAACTGGTGGTTCGGGTTTTATTGGGAGTGTTTTAGTTCGAGAGCTTTTTGAGCAAGGACACGAGGATATTTTGGTCGTTGACAGAGCGGGAAGGAACTCTAACCTTTCAAATTGTCGATGCGAGTATGTTGATGCAGACGATTTTTTTGAAGCTGAGAAAAGTTTCCGTTCGAGAATTACGGTAATCTTTCATATGGGAGCATGCTCTTCCACAACTGAAAGAGATGAAGACTACTTAAGAAAGAATAATATTGAATATTCACAAAAAATTTTCCAAATGGCCTCAGATCTTAATGTTCCTCTTATCTACGCAAGTTCAGCGGCGACTTATGGTGATGGTGAGGAAGGATATTCTGATGATCATGCAATAATTGAGCGCTTTAGACCACTTAATCCCTACGGAGACTCTAAGCAAGTTTTTGACCTTTGGGTCTTAGAGCAAAAAGAAGTACCTCCTTTTTGGTGCGGTCTTAAATTTTTTAATGTCTATGGGCCCAATGAATATCACAAAGGTGAAATGCGAAGCCTCGTTCATAAGGCCTTTGGACAAATAAATGAAAAGGGTCAAGTAGGACTTTTTAAGTCTTATAAAAAACCTTTTAATGATGGTGAGCAGCTAAGGGACTTTATTTATGTTAAAGATGTCGCCAAGGCCATGATCTTGATGTGGAAAAAGGGTGATTTAAAATATTGCGGAGTGTATAATTTAGGAACCGGTCAAGCGAGAAGCTTTCTTGATTTGGTGAGGGCCGTTTTTTCCTCTATGGGTAGAGAGGAGAAGGTTAGGTTTATAGACATGCCAAAAAGTATTAAAGGTCAGTACCAGTATTTTACTGAAGCGGATATGGGCAAGTTTGAAACCTTTTTGCCAGGATTTAAGTTTAGTTCTCTTGAAGATGGGGTCAATGATTATGTTACAAATTACCTCTCAAAAGAAAACCCCTATTACTAGGAGGCCCCATGCCTTTTAATGGAGGAGTAAAGGGAGCGGCTAAACTCTTAGCGAGCTTGGACCCAGTAAGCCGGCAGCGTTTGTTTGAAGAGCTTGGTCGAAAAGATCCCAATATTATAGAAATCTTAAAAAAGAATATGGTTTCAATGGAAGACCTGGTTCTGTTAACTGTAAAGATGATTCAGGACCTTACGCGTGAAATTGATATGAAGGATCTTGGACTTGCCTTAAGAACTGAAGATGATGATTTAAAACAACACTTCCTGTCAAATATTTCAAAAAGAATGAAAGAGGATGTTGAAGAAGTTCTCAATGGACCACCACAACCTTTGAAGAACGTTCAGGAGGCCCAAGAAAAAATCCTATCTCTTATTAGGGTCAAAATTGAAAAAGGTGAAGTTGTACTTTCTAAAGACTCTAAAGACAAACTGGTTTAATTTTAGCCTTCCACAAATTCAAAAAGAATGAAAAAATAGAAGAAAAGAAATACATGGATGGTATTTTTATGAGAAGGGATTTGGTTCTCCTGCTGATTCTTATTTTAATCTCAATGGAAATGGGACCGAGTCTCTAAAGGTCTTGGCCTAGACAGAGATGTTTCGTGACTCGCTTTACTGGAAGTCTTTCTATGAGTTTGAGTCCAACTCTGTGAAAAGGTTTCTCCCTTTGATTACCTTGAATCATTGTGGAGTTTACAATAACTCCTGTGACTTTCTTGGCGACAGGAACTCTCAAATAGTCAAATTCAACATGAAGGACTTCATTTCGGGTAAGAAACCGAGCAAAAGCACTTGGAAGTTTTAGGGCCATCCCATATTCTGAAATGTCCAAAACGACACCTTCAAAAGTGGGAACCTCAGGAAAGCTTTCTAATGAGGAGTTAGTAACTTGCACGGGAATTTTCATTTTGTTCAACTTGATTCTGGGGTGTCTTAACCACCATTTATCGTAAGGAACAGTTTGGTTTTCCCCTCCAAGAAGGAGCGATTCCTGGTGCAGAATAGGTTTTACATCCTCGTCTTGAAGAGGAGAGTTGAGTATGTGATTAATACCTATTGACTGGACCATATTCAAAAGGTGATCAGATGTATTCCTTTTGAGAATGAGGATAGATCTGACATTCTCTTTTATTTTTTTGAACTCTTCAATAATGGAAATACCATCACTTTTGGGCGTATAAAAATTAACGATGGCTATGTCTGCTGGCCATTTCCAAAAGTATTCAAGCGCCTGTTCAACGTTAGTTGTAATGATACATTCTGCTTTTGACTTTCTAAAAAGATTTTGAAAATACTCGAGGTTTTCCCTTTCTGGATCCAAAACTAAGACTCTAGGCATATTAAATATCCTTTCTGGTTATGACCGACTATATGGTCACTATAACAAAATTTTAAATAAGCTACTTTTTTGGGAAAGAAATTCATCCCCAGAGTCGTCCAGATTCACTTTGAGACCAGTTTGAGCAAAAAGAAACCACTCGTTAATCAACAGTTTTTTAATATTAATGACTTAGCATGAATGGCCAAATATAAATTATTGGTGTGAAATTTGCATTTCAAAGGTTTATGATGGTTTTCTCAATTTGAGAAATTAGTTTTAACAACCCTTACTCAAAGGACTAAAAATGAAAAAGAATTTTTTAATTGGATTTTTTTCCCTAATACTCCTCAATCAGCTGGCCATCGGTGAGGCGCTGAATAAGTCAGAAGAAAGCTTTCTGGGGAGAGGATCTCTTTCTGCCAGATTGGTAAGACAAGCGAGACAGCTGGACAGAGATGTTTCACGATCCTATTATTCCTATGAGGTCAGAGAAGCGGCCAGAAGCTTTAAAAATTCGGCCACGAGACTTTATAATTGTGAATCCGGTGACCGGGGCAGATATGACCGTTATTGTGATCGAGAGTTTGATCAAACGGAGGGTAGGTTTAGGAGGCTTGAAAGAAGCTTTAGAAGAGGGCGAATCTCCTACGATATTGAAGAGTCTCTTAGAACAATCAGAAGAGTTTTGAGGTCGCTAGGTCAAGATTATAGAGGTGGCAGAGACCCTTATCCTGGTGGGCAATATGTGTGTATGGCTGAAGCTGAAGAGGGATGGAATACAAAGCCTGTGAGAGGTGGAAGGTCTTTTTCTCTGAGTGAGGCCAAAGAAAGCGCTTTAAGAAACTGTGAAAGGTTTTATAATTACTGTGTTGTGAAGTCTTGCGAGAGGATGTAAAAAAAAGGCCTCCTTTAAGGAGGCCATTTTTTTTAGAGTGCAAAGTTTGTAAGTTCTTTAATCAAATTTTGTGACCTTTCAACGAATTTTTCTTTATCTTCGTTTTTTAGGCCTTCAGAAGAGATTGTTGCCAAGTCTTCGACATGGTGGCAGATCATATCAACGATAGATTCGTTATTTCCTTTTTCATGAATTTTAAGGGCATTTTGAATCAGGGCGTTTTTAGGATTAATAACAAGTGTCTTCTTGACTGGAAAAGATTGGTTTTGTCCCATAGAACTTGCCATTTTACTAAATCTTTTCATTTGTTCATCTATTTTGAAATAGGCCGGACTGCTCGAGTTTTTGATCTTTTTGACTTCAACTTCCATGGAGTCTTTCATGAAATCATTCATGGGAGCTTCTTTATTTTCTTCGTTCTCCTCTTTTTTAGGAGTAAGGCCAAGAACTTTTTCAAAGAGATCTTTTACCTTTATGTCCTCAGGGGAAGCAGATTCAGTTTCTAGAATTTCACCTACCTGAGCATCAACGGAAGAAAACTTGTACTCGTTATCACCCTTTTTCTGTGCTTCTACATGTTGCATGAAATGAGGGTCAATGTGATTGTCAGTTTCAATGGCATGAATCCCTTCAGAAAGCAGTTGTTTTTGAAGAGATGGATCTGAAGCACCAGTTTCAAAATAAAGAACCATATCTTTCATTTTTTCTTTATAAGTTTCTGGAATTGAATCAGTATACTCAGGAAGTGTAATATATTTCTTTTCTGAGTTTTTAAAGATGACCTTATCTCTCATGAGGTCGTCAAATTTAGGATCAGAAATGACACCATACTTAACGAAAAGTCCGATGTCTTCCCAAATACTTTCCATTTTTGGTCGGTCTTTCGTAAAGAGAATCTTAAGAGCATCGGCAACTTTTTTAACGATGTAATTAGAAATCTTTCTAATATTTGGATCACCCTGGAGAGAAGATCTTGAAACGTTAAGTGGGATGTCTGTTGAATCAATGGTCCCTTTAAGAAGAGAAAGAAAATCAGGGATGATATTTTTTACGTTATCTGAAACAAAAACCTGCTTAGAGTAGAGTTTAATATGGGATTCATTGAAATTCTTATTTGGGTTAATTTTTGGAAAGTAAAGGATTCCGTCCAAAGTAAAGGGATGATCAATTTTTAAATGAATCCAAAAAAGAGGGTCTCCGTCCATAGGATAAAGTTTTCTGTAAAACTCTTTATATTGATCTTCTGTAATCTCTTTTGGATCTCTTTTCCAAAGTGGGTTTGTTTCGTTGATGACTTCAGCTTTCGGTTGTTCAATAACTTCTTTTCCATCATCGTCTTTTTTAGTTTCTGGCTTTTCATTTTCATCAAAAACACTGATTTCATAAGGCATAAAATCACAGTGCTTTTTAAGAGTTGATTTGAGTTTAAAAGGGCTTAGAAACTCTTCACCGTCTTTGTTAATATGAAGGGTAATTTTTGTCCCGACTTCTTTGAGGTCAGATTCAGAAAAAGTGTACTCAGAGTCACCTTCACAAGTCCATTTAACTGCTTTAGAGCCTTCTTCCATTGATAAGGATTCGACAACAACATTGTCAGAAACCATGAAGACGGAATAAAAACCAAGGCCAAATTTTCCAATAATATCGTTTTTGGTGTCACCATTTTCCTCAAGCTTTTGAACAAATTCTTGGGCCCCAGAAAAAGCAAGTTGGGCAATGTATTTTTCAACTTCTTCTTCAGTCATTCCCAGACCATTATCTTGAATGGTTATATAGTTATTTTCCTTGTTTACGTTAATTTGAATTTTTCCAGTAGGAATTTCCTGGTTTTTGGTTCTGGCAAGAGTTCCTCTTTTTGTAACGGCATCTGTTGAGTTGGCCACAAGCTCTCTTATGAAGATGTCATGCTCTGAATAAAGCCATTTTTTGATAATAGGGAGAATATCTCCGGTTTGAACCTTTATCGTTCCTTTTTTGTCGCTCATTGAGGGCTCCTTATATTTTGGTCATTAATATTAAATTTTCACTTAATAAGATGATGTAATTTTTCTTCAAGTCAAGGGTTGAAGCATGGACTTTAAGGTCAATTTTGGATATTTTTTTTCTGTTTTAGGTGAATTTATACTGCGAGGTGTTGTTTTGGGCGAAAATAAGGTAGTGGATGTCAGTATTTTAACGACTGGTGGCACAATAGAAAAGACATATGATGAGCAAGATGGAATTTTAGATAATAGAGAATCAATCATCAAAAATATTTTACTTTCCCGCTTAAGACTTCCTTATACGAGGCTTAATATTGTTCCTATTCTTTGTAAGGACTCCCTTAATATGAATGAGGATGACAGGGACTTTTTACTTTTAATGGTTAAAAAGGAAATGGAGTCAAAAAACCCAATAGTTGTTCTCCATGGAACTGATTCAATGGCCTTAAGTGCGAGTTATTGCCAGGAAAAAATAAAAAATATTGAGGTCCCCCTTATTTTTACAGGGGCAATGAAACCTCTTGGGTTTTTGGACTCTGATGCCTCCCAAAATGTGACTGAGGCCCTTTTGGCCGCCAAGATAATAAGGCCAGGGGTTTATATTTCATTTCACAATAGAATCTTTGATGTCCCCAACGTTAGGAAAAATAAAGAAGAGGGAACTTTTGAGGCCTTTTAGGTTAAAAACTTTTTTTCTTCCTCTTTTGTGGGTAACCGGCAAGAATCTTTTTTTCCAAACCATTTGTAGCGGTAGTTGGCAATGATGTCGTAAAAAAAGTCTCTTATAAAAGTTGGAATGATAAGAAAAATAGGCACTAGTGAGAGAAGCCCACCAAGGTCCCAGCAAATGAGAAGTGCAGCTGTTGATTTAATTTCAATTTTGCCTTTTCTTAAATAAACAATATTAGAAATATTTTCAATTTTTTCTTGAGGATAGTGATGGTCCTTCAAGGTGTCTTGTGCGTTTTGGGATTGAAGGGAGGAAAAAAGAAAAATGTTTTTATTATCTCTTTTTATAACGAAATCAACGGAATGATTGCAGAGGTTACAAACTCCATCAAAAAAAACAATATGGTCTTTAAGCATTTTCCTCTCCATAAGATTATTCTAACAGACCTTTTTTTTACTATCGTCGATATTTATGGGCGAATAAGGAATAGATGAGTTTATTCTAGGGAACATAAAAAAAATCGTAACATATTGAAAGTAAATGCTTTTTTGTTAAAGAAAGGCCTCTATAAACCAAGAGTTTTTCAAATTAATGCTAAACTATTCGGGAAAGGAGACGATCGTTTTTGAAGAGCGAAAAGGAAAGAGTGCTTGAGCTAAACTATGGATAGAAAAATAAATTTAATTTATATATTTTCATTATTACTTTTTATTTCTTGTATAGATCAGGAGGGGCTACGTTCTCAAAGATTGGCCAAAATGAATCAGGAAGAGACGTCCAAGGTTGAGGAGAGTACTCCAACATCTGCACCAACTGATGGAAATATTGAGGGCGGAAGTCCTATCCCCGATGGTTTTATCTATGGGAGGTCGGATTTAAGGCACTTCGTCGACCCTTTTGAAGGAACTTATAAAACAAAAATAACAGTTCCAAAAAATTTAGCAGGTCTCCTTTATATTTCAGGAATCAACATCTCCGGTTTATCAGAGAGACTTATTCGAGTTCGGTTTAATTTTGGCCGAGAATATGAACCTATCGATGTTCCTGCAACTGTTGGGAGGGCGCCAGGTATCACTCCACAGACAGATATAGAAGTCCTTATTTTGGATATGACAAATCAGCCTTTTAATAGAATAAGGCTTATGTATGATCTCTTTGACTATACAAATTATGATAGTGACTCTGATGGGACAGAAGTTTTAGATGATAGCACGCTTGTTTCTGATCCCAAAAGTACAGGTCTTTATTGTCGAGGGCTTTATCTTGAACATGACCCCACTTTTGAAGATTCTGGAGGAACAACAGGTAAGTGCGATGCCTCTTCAGACACATGCCTTTATGCTTATGCTAAGGTCTCAGATTCTCTATTATCAGATCAAAGTGGTGATGCTTACTACACCTCAACTCCAACCATTCCACAAATAGATCACTCGGGAAGCACTTATATTGAAGATTATGCTTATGATGCCAAAAGGTGCCTGCCTGACAGCGCTGGCATGGATGATCTAAACCTCGTTCTTAATTCATCAGTAAGCCCTACAAATGATCCACTCCAAGGCAGTGAAACTGTAACGATGAAAGATAATACAACCCATAACTATGGTGGACCTTTTCGAACTTTTAACTACCTTAATTGGGAAATCACTGAAGATGCAGTTTTTTCACTTATTTCAAGTAGTGGTGATACTGCGAAGGGAATATTTCAAAAATCTTTGGCCGATTCTTCTGATCCTTCCTATGGTTACCGTTCCTTTCTTTTTCCAAGAGCAGGGAAAATGGATTTGAAAAAGGCCACCCAATATATAGGCCTTAGCTCGACAACGATAGGAACGGCCACAAGGTCCACAAAAACAATGACGGCAAGTGGAAGTACAGATCTCATGGATGGTTGCAACCTTCGTGTAAGTAAACACGATTCTTATACAAATGAAGGGCTTTCTTCTTGCAATGTTACTTCGACTATAGAGCTTATTTCTCTTGACCCCATAACAGGAGTTGAGCAAAAAATTCTAAAAAACCCTAACCGCTCTTTGAAGTTACAAGTGATAAGACCTAGCCTTGTTGATTATGCGGGAAGGGAAGTGTTGTATGAGTCACTAAAAACTTGTACCAATAGCAGAGACTGTAAAAATGATGAGTGTTGCTTTAACAAAAGGTGTTGGTCAAAAAGAATTGTCACCCAATGTCGTGAAGATGTTAAAGATCAGGGAAATTTAAATGTGGGGGAATCTTGTGGCTCAGACTTTCAATGTTCAAGTCTTTGTTGTAGTGGCTCTACCAAAGTATGCGCACCTCACGTTAACAATTTTACGGAAAAATACAAAGTGCTTTGCTCAAAGAGTGCAGGCCAAACCTGTGTGGCCCAGGAATGGTGTCAGAAAGTAGATCTTCGAAAGTGTCTAGTTGTCAAAACAGGAATTAGTGTTACCGGAAAACAGGAGTGCGGTTTACGTTGCTATAATGTGCCCACTTTTGCTGAATGTAGAGATGGTATGTGTGTCCCCCCAACTCCTTATGCTATACCGGCCTTTGATCCTATTGATCCAAATAGATGTAATACGGCGATTGAGCCCCCTAAAAACTTAAATCAACTTCGGTGATCATTTTTAAGGAAGTATCACCTTAACCTCTGTTTCACCTTTTTTGGACTTTAACTCTATATGGCCTTCATGCCTTTTTATAATATCATAGGAAATAGAGCAGCCAATACCTATACCTTGTGTTTTTTTGAACTTGGCAAAAGGGCCGAAGAGATCCTTTTGAAGAGAAGGTTCAATTCCAGGACCATTGTCTTTGATAAAAAAGTGAGATTTACCTTCTTTTTCCTTAAAGTCCACGGTAATAGAGGCAGAATTTGATTCTATAGAATTAACTGCATTATTAATAATATTAATGAGGGCCCTTTTAAGGTTGAGGTGATCAGCTTTTATGGTGCCCTGGACCTTCTTAAACTCTATGGGAACTGACGAAGATATTGTATATTGTTCCTTTAATTCATTAAAAAGATCTGCAACGTTTATGGAAACTTTTTTAAGAGGTACTGACTTTACCGTTTCTTGAATTTGACTGAGAAAAGATTCAAAGTCCTGACAAGTTTGGTTAATAAGGGCCAACATCTCTAAAACAGTATTTTTTTGATCAATGGAGTCTCTAGCCTTTTGCGAAGCACTGGTTAGGGTGTTGAGTGTCGCCTTAATATCGTGAGTAACGAAACTAATACCTTCTCCTAATTTGGAAAGTCTCTCTTTCACTTCAAGCTCATTTTTAAGATAAATTTCTTTGATAAGGTTTTTCGAATAATTTGATAAAAACTGAAGGAAGAATGTTTCGCTACTGTTTAGAATTTTTTTTTCAAAGTCTGCTAAAAGAGCAATTTCTCCAAGAGGTATATAGAGCCAATGATCTATTTGAAGCATCCTATCGAGTTTAACTGAGGATAATTTGGTTTTAAACTGAGAAAAGAGATCTTCACCATTTGAAAAAATGAGTTTAGGTTCTTGACCCTCTTTCGTTTGTAAAACAGCAAGGCTTGAGGGAAGCATATATTTTTGGTATGTTTTCCAAAGGGCCTCTTTAAAGTCATCAACGTTAGATATTTGTGATTGGAGATGAGTCAAATCTTCCCCCATATCCAACATTGTCTTCTTACTATTCCATTCGTAGAGAGATTTTTTTGTCATTTGAAGGGCATCTTCTCCAGAGAAGGGTTTTGTTAAATAGGAAATATTCTCTCCGATTATATTATTTAAATCCTTTACAGAATAATCTGAAAAGGCCGTCATAAAATTAATTTCAATAAAAGGATCAACTTCTCTTATTTTTAAAGCGGCCTGTACACCATCCATATTTGGCATTCTAATATCAATAAAAAGGACTGCGAAAGGGTCTTTTTCTTCAATAGACTTTTTAATTATTTCAATGGCCTTTGAACCTGAATTAGCAAAGCTAAGTGAAAAAAAATTTTCTTCATGTTCTTTTTTATCGAAAAGTATATTTGAAGACCTATTGAGTGAACTGGTCGTTTGTGATGACGAAGAGAGAACTTCTCCCAAGGACTTTGTTATTTCAGTTTCATCATCGACAATTAAGATTTTATTATTTTGAGAAATCACTTTTCTTCCTTTTTGATTGGAAGCTTTATTTCTACAGTCGCACCCTTTTCTCGTCCAGAGCTTTTTATGGAGAGTTGTCCATCGTGAGTATCAATGATTTTTTGACAATGATAAAGTCCATAACCCATATGACCATCTTTTTGACTTTTGTTCTTTTCTAACAAGTTGGGAGGATTATCAGTGGGAAAACCAATTCCATTGTCTTCAAAAATAAGTGAAATTTCATTTTCAAAAATTTCTGCTTTTATTTTGATAAACTTTTTTTCTTTTTTAACAGAGAAAAGAGAATCGTAGGCATTATTTAAAATATTTAAAAAAACTTGAAGTATTTTTGTTCTATCAAAATGAAGAGTTGGAAAAGATTCAGGATACTCAAGGTCTATTTGAATATTTTGCTGATCTTGTCTATTTTTTGTAAGAATAAGGCAGTCATTTATCAAAGAGACTATATTTGATGAAAGGACAGCTTTTTTGCTACCGACCTTATGGATTTTTAATATACTTTCAATTCCTTTAAGAACAAAAATAAGATTATTGGCCTTATCATTAATAAAGTTTTCTCTAGAGGTAAAAGAATTTTTTAAATCTTCCAAAAAATTGAAAAGAGGTTCCGTTTTTTCCTGAAAGACTGTTTCAATATTGGCCCTGTTTTTTATGAAAAGATCCACGAGATTTTTGACGCCACGTGCCTCTTCTTTTGAAAAAGAGCTTTTAATATTTTCCAAGCCCAGGCTTAGGGAGGTATGTGCATTTCCTACGTCATGTAAAATACCCTCGAGCATTTCTATTTTACCCTGCCTAATAGCTTGTTCTTGAATACTTTTTTTTTCTTGTTCCTCGAGTCTAACCAGTTCCGTGATATCTTGAATGATCCACATATAGGCATCTTGCTTCACCTTCCTTACTGAAAAGTTATAGTGAAGGGTTATTTTTGATTTTTTTGGGGAGAAGGAAGCTCTCGTATTTTCATAAATGACCCCTTCATTTATAGTTGAATGGGTGACCTTTTTTATAAGATGTTTCGCCTGACCCTCAAATATATCATATAAATTCTCCTGAGGCTTCGAACTATCAATAGTCAACAGATAACTGCAAGCGAGAGGGTTTGATAATAATATTTCTCCTGCGTTATTAGTTTTAATAATTCCTAAAGGAGTAAGGTATAGAAATTGAAGGAGGTCTGCCGAATTTTTTTCCATATATTAACAGAGTTTAACACAATTTATAATTTAGAAAGTTAATTTTTTAAGGAGATGGCAATGGACTTTGAGACAGTTAAATTAAGTGAACTGGAAAACTCTGACGAGAGTACTTTGGAAGCTCTACCATTTGGAATTGTTAGAAGTAGTTCTGATGATCACATTTGTAATTTCTACAACAAATATGAATCTGATTTGGCAGGACTCACATCAGATCAAGTTTTAAAAAGAAACTTTTATGTAGACGTTGCTCCATGTACAAATAATTTTCTTGTTTATAATCGCTTTGTTGAAGAGGATAATTTAGACGATATCTTAGACTACGTCTTTACCTATAATTTACAACCTACCAAAGTTAAATTGAGGATGCTTAAGGAAAAAGGATGTTCCAACGAATATCTTCTTGTTCTTTTAAAATAGAGGTTATTATGGAATGGAAAGATCTTATTTATGATTCTGTGAAAGAGAGAGACTGTCCTCTCATTGTTTCTGAAAAAGAAGAGGTTATTCCAGCAAAATCTCTTTGGCTAGAAATTAGACGCTGGGTAAAAATATTTAGGGAATATGGCCTGACTAAAGGGGATCGAATATCTCTTGAAATGACAGATCTTTTCACTTACCTCGGGGCCCTCCTCGCGGGAATATGGGAAGAGCATCAAATAATTATTAATAATTCAGGCGTGTCCTCTAGTAAAAATAGGATATTTATACCCGATATTATTTTGAAGGATAATTCTATTATTGAAAATGATTCCATTACTTATCCTTTTGACGAAGATATTGAAAAATATTCTGAAGCTAGAATTGTTTTTTTGAAATCAGATACTTTTACGGCCTTTTTAGATGACGATCTCATGAATATTTTAAATTCTTTTCAAATAAAAAATAAATTCCTAGGGAGTCGAGTGCTTTCAATGTCATCTTGGTTTGAAGAGTCAGGGATTATTCAAGAACTTCTTCCAGGAATCTTTTGGGCAGACGTCATTGTTCAAGGAAGTAGCAAGGGAAGAGTGTCAGATACTTTGGAAATTAAGAAAAAATACCTTATAAACCTTATTAGAGGTGGAAAGGATCCTCAAAAAGGTAACGGCCAGCTAATTCTTTTTTAATGAAGGCCATATATGCCAAAGAGACATTTTTTTGATTCAAATAAAAAGGTTGTTTACTTAGGCATTGATATTCCAGAACTTCAAGCTTTAAAAAGTATCCTTAAAGAGGAAAATATTTCTCTTTGCCCTTGCTCAACTAAAGAAGAGTTAGAAAAAGTTGATACAAGAGATATTCTTTGTTTCCTGATCCATTTTAACTGGGGTGAGGCACTACTTGAAAGTTTTGTACCCTCTTTAGCGGGGAATCTTCTTTTTTTTATTCTTCATGACAAATCTTCTCGAGAGAGGAAAAAGGCCTTCATTTGGGGAGGGCGGGAAAATTTTGATCTATCAAAAAAAGTAGAATGGGTAAATATTTTGAACTACTTAGTGACTTACAAGGGAAATATAGATTTTTATAAGCCCCTTAGAGTTGCTCTTTTTGATGATTCAAAAATAGAAAGTGAAAACTTTTTAAACTTTTTAGATACAAGGGAGCTTGGGAAAAACTGGAAGGTTTTTCATTCTTTAAACGATTGGAAAATAGGTAAAGAACCTTTTGATATTTTTCTTATAGATCTCTTTTTAGGTTCAGAATCAGGCCTTGATTTAATTTTAGAAATGAGAAAAGATTATCCTGAAGGACAATTTTACGCAATTAGCAATTCAGACACTCCTGAAATATTGGAAAAATGTAAAGAAAGCGGGTTTATCAAATTCTTTAAAAAAACAAATGACTTTAATCTTTTAATGGGTCAACTTTTAAGGGCACAAAGAGAGGAAAGGTCCTAATGAATGAATCCCAAAGCAAGAAACTTTTAGAAACTGAATTAAAGTCATTTGTTTATTCTGTTTCCCACGATCTCAAAGGGGAATTGAGAGAACTCAAGGCCATTTTGGAAAAAAAAGGGGCGACCGATCCCAACATTCATTTTCAGTTTCAAATAATGGAAGAGATGTTTGAGTCTTTGGGAGAGATGTCTTCTCTTTTGGAGACAGAGATTAAAAAAGAAACTATCAACCTTAGTTTGATGGCAACAGATATTTTTCAAAACTTGCAAAAAAGAGGAGCTTTTAATTTTAAAGTTCAAGATTCCTTAACCGTCAAAGGAGATACCTCTCTTTTGAAAAGGGCCCTTACGGCCTTGATTGAAAATTCTTGGAAGTTTTCTAAAAATATTGAAAGTCCCCAAATTGAACTGGGTAAAGAAGGAGATTTTTTTTATATCAAAGATAATGGCCCAGGTTTATCGCATGAAGAGGAAATTTTCACAATGTTTTATGGGAAAAGGTCCAAAAAAGACTTGTCAGGTATAGGCCTTGGTCTTCCCCTTGCAAGAAGAATTTTTCATATTCATGGAGGAAAAATTTGGGCCAAAAATAATAAAGGGAAAGGTTCTACTTTTTATTTTCTAATTCCTTAACAATTTTATAGGCGATATCCAAAGGGTAAAGAGGTTTTGAAAAGAAATCGTTGGCACCATTTTGAATCGCCTTTTTGGCAAGGTCGGGGTTTTTGACGGAACTCATGCAAAAGATAAGTGCCTCTGGGGCCTTTTGACGTAATAGGGATATGACTTCAATACCCGATTTATTGCCCATGACGACATCGACTACATAAATATCTGTCATTTCTGAGGCCTTGAGTGCCTCTTCTCCTGATAAAAAACTGAAAACTTTTTTAAAACCAATGTCTTGAAAGGCAGACGTTAAAGAATCTAGAATATTGGGAGAATCATCAATGAGAGTTAATGAAGCTTTGATGTCTTTTAATAAATCCGATTGGAGTCTTTCTCTACTCATGAGGTATTCTATTCGTGTCAAAAGTTCTTCTGACTCTATTGTGGGAGGGAAGTAATCTGTAATACCCCACTCGAAGGCCTGCTTTTTTTCTTGGACACTTTGGGTATTAAGAAGTGCAAAAACTTCAGGATTATGAGAGGTTGATTCTAAGTAGGAAAAGGCCTGTTGAAGAACTGTATTTTCTAAATGAAGATTAAAAAGAATTCCGACTATATTTTTGGGCGATTTTTCAAACAGGTTTTTAATTTCATCCAACGAATTGCAATTGGCAAAAATGTACCCTTTTTGTGAAAAAAAGATTTCCCATTCTTTATTTGGCTCTAAATCTTTACTAAAATAGATAAAATAGGGATAGTTCAATAGTTTCCCACCTTTAAAGTGTTTTTTTTAATTATAAAAAAGAAACAATTGTTTGGCACGAAAATGAGTAAAGAAATCCAATTAGAAGATATTTTGAAGTTCATTAAGGAAAAAAGGGGCCTTGATTTTTCTACCTACAATGATGGCGCCATAAAAAATCGTTTTGAACAATTTAAAATTGATAAAAAAATCAAAAACAATAATGACCTTTTACAAATATTAAAGGATATCCCTGACAATATAGAAGAACTTCTTCACTATTTCTACATTGCTTCAACAGCTTTTTTTCGCGATACAAGTTCTTTTGATTTTGCGCAAAAAGAGCTTCGTGAACTTTTAAAAGAACATCCTCATGGACAAGAGTTTCGCGTTTGGGTTGCCGGTTGCGCAACTGGAGAAGAGGCCTATTCTTTGGCCATTATAGTTAGGGAAGAATGTGAAAAGCTTCAAATGGCCCAAAAACGGGTGAAGATATTTGCTACAGATATTAACCTTGAAAATTTGGCCTTGGCGGAAAGTGGTCTTTTCCATTCTCGTTTCGTGGAAACGATTTCGTCAGAAAGAAAGCGAAGGTTTTTTGAAAAGCAGGAAAATCAATACCAAATCAGTCCTCTGATTAAAGATATGGTTGTTTTTTCTCCTCATAATGTTGTTGAACATGCTCCCTTTTTTAATTTGGATTTTATTTCCTGTAGAAACCTACTTATTTATCTAAAACCAGAGGAGAATAAAAGGGTCATTGCAGGTTTTCATGAAGGGCTCAAAGAGGGAGGTCTCCTTTTTTTAGGTCAATCAGATAGGTTTGAGTTTCCTAATCTTAACCAATTGAATTCAAATCATCAGCTTCATCAAAAAGGAAAAGAACAAAAACAAGAAAAACAAGAAAAATATGTTAAAGAGAAACTCTTCTCTCGGTCCCTATCAAAGCGAGTTAATGAATATGAAACGACGGATTCGAGATTTCTAACAAAACAATATTCAGAGCTTCTTCTCAAAGGGATGTTACCTGATGGTATTTTTTTAAACCATTTAGGGCATCTTCTCTATACTTTTGGAAGGGCCAAGGAATTTATTAAGGTTCCTGTCGGGGCCTTTTCTCAAAACGCTTTTGGTTTAATCTCGGAGGAGCTGAAATTACCCTTAGAGACCGTTTTTAAAGAATCTAGTGGAAAGGAAACGAGCTCTCAGTTTGAAGTGAAGGAACATGGACTGGTTTTAGTCGGCCATTTTTTGAAATCAGAGAATTTTTGGGGTCTTTTTGTTCATTTTGACTTTGTTAAAAAGTCCCGGAAAAAACCCATTTCCAAAGTTGAAAAATCGGAAATTGAACTTTTGAAAAGATCTTTAAGAGAGAGCGAAGGAAAACTATCTATTGTAGAAGAGGAACGTAAAGATCTGAGAAATAGCATGCAAATCCTTCTTTCTTCTCGCGAACATTCTTTGGGAGAAAAAAATTTACTTGAACAAGAAGGTTCATATTTAAAAACAAAAACTATGACATTAAATAATGAAGTTAAGACATTAAAAAATGAAGTTAAGAGATTAAAAGATCAAGTTAAACATTGGAAAGTCTTTTTTGATAGAGCCCCTGATTCTCTCATTATTTTGGATGGTGAGGGCACTTTGAAGACCTTTAATGAAACGGCCTTGGAGTTCTACCCTTTGCGGGTTTCAGATATAGGGAAACCTCTTTCCCGCCTAAATCCAAAGGGACCCTCTTTTGATTTAGATGGCCATCTACAGGAATTGAAGAAAACAAGGGAAGTCCTCGAAAAAAAGCTCGTTGATGAAAAAGGGCAAACTTTCTCTTTCCAGCTAGTTCCCCTTTCCGAAGTTTTATATCTCTTTAAAATAGTCAAAATGATCTGACCCCAATCCTGACAAAAAAGTGTTACTATAAAAGAAAAAATCGATTTGGAGAGTAAATATGCTTGGAAAAGATTGTCTTTTAGACCATGTCGCGATTGCCGTGGACGATTTAGAAAAGGCCGTAGAAACCTATGAGGCCATGGGAGTTAAGTTTCAGGAAGAAAGGGAAATTATTGAATCTCAGGGCGTTAAAACGGCGTTTGCCCAGGTCGATGAAAACGCCCAGTTAGAACTTTTAGGGGCCCATGGAGAGGGGGGGCCAATCTCAAAGTTTTTGGAGAAAAAGGGGCCAGGAATTCACCATCTTTGTTTTAAAGTCCCGGATATTGAGGCAAAATGTAAAGAGCTTAAAGAAAAGGGTTTTCGTCTCCTCTATGAAGAACCGGCCATTGGGGCCCATTCCTGCAAGGTAAATTTTATACATCCCAAGTCTACTGGGGGTGTTCTAGTTGAAATTTCGCAGAAAATGGGGGAAATCTAGGGGATAGGAGGGTTTATGCAACAGGGCCATGGTGTTCACGTACCGAAATTGACCTATTTAAACAAAATTATCATCATTACGGCTGTAGTGGTTTTTTTCCTACAAAACATCTTGATGATGACGAGTTTTGCACCTATTTTGCAGTACATCCCGCTTACTCCTGCGAACTTTTTCTCAGGTCATATTTATGAATTAATCACCTATCCATTTTTATCGCGAGGGGTTTTTGAAATTCTTTTCGAGTGCCTGCTTTTATGGTTTGTGGGCAGTGATTTAGAGTCTATGTGGGGGACTAATCGTTATGGAAAGTTTCTCGCATTTGTTGTTTTTGGAGGGGGAATTTTTTATTTGATGCTGACTTGGGTTCTTTCTATGATGTTGGGTCCAGCAGCTCTCGTAAGTCCTCTTATGGGTTTGACAGGAATGACGAGCTTTCTCCTATTGGCCTACGCTATTCTTTACCCTAATCAAGTTTTTACCTTTATGTTTATATTTCCGATGAAGGCGAAGCATTTTTGCTCTTTAATTATCGGTCTTTTCTTTTTTTATGGGATTTTCAGGAATTCTTATGAAGCGTTTGGTCATTTGGGCGCTATGGCCTGTGGTTACTTTCACATGGTTTGGCTTTCTTCTCCCCGCTTTAAAAAATGGCGAGCTTATTTTACTAGAGACCCCCAAAAGGCTAAAAAGAGGAAAGGAAAGGGCAATTTAAGGCTTGTGAAGAACTTCGATGATGATGACAACGAAAATGGACCAAAATATTGGCAATAAATATGCCTCGCGTTACTTGTCAATGACTAGAAAGAATGCTAAGAATTTTGCCATAAATCAAAAAAAGGATTCTAAAGAATGAGAATAGCTCAAGCTCTAAAAGAAAAGTTAATGGACGTTCGTTTGAGAGATAAACTTATCGCCGAAGGTAAAGTGACAGCGGAAGAAGTTGAAAAATATATGACGGATCTGCCTGATGAAACAAACAGACTTGTTTATACTGAGCAAATTGAAAAAAAAGCAGTCATTGAGTCCGTTGCCAATAATGATCGTGAAGGTTTAGATCAATAATTATTGAACAACATATTTTTGAAAGTACATTTCTTGGACTGTTCGAGCGCCTAGGCTTTTGTTAAGGCGCTTTTTTATTCGATCCTCTAAAATAATTTTTCCAGTAATACTATTAAGCTCTTCGGGAGTCATTTCTCCAGCAATATCTAAGAAAGTATCCCGTACGATATGCTTATTTTTTTCAATTTCTGCCATTTGGTCGTCTTTAAACGGGACTAAAACGGCCTTAACTTCTAAAAACCTGAGCCTTGTCGTTGTTGAAGGGATATTAATAATAATTCTCTTCATTTTGAAGCTACTGATGGGTCTATAGGTCTTGTTGCTTGAGAGAAGCTCATTTTTTTCGGCATCTGGGTTTGGTGTAGGCCTTTCAAAAAGGATGACTGTGTAAAGCATTACACCAAGTGCCGCTAGGGTGGCCAAGAGGTTGAGACCTAAAAGAATCATGTCAATCATTTTTTTACCTGTCATAGTTTGGGCCTCCTTAAGTATATTTTAGCATATCCTGAAATTTTTTGGATTTAGGTAAAGACTCCACAATTGAGTTAATTGCTTTGCGTAATGAAAGGAAATGTGAGACTTAAACCTTTGTAAAGAAAAGCTCTATTGTATAGGGTGTGCTTTGCTTAAAGGAGATTTAATGAAAAATATTTTGGTATCATTTCTTGTTTTTGGAATCACGCTTTTCAACGCTCAGGCCGTGGAAAAAATTATTTACGGTGAGGATAATCGATTTGACCTCATGAATTCTCCTCTTCCTATTTATAATGAAATGGCAAGATCAACAGTGGCCATGATTAAAAAAGAAAGGCTTTTTAAAGAGGAGGGGTCATCCTTTTTCTCTATTTCTAAGAGCGTAAAAACGTTAAAAAAATCACTTAATTTATGTGAGAAAGAAAAGTTTTCTGATCAGCCCCACTTGTCACATTGTTCGGGTTTTTTGGTCGGAGACGACATAATTGTGACGGCCGGACATTGTGCCTCGAGTCGTATGCAGAATTCCTGTGAAAATTTTTACTGGGTTTTTGATTATAAAATTAGTGACCCCAAGGATCCTTTTGGGATTTTATTTCCTGAAGAGAATGTTTATGGGTGTAAGCAGGTACTCTCGGTTAAGTTTGAGCCTTGGAGTGATAAAAAAACCGATTATGCTATTATCCAACTTGACCGTAAGGTTAATGGAAGAAAACCTTTAGTTTTAAGAAAAGAAGGGCAAGTTCAGGTTGATGAGCCTTTGGTTCTTGTTGGGTACCCTTGGGGCCTTCCTGCAAAAATTTCTCACAATGCCCAGGTTTTAAGAAATAACAGTGAAACCTGGTTTTCTGCCAACTTAGACAGTTTCGAAGGGAACTCGGGGTCGGCCGTTTTTAACGAGCTTACGGGAGAAGTTGAGGGGATTTTAGTTAGAGGAAAACCAGATTCTATCGGCCAATACGTTCCCGGAGTAGGTTTTTGCAAAACATTGAACTATTGTCGACATGACGGAACTAACTGTCAGACTCATGACAAAATTGATGGAGAGCATGTCACCAAGGTGAGTGTTTTTCTTAAAGATCTCGAGAGTTTTCTTAATACTGGAAATTAAAAAAGGAAGGCGAAGCCTTCCTTTATATTTTTAATTCAGTATGTTGAAGATCAAGGTCCTTAGCAATTTGACTGTAAACTAAGTCACCCTTGTAGATGTTAAGTCCAAGTTTAAGGGGCTCACTTTTTTGACAAGCTTCTTCGACCCCAAGTTTAGCAATCATTTGAGCATATCTTAGAGTAACGTTTGTTAAAGCATATGTGGAGGTTTGGGCCACAGCGCCTGGCATATTCGCTACACAGTAGTGAGTTACTCCATCAACAACAAAGGTTGGCTCTTCGTGTGTTGTTGGTCGGCAGGTCTCAATACATCCACCCTGATCGACAGCAATATCAATCACAACAGATCCTTTGCCCATTCTCGAGATCATTTCTCTTGAGACGAGTTTTGGTGCTTTCGCTCCAGGAATTAAAACCGCGCCAATAACGAGGTCTGATTCCATGACTGCCTTTTCAATATTGTCTATATTGGAAAAAAGGGTTGTAATTTTAGTGCTAAAAAGGTCATCAAGTTCTGCCATTCTTTTGACTGAAAGATCAATGGCGGTCACATCAGCACCCATTCCCATGGCCATTTTTATAGAGTTTGTTCCGGCAACTCCACAGCCTATAACTGTAACTTTTGCTCTTCTTACTCCGGGAACACCGCCTAAAAGGACACCCTTTCCACCTCGGTCCAGTTGAAGGTACTGGGCCCCAATTTGTGTGGCCATTCTACCCGCTACTTCAGACATAGGGAGAAGAAGGGGGAGGGAACCATCAGGGTCTTGTATTGTCTCGTAGGCGATGGAAGTGGCCCCAGATTGCATGAGTGTCTCAGTGAGTGTCTTATCAGCTGCCAAGTGTAAATAGGTGTAGAGAATATGGCGAGGTTTAAGAAGCGCCACTTCTCTTGGCTGGGGTTCCTTTACCTTTATGATCATATCAGCAGCTTCATAGACTTCTTCTAAGCTATTTAGAATTGTCGCTCCAGCTTCAACATAAAGAGAGTCAGTAAGGCCAATACCTTCACCGGCAGTCTTTTCAATATAGAGTTGGTGGCCATCCATCACAAGTTGGCGGACACCGGAAGGTACAAGGCCAACTCTGTTTTCATTATTTTTTATTTCCTTAGGAACTCCAATCTTCATTTTGCTTCTCCGATGCTTCTTTGGATCTTAGAAATTTTCAAGAGAACGAATATAGACTATTTTTTTTCATAATTTAAAGGAAAAAGATATATTTTTCTCTTGATGGAGTTAATTTATTCGTCGCAGTACTCCAACACCATGCTATCGGAAAGGGGAAAGACGGGAAAATCAAAAGAGTTTTCTGCCATTTTTTGGAGGACATCGTGGTCAATTTCATGTCCCATATGGATAAGTCCCGCTCTTTTAGGGGAGATCTCCTTAATAAAAGAAAAGGCCTTTTCTACATTGAGATGGGTTTTGTGAGGTTTAAGACAAACGCAATCCATAATGAGAAAATCAAGTTTTCGTTTTTTTAAAAACTCGAGAACTTGTTGGGGAATATCATGGCAATCTATTAAGTAAGCAAATTTACCCTGACAAAATCCTAGTGTTTGTCCATGGCCGTGAGGAAGGAGAAAAAAGTCAAAGGGCCTTCCGAGAAGTGAGAGGGGGCCATTTGTGTCCACAGTTTTTAAATCTAAGAGGGGAATGCCCCCGCCAATTTGAGGTTTTTGTTGAGAGTTGTCAAAAATATAAGGGAACCTTTGAATCAAATCTTTTTTATCCTTAGAGTGAATATAAACAGGAATTGTTCTCGCCGGAGGCCCAAAACAGAGGGGGCGTAAGTCATCTATTCCATGAAGATGGTCGGCATGAGTATGGGTTATAATGGTAGCGTCCACTTTATTTATTTTATGATTCAGGAGTCCTTGCCTTAAATCAGGCGTTGTATCAACGAGGAGGGTTTTTTCAGGATGACCTTTTTTATCGTCATTCTTAAATTTTAGTATAATACTAGTTCTTAATCTTTTGTTTTTCGGGTTTGCTGATTGGCAGACCTCACAGTAGCAACCGGGAATAGGGATACCAGTACTTGTTCCTGAACCTAAGATAAGAATTTTATTGGTCATTGTTGTTTTCGCTGTTAAACAAAGATGAATACTACCTAATTTTTTTAATGAGGTTTTTCAAGATGGTCAAAAAAATAAGCCTTTTTTTTCTTCTTATAACTATTGTGTCTTGTGCAACAACTGAAAAAAGAGAGCTTTCTCTCAACTTAAAGGTCCATAAAGAAGTCCTACCGAATGGATTGACTGTTCTCATTATGGAAAACAAGCGCCTCCCCATTTTTTCCTATTACACCTTTTACGATGTTGGAGGAAGGCATGAAGAAAAAGGAATAACGGGGGCCAGCCATTATCTTGAGCACCTTATGTTTAAAGGGGCCAAAAAGTACGGGCCGGGAAGATTTGATGGCCTCATTGAAGGAAGTGGCGGTTTTAGCAATGCTTACACGACTTTTGATAGCACTGTTTATCATGAAAATATGCCCAAGGAGGCCCTTAACACTATTATCGATATGGAAGCTGACCGTATGGTTAACCTTCTTTTGATTCCTCAAACTTTTGAAAGCGAAAGACAGGTAGTTTTGGAAGAAAGAAAGCAGCGTTATGAAAATAGACCTATGGGAAGACTTTTTCTAACCATGATGCAAGCAGTTTTTGAAAAAACTCCTTATGGAGGCTCAGTCATCGGGGAAATTGAAGATATTAAAAATGTCACAAGGGACCAAATTTATAATTACTTTAAAAAGTTTTATGCTCCCAACAACGCTGTATTAGTTATTGTTGGTGACGTCGATACAAAAAAAACAATGGACGAAATTAAGGCCAAATATGGACCTTTAAGAGCTTCTACTGAAATGGTGGAGATCAAAAAAAGAATGGATGATCCTAAACTTTACCGCCACCAAGGTAGGTATAACCGTGATATTCACCTCAAAGGACAATCACCGACGCCTTTATTTATGTTAGTGACTAAAGGGGAACCTTTAGGGACAAGAAAATCGTACGTGGTTGATTTACTTTCTTCTGTCGTCGGAGATGGGGCAAGCTCATATCTATCAGGGCTCTATGTTATTAACAAAGATCCTATGTTGGCCTCGATTTCTGTTGGGCATTACACTTTAAAAAAGAATGGTGTTTTCTACATGATTGGACATAGTTTAAAAAGAGAGCATCCTGAAAAGATAAAGCAGACTCTTCTTAAAAGAATGGATGTTATTTGTGATGAGGCCATTACAGAAAGGGCCCTTCGAAAAACGAAAAATCAGTATTTTATGAGTTATTTGGGCGGCTTAAGAAGTAATGCTGGTGCAGCAAGGTTTTTAGGAAACTTTGAATTTTATCACGGTGATTACAACTATTATAAAAAAGAATGGGACGCTTATAATTCAATAACTTCAGAAGAAATAAAAAAGGCCTGTCGAGAGGTCTTCAAGAAGGATCAATTTATGTTTCTTTCAATCTGGGACCAACACTCAGGAGGAATTAAAGATGAAAAATAAAATAAAAAGATATTTTTGTTGCACCCTTTTTCTTTTTTTCTTTTTTACCCCTCTACAGGCAAAGACCATTGGTGTTTTAAAAGATGTAAAAAAATTGAATTGGGAAGGAATTGAAGTTGTTTGGCTTGAGGATAATAGGCTACCTCTCTATGACATGACCGTTTATTTTGGGGATGGATCTCTAAGTGATGAAAATGTTAAAGGAGAAACAGAGAAAATGTTTTCTCTTTTGGGGCGTGGAACTTCAAAACATAGCTACAAGGAAATCGCTGAGCAGTTCGAGTTTTGGGGATTTTCTGGCGGTCCTAGTGTTTTTCATGAATACTCCTCTTATAACTTTGCAGGTCTTCTCAAGGACATGAAAGAGACAATAACTTTCATGTGTCATATTTTTAAAGAGGCCAGTTTTCCAGAAGAAGAGTTGAAAAGGTCGATTAAAATGGCAAGGTTAGGTTTTCAGTCCCTTATATCTGACCCATCCTCTTTGGCCAGTCGTGCTTTTAGAGAGGCCTCTATGAAGGGAACACCATTTGCTTATCCCACGGGTGGAAAGCTGAAGGACTTGGATGATATAAGTCGAGAAGGACTTAAGAAAAAATTACATTATTTCAATTCTAAGGTGAAGAAAAGAATTTACATTAGCGGTCCAAAAGAGATTCTCTCTATTAAGGATATTATTGTTAAGAATTGTGGGTGGAGTGGGAAGCAGGATTATAAAAGAAAGGTTGTTTACTCAGGAAAAAAATTCAATTCCAAAAAACCAGAGTTTATTCTTGTGACAGTGCCTAAGGCCAATCAGGCCCAGATTCGTTTGGGCCGCTATCTTAATTTTTCGGAAATTCAGGGAAATAATGAGGTTCTCAACTTTATGTCTAGTATCTTGGGTGGGGGCTTTACATCCATTTTAAATAGAGAAGTGAGGATTAAGCGAGGATTAACTTATTCAATTGGAGCTTTTGCGGCCGGACAAAAGTATTATGGACGAAGTGGTATTATCAGCTCAACTCGAAATGAAAAAGTACTAGAAATGATTAAAGTCATTAGATCCTCACTTGGAATGATGATGAATAAGAGTTTTTCAAAAGAACAGTATCAAACAACAAAGAACTTTTTAATTGGAAGCCATCCCTTTCAGTTTGAAAAAGTGACTTCTTTTATTTCCCAAATGGTATTTTTAGACCATGTTGGAAAAGATTATTCCGAATTCTATCGTTTTACTGAAAAGATATCAAAAATTAATGAAAGGGACATTGCTCTTTCCGCTAAAAATATTTTTGATTGGCAAAAGCAAACAGTCTTAATTTTAGGACATAAGTCTCTTGAAAAAACATTGCAAAAAATTTCTAAAAACCTGAGAGTTTTTTCTTATAAGGAATTTTTATAAAGACGAGGCGGCTTCTTCGTGAGTATCCGTGTGTCCATCGATATTAAGGATTGCGCCGGGATAAATCCTGAGCTCTTTTGCTTCAACTCTACCTTTTACGTGGGCCGAAGGGAATAGTGTTACTTTTCCAGAGGCCTTCACAACACCTTCATAAGCTCCATAAATTTCTATATTATGACACCAGACTTTGCCCTTAATCGTGCCATTCTTTTCTATGAGGAGATCTGCTTCATTCTCCATAACAATCTCACCTTCAATAAAAGATGAAATGTGAGTCGATCCACTCAGGTTAAAGCTTCCTTTGAGGCGTGATCCTTTACCAAAGAAAGAAAAATCTTGCTCTTGAAGGTTAATATAATCGGCCATACTTAGTTCCTTTTTTCGAGCTAATTTTGCAACTTTTTGGAAATTGTCTTTTTAAGAATAAGATCACCCGTATTAGAAAAGACAATAATTTTAAAGGTCAGTTTTTCAGTGGCTTTTCCATGGAAAAAAGAAGCTTCTACAGGTCTAAATCGAGATGTTGCAAAATATTCCCCCTTATTGAAATGAATTTGCATCTTATCTTCAGGAATACTATTTGAGGGATAATATCGTAAGGTGCCTTGTTCTTTTAAAAGAACAAAAATGTATCCAGAAATTTTTTCTTTATTCTTTGTAAGGTTTGCAAGATTGAAATTAAGAGCAACTTTTTGCTCCCCTTTTTTTACAAGAGTAGGGCTTTCCACAACAAGATCAGTTTGATCAGTTTGGTCCATTTGACCAGATATTTGCTTGAAAAGGGCCAAACTATTAAGTGAAAAGGTATCGTTTGTTAAAAGTTTTGTTTGAAGGTTTTTATTTTGGCTTATGTATTTTTCTTTTTGCTTTTTTAACTTTTGATTTTCCTTTCTAAGGCTTTCTATAATTTTAGGTTCTCTATTTTGTGCGTTGGTTTTAAGGTTTTTAAAGTAAAGCAGTACTGAAATAACAACGGCAATGCTTATAAGGGAGACAAGAGGAAGGCCAAATATTAGCGCTTGAAGATAGCGCTTTGAAATCTCAAAATATTTGGGCGCGGTCTCGTTTTCATAGAGAATAAAGGAAAGCTTAGTGGGCGTTTGAGCCTTGTTTTTACTCATAGTTTATTCTTTTTTTCTGTTTTGTGACGAGCAAAAAATCTCATAGAAGGTTTAAATGATGTCTCTGAGGAATTTTCTGGAAGCAATTTCCCCCACTGTTCATTAACAATCTTCCATCTATATTGATCGTCTTGTTCGAGATAAAGTATCTTTTTTCCAATATCCTTAATTTTTTTTGAGAGATAGGATTGTTTGAAAGTGACTACAGCGTAGCCTTTTGAGCGAAGGATAGAAAGGTTTGATATTTCTATTTGGGGCTTCCCTGCGTTTGCAAAAACAGACCTTTTATAATTTTTGAAACTTTTGAAGCCGCCTCTGTAACGATCGAAGTATTTATTCGGGTGGTAGTGAGAGATATAATTTTTATAATCCTCTGCCTTCCATGAGCTTAGCCAATTTTGGATTGTGGCCTTAATTGAGTTTCTACTTGTCATCCAAGTTCTTTCTTTAAGAAGGTGCATATCTTGCACTATGATAATAGGAGTTTTTTCAAGCTCTATAAAGGTGGAAATCTCTTTAAGGTCATTATTGGCAGCAACGACACAACCTCTTGAATCAAGCCCTTTCTCGATTCTTGTCTCGTCATTTGTGGAGTGGAGCCAGATTCCACCCCCTGTTTTTGAAAGACGGCTGTCAATGGGATTTGGGTAATTCATTACAAAGGCACCGACCCCGTAGATTTCTCCAGCTTTGCCATGTCTCTTAATGAGATCTTCATGGGTGAGGAAGCTTGTGAAACGATAAATTCCCTCAGGAGTTTTATGATCACCCTGCAGCAACTTATCGCCTGCACTTTTTCCTGTGGCCATTTGAAATGTTTTTACATGTTGTGGGTAAGTTCCTTTATTTTTAAAGAGGTGTAGTTGATGAGTCGATTTCTCTGCTACAAGGATGTGGTGAGAAAAATAGTCATCTAAATACATGAGGGCCGAAGGAAATATTTTTGGTTGTCCGGAGTCCTTTCGGTTAGGGGTGAGCGATCCAAAAGCTTTACCTGCAGTGCTAACAAGAATAAGGCAAAAGAAAAGATATTTTAAATTTTTGATAAGTTTCATAAAAGTAGTAACCCTATGCGTAGCGTTCGCAGCAATTGATATGAGACAGCAAAAAAGCTGAGCCTTTTACCGTCCATTCTAGTATAATTTAAATCTATTTATCAACAGATTGGTTTAATTTGACACGGATGTTTTTCCTTAAGATTGAACTTTTTTAGTCATTTGTTATGATAAAAAAATAAAGGCTTTTATCATGAGGATAGTAATCTTTGGTAATGAGGCCCATCTGGAGGATTTGGAAGACCAAGTTCCCCAGGGAAAGCTTTTGATGTCTGCTTCTATTGAAGAGATTAAAAGCTTCATTTTGGGTGATGAGTTAACCTTCTTAATTATCGATATTGATGATGTGGAGGGGCTGGGAGTTCAATTGAACTCTGATTATCTATCATCCTCTTCTGTTAAAAGAATTGTTTGTTCGGGACATTTCTCTGCAATAGATTTTAAAAAACACCAGATCTCCGAGGAAGCGGCAGATGGTTATTTAAAAAAACCCCTTGGGGCTCAGGATATACTGGATCTTATAGAGGACTTTTCTCATTATTATGAAGAGATTCATCAGACATCTGCGCCTTTGAGTGCCCCTAGCCGAAAAGAAGGCACTGCTGACCAAGAAGAAGTGGAGGAGGAAAAGCAGCCCTTTGAATCTAAATTAAATGATCAAATCCAAGAGAAGTTCGATTATGTTTTTAAAGAAAAGGCCCAAGAGGAAAAGGTTGAAGAAGAAATTTCAATTCCTCCTATTGAGGAAGATGAACCTCTTAAGGACGAACTACCGCTAGAAGTAGATGAGGAAGCTCAGGAAGATGAATTACCGCCAGAAATAGAAGAGGAATCTCCAAACGACGAACTACCGCTAGAAGTAGATGAGGAACCTCAGGAAGATGAACTACCGCCAGAAATAGAAGATGAATTACCTCCAGAAATAGATGAGGAACCCGAGGACGATGAATTACCGCCAGAAATAGAAGAGGAAATTGAAGAAACTGGCCCAAAATTAGCATTGGTTGAAGATGAAAATACGGAAACTACGCCTGAAGAAGGGTTAAAGTTTTCAACTATAGTTGAAGATGGGCCTGATGAATTAAGCTTAGACTCAGATGAGCAGGAGGGGACCTTGGAAGATGAAAAAGATCATGAGGAAGAGCTTTCCGAGGGTAATAGTGAAATTGCACTTGAAGCTCACGATGATGAAGAAATTGAGGCGCTCCATGTTGAAAGTAACGATGAAGTGGATCTTTCTGAGGATTCTCAAAATTTAGAGGAACCAGATGAGGACGGAGTTTTAGAGTTTGGTGGGATGGAAGAAAGCGAGAAATACCCAGATGAAGAGGATATGGCCTTCCCAGAGGGTGATGATTCCGAGTTTCCTGCCGAACAAGGATTAGTTCAGGAGGATGATAAGCTTGAGGAAGATGATGAATTGGGAGAGACGACTGATCCTATGCTTGAGGAAACCTTGAGTGGAGAACTTGAAGAGTTAGATGATTTGGAGGAGTTACCTCAGTCCGAACCAACTCAGGATATAACTCCGTTGCCAAAAGGGGAAAGTTTCTCTGATTTTCCTGATGATGAGCTTTTAAGGTTTAAAGCGACTGTGAGGGAGTTGCGACTTGAGAGGGAGGATCTTCTTGAGAGCATAGATAAGTTGGAAGTAGATAAAGCAGTGTTTCAACAAAAAAATCTGAGTCAGAAAGCAGAGATAGAAGAGTTAAAAATAGAGCTTGAAGTCTTAAAACAAAGACATTACAAGGAATTGGAAGAAACAAAAACTTCTTTATCTCTTGGAAATAGGCAAAAATCTATAATAGAAGAAAAGGCCAAACACTATAAAGCGGAACTTGAAGAAGTAAATCAAAAGTTTAGAGTCAACTTTTCTCAAGTAAGAAGAAGAGAGCAAGAGTTAGAAAGCAAATTAGAGCTGATTTCGATGGATTCAGCTTCTCAGCTGAAGACTAGAGATGAAAAGATTTTAGACCTTAAAAGAAAAATTGATTCCTTAGAATTTAATATGGAAAGCTTGGAATCATCAGAAAAAAAATCAAAGACGCAAACAAAGAAGCTAGAGAAAAAACTTGCCCAAATTATGAGCACGTTGGCAAACTCCCTGGATAAATTTCAAGACGAGGATGATTCTTTATCTAAGTCAAAAATAGGGAGCGATGATTTTTGATATTGAGCAAAAAGGTTGTAGGTTTTGGAAAAGGAGAACTTTTATAAAAATTTTATAAACCTTCTTTCAGGTCTTCAAATGGAAAAAGGGATTACAGAGCTTTATAAAAAAACCGATGTTTTTCTCCAGAAGTATTTAAACTCCTCCCCACTTTCAGTTTGTTCTCTCTCTAAAAGAAGAAAGGTTATCAATGATAGAAGCTTTTATTTGAGGAGAATTTATAATAAAAGTTTAGTTTTCTCTAAAGACCTTTCAGATTTCATGGGCATGGTTGAGGTCGAAGATTTTGATGAGAACAAATGGATTATTGATAAAAATTTCTATTGTTTTTTTCTAGCGGAAGATGATCATCAGATATATCTCGGCTTCGGGGAATTTTTGAAGGGAAATAATATTTCCTGGTCTTTTCTAGAGCTATTTTCTCAATCTCTAAATAAGTTTTTTTTAAAAGTTCAAAAAATTGAAAAGATTGTTGAGCAAAATACTTTGATCAATGTCGATGATGTAACGGGACTTTTTAATCAAAGAAAGCTTAATAACGATTTAGATAAATGGATTGAACGCTATTACTCTTTTGGGGATAAATTTGCGGTTTTATTTATAGATATTGATCATTTCAAAAATGTGAACGATGGACATGGGCATTTGGTAGGGACTCAGATATTGGCCGATCTAGGCAACGTTCTCAAGGGAGTTTTGCGGAAACAGGATCATTTGTACCGCTATGGGGGAGATGAATTTGTTCTCATTATTCCAGGTGTTGATAAAAAAATGGCCTGTGTGATTGGAGAAAGGATACTTAAAACAGTCAAGAATAGAGAATTTAAAATAGATGAAACGGGGGAGCTATTCAAGATTACTGTCTCTATAGGAATTGCGATTTTTCCCGATAATGGAAAGAGCAGGCACGATATTTTGGCATTAGCTGACCAGATGATGTACCTAGCAAAATCCTCTGGAAGAGGACAGGTGAAGATGGCCTTGGAAATTTTAGAACGGCGTTAAAAAATGATTATTTTGGTTGTTAGTGACTTTCACTTGGGAAAGGGGAAGTTTCTTAAAAATGGTCAAGTCAATATTCTCGAAGACTTCTTCGAAGACGATCGCTTTATGGAGTTCACCCAATATTACAGCTCTGGAAAAAACTATTGGAATAATATTCATCTTGTTCTTAATGGAGATATTTTAAATCTCATCCAAATTGATATTGAAGGAACTTTTAGTCATATCGTTGATGCAGAATCGACTATAACTGCCTTGGAATCAATTTGGCGAGGTCATAAAGGGTTTTTTGACTCTCTTAAGGCCTTTCTCTCATCTCCTAACAAAAAGTTAACTTATGTCGTGGGAAATCATGATATTGGAATGGGGTTTTCAAAGGCCCAGAAAAGATTTAAAGAATTAGTTGGGAATGAAAATATTGACTTTTGTTATGATATCAATATTCATGGGGTCCATATTGAGCATGGTCACCGTTTTGAGGTGATAAATACTGTTGCACCTGATAAAACTTTTATGGAAGGTCCCAATGGAAGAAAAATTTTGAATCTTCCTTGGGGAAGTCTTTTTTGTATTTCCGTTCTCCCTCAATTGAAAAAAGAAAGACCTTTTATAGATAAAGTTAGACCTATGTCCTCTTATATAAAGTGGACCTTAATTCATGATTTTGCTTTTTTTCTGAAGATGCTCCTTATCGTAATGAAATATTTCATAAGGACAAATTTTGATACTTATACTAAACATCTAAGAAATTTTAAAACGAGTCTTACTATTTTACAGCAAGTCACCATTTATCCCCGCTATGAATCAAAGGCCAAGGCAATCCTAAGAAAAAATAAAGAGGTGCACACAGTAGTTATGGGGCATACTCATTTGGCAGAATGGCGGAGGTTTCCAGAAGGAAAGTATTATTTCAATACGGGAACTTGGAATATGATTCCTTCTATCGATGCGGCCCTTCACACTAGTACGGCAAATTTAACCTATGTTCTTATCGACGTGCAGACGAAAACCAATACCCCCCGTGAAGCGTCCTTGAACGTTTGGCAGGGGAATTGGAGACCATTTATTGAAGAGATTAAATTAAGCGGTTAACTTATTTTTTGGTTGCTTTCTTAGCTGTACTTTTTTTGGAAACCTTTTTTTTTGTTACTTTTTTCTTTGTTGTTTTTTTCTTTGCTACTTTTTTCTTGGTAACTTTCTTTTTCTTCTTTTTAGTTTTTTTCGCAAACTTTTGAATTGATTTTTGAAGGTTATCGAGTTCTTTTTTCTGCTCATTTATAAAATCAGTAACTTTTTTAACTTCTTTTTTTAGTGCCGTGTCAAGGATCTTTTCAATGTGGTTTTTTTCTTTCACAAATTTCTTTTTTATGGAGTCAACGTCCTTATCAACTTTTTTATTGATATTTGTTTGGGAGTCTGTGATAAATCTGCTGACTTGTTTTTGGGCCTCTTGGAGCTTGTTTTCTCTGACGGATTTATAAAGGTTTTTTTTTAACTTTTTCCAAGAGTCCAGAATATTTTTCATCTCTTTTGACTGGGGCATGATTCTCTCCTTTCGAATGCGGAAGCTTTTTGGGAAGTCAAAGGTTAATTTATTTTTTGCTGGATAGTGGAATTCTATATCCAAATCCAAAACTTTTGGCCTTGAGTTTGATTATAGGACAAAATTGAAACCTTTTGAACTCCGATTTTTGGTAAAGGTTAAAAACTTTGCTGACTTCTTTACTATCATGTCCGCATTTAATGAGATCCTTTTGAGACATTCTATAACTAAGAAAACCTTCTAAAATAGCGTCAAGCCTTTCATAGGGTGGAAGACTTTGCGAGTCTTCTTGTTCCTCCCTTAGTTCAGCTGAAGGAGGTCTTGTAATTATTTGCTCTGGAATAATGTTGTTGTATGTTCTATTTATATAATTGGCCAAAGCAAAGACTTCACTTTTATAGAGATCACCAAGAGGGCTAATAGCACCAACGCTGTCACCATAGAGGGTTGAATAGCCGACGGCCAGTTCTGATTTGTTAGAAGTATTGAGGACCATGGCATTTTTTTGGTTAGATCTTGTGTAAAGAAAGCTTCCTCTTAAACGACTTTGAATATTTTCATCGGCCAATCCTCCAAGTTCTTCTTGAAAAGACTCTCGAAAAGAGTTTCTGATCGTACTATGGATAAATTTTATAGGAAACTGAAACATAGGAATATTTAGATTTTTGCATAATTTGTAGGAAAGTTCATAACTCAAATGCGCAGAATAAAACCCAGGCATATAGAGGGCCTCTAACTTTTGCCCTTTTTTTAAAAAAAGTTTCATGAGAGTGAGGACAAGTGCTGAGTCCATACCGCCAGACAGAGCAACAATAAAATTTTTAAGGCCACATTTTTGAGCATATTCCTGAATCCCAAAGCCCAGTGCCTCTAAAATTGTTTTGCATTGGTCATCACTCAACCCAGTAAGGGTTGGTGGAGATGAATTAAGATCCAATTTTGGATCAAAGAAAGACTCCCATGTGTTAACAGTTTGTATAAAAGAGGACTCTTTAGAGAGAGCAGATGTATTTCGGTCGGCCAATTCAAACTTAAGTTCATCTTTTTCAAAACTTTTGCCTTCAATCAAAATATTATTTTCATC
>JAOMEV010000001.1 GCA_028346125.1 Bacteriovoracales bacterium | reverse complement strand
TAGCTAAAATCCTTAACGAAGAGACCATCACAAGTTCTTCAGAAAAAATTATCGAATTTATAGAAACGGCCACGAATGAAAGAGCTCAAAAAAAGGAATTGGAAGAAACATATATTACAAACCATTTTATAATCCCAGTACAAAAAATCCGAGAGGAACAAACGCGATTGTTTTGCTCTTCAAAATCCCTTCCAAAAAAGACTTTCTCACTTTCAGACAAAAATATCTGGGTTGAAATGATTACTCTTACCTATTATGAAACAAAGACCCTTATTCATAAGGAGAAAGTTGGTAAAACATTTATGTCACCAAATATTAATAACCTTAAAAGTGTTTTTAAAAGACATCACTTTGATTATCTAGGCGGAATGATTAAAATAATCGAATCCATTGTCGTCGAAGGTGACCTCAATACAAACTATCGAGAAATCAAATTTTCACTAAGAAAAATCTGGGATCACTTTGCTCTTATCTTTAGATTTGATTTTGATCACTCCAAGTGGGATTCAACGAAAGGTGAAACGTTTCAAGTAGATAAATATCTACGTAATGAGTACCCATTCAAATCTTCCCTTTTTGATATCTTCTTAAAAAAGATTGGAATTAATAAAGAAGTTTCATACATAGACTTTAGAGCAACAATGACAAGTCTTTACTCTACGGAAGAAGAAGACATTGATCATAAATTCCTCCCAGATAAAAGCTTTAAAGATTACTATATTGACCTGGGAAGAAACCTTTCTGAAAGATTAAACGATAACACTGTCCAAAACTTCAAAAGCAACTATCTCACAAAAAAAGAGTTCAGTGTCTTTACACTCATAGAAGAATCTCTCGCCGAGGAAAAATTCTCCTGGATTAACTACCACAAAAACGTTGACCTCTTTAAACTCTTTAGGGCCTACTTCAATATCTCTAAAAATAAGGACCATTCTAAAAAACCAGATACATTAGAAGTCCTGACCAAAAACTTCGAAGAATCAAAGACCTATTTAAAAGATATATTCAAAAGCTCAGACCATGAGAAATTTGCCAAAATTGATATGGCCTTTGACAAGCTATTAGGCATCCCTGTTAAATACTCTCTCTCTAAATGCCACAACCTCGTTGAAGATATTTCCAACAGCCTAAACAAAAAAATACAGCTTAAAATCTCAGGTGATGAAGGCTCCCTCGGTCCTTCACAATTCAATCAACTCCAAGACGCCCTTGTTCACATTTTAAGGAACTCAATGGACCACGGTATTGAATCCCCTGACGAAAGAGTCGACAAAGGTAAAAAAGAAGTCGGAACCATAGAAATCGTCTGTGAAGAGTATCAAAAAGAAAGCTTAAAAGTTACAGTCAAAGATGATGGTCAAGGAATTAAAATAAAAAATATTGAAAGGAAGGCCATAAAAACCGGAACCCACACGCAAGATGAGTTAGACGAAATGTCTGAGGAAGAAAAAATCAACCTCATTTTCCTCCCCAACTTTTCAACAAAAGAAGAAGTCACCGACATTTCAGGTAGAGGATTCGGAATGGATGTTGTCAAAAGCAACCTAGAAAAAATCGGTGCCGATCTCGAAGTCTCAACAAAAGAAGAAGAAGGGACAACCTTTACAATTGATATTTCAAAAAAAATCAAGGGATAAATCTCCTTTTTTTATTTATAAATTATTTATTATTTTACTATTTTTTATTTGGCTTTTTTTTGCGAGAATATTTTTTTCTGAATTCTTTGTATTAATATGGCAATCTTTTTTATCATTGAATGAAAAGGTCAAAAGAGCTCAATATTTTTATAGTAAAAAAACACATCGCTTAAATCTACAAATACCTGTATTTTTAAAAATGAAATAAAATTTTATTATTCAAGCCCGTATACGAAATATAAACTACGCACAGACTTGTGTTAGTATTCCCCTTAGATCATTATTCTCTTTGGAGATTCAAAATGAAAAAGGCTATCTTACATTTTTTCTCTTTAGTTTTTACTCTATCAATCATTTTTGTTGCTAACCTTTCATATGGAGCAGGAAAAAAGCCCGTTCAACAAACAGACAATTCAAAAGAAAAACTTAACAAATGTAACTCTGATAAGAACTCCTGCAACAAACAGAAAAACAATCTAATTAATGAAAGAAATAATTGTCGTTCAAGTCTAAACTCCTGTAACGATAAGCTAAATTCAAACGCTTCCTGCTCTGGAGACTTAGATAAATGTAATAGCGATTTGAATTCAAAAGAAAGCGATCTTAATAAATGTAATTCCGATTATAGGACGTGCAGTTTAAGCTTAGGAACGGTTTCTACTTGTAATAAAAACTTGAATAATTGTAACAATGTAAAAAGCTCTCTTTCTGGAGAAAAATCAAAATTAGAAAGTGAGGCGAAGACTCTCAAGTCAAACATAACTGCTTTAGAAAGCACCAAAAAGAACATTGAAGAAAAAAATCAATCTTTAAGTCAAAGAAATAATAATCTAACAAATGAAAAGGTTACAATACAGAAAAACCTTAATACATGTAACAAGGACTTAAAGATTTGTGGAACAATTTCAAACAGTTCCTGCCCTAGTGAGCTTTCTATCTGCAATCAGAATAAATTAACTGCACAAAATAACTATAATTCTTGTAACAAAGATTTAAATACAACTAAATCTAACAAGAGTGAACTAGAAAAAAAACTTAACAACTGCAATGCAGTTCTAACGACAACCAATGACCAGAACGGTAAAGTCAAAAAAGATCTTAATTTATCTGAAAAAAACAATGCAGACTTAAGTTCTAAATATAATTCCTGTCAATCTTTAAAGGCCGCATTGGATAATAGTTACAATAAGTGTAATGAAAGTTTAGTTTCCAAGGAAACGGATCTTTTAAAATCAAAAAACGAACTTGAAGCTTGTAATAATGTTAAAGGAAATTTCGAAATATCAAATAATAGCTGTCTAATCCTAAGAGACAAGTTAAATAGGGACATAAAAAAATGCAATAATGATTTAACAAAATTACGTGGAGAAAAACTTACTTTTGAAAACAACCTAACAACATGCAACGATTCATTAATTAAATATTCAGAAGAGAAAAACCTTCTTCAAACTGAACACAATCGTTGTAACGCTAAAGTTGATAATTTTGAATTAGAAAAGAACAAATGTTTAACATCTAACCAGCTAATCCGAAATTCGCTTAAAGAAACTAGTGTAAAACTGGAACAAGCAAATTTATCAATAAGTCAATTGAGTAATAATCTTGATCTACAAAAGATTAATAGTAAAAAATGTGAAGAACAAAAGCTCCTTACTGACAACAACTATAAAAGCTGTAATTTAAAGTATGACAAGATAGTTTTTACTTTTAATGAAGATAAAGCGAACCTTGAAAAGCTTAAAGTAGAAGTAGAAGGCCTAAAATTAATAAATAAAGATTTAAATATCCTTTCAAAAAAATTGAACCACGTCGAAAAAGAAAGGGATAGTCTAAAAAAATCCCTAGATTTAATAACCAAAGAAAAAACCCAAGCTGAAAATAAAATCTCTTCTTTTGAAATTAAAGAAAAAGATCTAAAAATGGCGGATGACTTTAAAAAAATTAATATAGAATTAAAAAAAGAAAATGCTGGGATGAAAGATTACATAATTAAATTAGAACAGAAATTAAAAAAATATGAGGTTGTTCCTGAAAACAAATTTAAGATTGTAAGTGGCAATAATAAAATCTATGAGGATAAAATCACTCAATGTATAAATGACCTCAACTCATGCCACTCAAAAATGAACCCTACAAAATCACAATGTGCCACCCAGATTCAGTTAAGAAACCAAGAAATCAATAAGATTTTAGAACCAGCCTTTAAGAAATTTAATGTTAAAGAAAATAATTTAAATACATTAGTTTTTGAATCATTAAACTTTGAATTGGCAAATAATTCTGAAGTGCTTAACTTAGATTTAAGTAAATGTCTGGCCTCAAAAAATGAGCTACAGGCAAACACTACACCGTTTCAAATCGAAACTTGGGAAAATAGCATCGAAGATATTAATAGAGAAGCTGAATCTCATAGCAGTGATAACCCCCTTGGCTACTGGGGTAACGACACATCAAAACAAAAGTGCGAATACTTTAGGTCAGGCGATTCATACAAAACCCTTTCTTTTGAAGGTTCTGCGACAGAACTAGTATCATACTCTTTTGTTAACGGAAACAATTGGAAAACTAGATCACCTAATTGCTCTTCACCAACATTAGCCGGCTGCAATTTAGAAGGACAGTTTCCAAATTACCAAGATCACAACCTTGAAAATTACAAGAATGAAAAACATGGAGCTGTAATTTTTGAATGGGAGGGTGGAGCTTGTGTTTTTGGTAAAGAAGACTGTAATATTGGAAAAACCTTCCCAATGGTAAAAGAGATAACTGTTCGTATAAATGACAAAAATACTTCGAATAATAACACGACTTCAAACCCACAAAGTACAGTTCAAATTTGTTTTCAACATCTTCAAGGTGATGACATCTACAGGTATGACAAATCTATAAAATTAAAGTTTATGGAAAATAAAACAGACTTGATATACAAAAAAATATTGGAAGAAATAGGTAAATTAAAATCTCAAATTACTAATGAGGAAGCCTTAAACCCATTAAAAGAGTCTGTATTACAACAATTAGAGGATGAATTAGGTATTTGAATTACCTAAAAGGTTCTAATTATGCTTAGATTTATCATAGATAAACAAAATTATTGGAAGTACTTTTTTTTAATTTTTCTTTTAGCTCAATACGCTTATGCAGGAAGCTGGAATTCTATAGGGGATTTCGATTCGACCATTGATGAGTTGGAAAATGATCCTAGTACAAAAGCATTCATGTTAATTGGTGCTTCACATGGGAAACCTCCCCCTGAAACCCCCCTAGAAAGTATATCAGGACAAGGTTTCTTTGTATCAGATCAAACTAAGAAAGATATCATTGAAAAGTATGGTTTATGTGAATGGCTTTATGTAGATAGAATTTCAACTAGATACGAAGAAGGAGAGATATTAGGTTGGTCAGGATCAAATCCATTGTTCCAAAGGCAACCAGGAATGATTTATTGGAAACTTAAAAATGTTTACGGTCTTTATAATTTTGGTGCACCTGTATCAGCACTCGAAGATGAGGATGAAAATGAAGCAAATAAATACTTAATAGGCCCTGAAGGTATAGAGCTTCATAAGTATGACGAACAAGGAGAGCTTCTTACTCCACCCCGAATAAGTTATTCAGATGGAGATGGTAATGAGAAAAAATTACCAATTTCAGAAAATGAAATAAATCCACTTAGTAATCATTCACACGGAGCTGTTATTATTAAATGGAAAGATAAGCAATGTTTATTTACAAAAAAAGACACATCTATATTTGAAACAGGAGCTGGAAATGAGTATTGTAGGCCTAACCAACCTATAATGAGTCAAAAAATTACTCTGCAATTGAATGACAGCAATGTGAATAACAACAGTGGTAGAATTGCAGTTTGCTTTGAAGTTCGTTTTCTAGAAGAAGATATCTTCCCTGAAAAAAATAAGAAGATTGAGAATAAAATTAAACAGCTTGAAGTCGTTGCTAAAAACTTAATGGAGAAAAACTTTCATAATGATGTATTCTACAATGTAGCGATCAAAGCATTAAAAGAAAAGGTGAAAGCCGACCCTAGATATAACAGGATAATTAGAAAAATAAAATGTGATTATTACAATATTTGTCATTGACTAGTTAATTAGATAAAGGGGTTTTAAAAATGCAAAATGTTATAAAAAATATAAAACTTATTTTTTTTATGACAGCATTAGGGTTATGTATTTGTACCAATAGAAGCTATGCAAACCAAAGTTATTGTGAAGAATTGACACTAATGAGTTCAGATGAATCCATATCTTATCAACCTCAAACGATTCAAACTATCGCTGGCTATTGTAAAGAACCTGAAGCCTTTAATCGACTTACTACATCTCTACAAGAAGGTAGCTCATATAACTATGGACTTTATGGGGGTGATGACTACCTTGACAAAGTTGAAAACTTGACGAGACGCTTAAAAGAAATCGAAACAGAAAAGTCCTGGGCCTTAAAACATAACGAATTCAATAAAGAAGTAGCTGGACACTTAGTGGGAGAATCCACAGAAGCATTAGCAAGCCTCGCACTCAAAAGAGTTCCCGGGCTCGGTGAAACGCTCGGCGACCTCACAGGTGGTATTGCTGAAGCTAGCTACAAAATTTACTTGCACCCTGATAATGCTGACGACATTATTGCTCACGCAAGAGAAAAAAAATTAGAAGTAGCAGAATCTATTATAGGTGGCATTGTTAATGATTTAGTTAGAGATGATGTAATCGCAGGCCTTAAAAGTTGTCAAAAAGAAACTGATAATACAATCAATTGCCCTGAACTTACAACTGAGATATGGAATCAATTGGTTGCTGAAATGACAATGGACATGGACCCTGAATCTCAAGAAATTGTGCGTGATATTGTTGGAAGAGAAATTAACAACTCAGCTTTAAGAGTAATGGCGGAGGCCTTAGTTTCTCAATCAGAAGAAATAAAAGAAGACATGAACCATCGTTTTACAGAAATAAGTACACAGGTAACTGGAAATCAGGAGGCAAGTGAGCTGAATCGAGAAAAACTTAAGGAACATTCTCAAAAGTTGAAAACAATTAACCATGCACTTCATAGACAAGACCAAGCTATGAAATCTTTATTAGACGACTTCAAAACATTTAGAGAAGAAGTTCAACAACAATTCGACAAAGTCGGAGCTCACTTACAAACAATGGATGGTAGAATCACAACTAATGCTAAGCATATTTCAGAAAACCGAAAATTAATTAACAAAAACAGACAAGACATCAATAGCCTTTCCAACGATGTAGGTTTTATGACTGAGTGGATGTTTTCAAAAATGTCACCAGAAGAAAGATTGAGCGCTCTAGAAGCGGACCTTTTTCCTTGCAGACAAACTGGTTCAGCGAAAGAGGAATGTGAGTTAAATAGAACAAAATTAGTTAACAAAACAAAAACTCAAATAAAACAGCAAAACTTACTCAAAAAGTTTGAAAAAACCCAAGAGGTTTTAGCTGGTGCACTAGAAATAAATCAGCTTATAGCAAACCTTGGGCTTCTTCCTCAAAGTGTAGTACAAGGTATAGGAAAAGGTATTCAAGTCGCTTCAGCACTTTTATCTGGAATTATGGCCAACGTAGTTCCTCCTGGAAACCCAATGGCTATATTCTCTTCCATAAACAGTATATTTTCAATTTTTGGAGGGGGTCCTAATCCACCTTTGATTATTCAAAAGTTAGACCAGCTCCTAGAAGGGCAACAAAGAATACTCGATGGACTTGATATCGTCATCTCCAACCAAGCAAAACTATTTGAGGGTCAACGAAAGATCTTTAAATCTATCGTTGACTTAAGAAAGGAGCTCAAAGACGGTCTTCATGACTTGAACGATAAACTATATGAACAAAACCAAAATATTTTATTCAATCGAAAAATTTTAACTTCAAGTTTTGATAGAGAAATTGAAAACTGTGACAGTTTCTTAAAACGACCTGACTCTAAGCTTGTTTTTAACACCACGACATCATACTCTGGGCTATTAACTTGGGCAGGTGCTGAATCTTATTTTAAAGATTGCGCTGATGACCTACATAATTTTGCAACATCCGACTCACAAAGGGGTATAAGAATCAATGCTCAAAGTTGGGAAGATGCTTCTGTCAATGATACTAACGGTGGTTTAAATTCATATCATGAACTTCAAAATCATGTTATTTTACCTCAGTTTAATGTCCTCATAGAGCTTTTAAAGAACTCTGAACTTCCTTTCTTTGATAGTAAAAGAACATTTTGCCCTAATAATGAAAGAGAGAGTTTCGAAGAATTTAAATTCAAATGCCAAGATCCTGATGCTAAACATCAAGATAATCGCCCTACAATTAATGAAATTATGGAAGATCTAACATTCAATAGTGAGGAAGAAAGACAAGATAAATTGAATGCACTTATAGAAGAATGTTATTTGCGATTCCAAAACACGTGCTTATCCTTTTCCACCTATTTAGATCTTCCGGAAAAAGAAGATAGGCTTTGGGTTATACTTAAAAGATCTTCAGAAGATTTAAAATTAGTTGATAAAAAAGTAAACATTAAGATTGAAAGGGATTTTACTCCCCCAGATCTGGATATAAAAGTAAGCGACGAATGTGACAACAAAAGTTGCAAATTCCGTGAAAAAATAAAAACCCCTATTAATCATAATTTTCTGTTTAGATGGATAGACACCTTATTTAACATGGAGCCATGGCTTGACCTAAAAGATAATAGAGCCGATTCTCAAAACTGGGGACAACTTATACCAATCGACAAAATAAGTAAAAATCCACCTCGTGAGAACGCAAGAGACTTTGCCCATTATCTTGAAAATATGCTTATAGAAATAAATACTGCTATAGCCCATGAAAATTTTCTAGCTGGAGATATTTTAATACCTCACCTTTACGAAGAATTAAAAAAAACTGATTGGCTGAGAAAATATAGCTTAATAAAGCGTGGTATCAAAATTGCCTCATCTCCAATTAATGAAGATAGTCCTCACCTCTCTAAATTATGTAGTTTAATGTCAGATATAAATGATGATGGGAAAATTAATACTGATGACCATCCAGGCAATAGGGGATTAGAAAAGAGTAATATTGCACATGTCATAAATGGCGCTTGTTTACTAAAAACTAATCCGTTATTAGCTGGTAATTTTGTAAAATATTTGATTCTAAAAGAGCTCGAAGAATCTAACCAATCCTTAATTTCGTATCAACTAGCGACAATACATAAAGATAACGATGGCAACTTTTTTGAACCTTCTTCAGACCTCTTACAAGGTGTTACCAAAAATAAATGGGACTTTTATTATAGTAACGGTAACGACCCTGGAGCCCCTATACCAGGCTGGTACATAAAGTTTGGAGATGAAATTAAAATTAAGTTGCCATTAGCTAAAAACTTAAAAAGACCTGTTTTTCAACTTGGTTCTCACTACCCCGAACTTATTAAATATAAAGAGAAAATTATTAAAGCTATCAGTCGAAGACATTTAATAAAAAAGATATCTGAAAAAGGTAGTTTAAGGTCTTTTTCCGAGAGCGAAAGAAGTTTGATTATTACTGGTATGATCGTAAAAGGAGCATCTAAAGGAAAGCAAAAGTATAAAAATAAAAATATGATTATTGATTGCTATTCCACGGAAACTCAAAAAGAAGAACAAGGAATAGGTTTGGGTCTTTGCTCACTATCAAAGTCTGACCCTGCCAAAGACTGCTTACTTAAAGAGGGTGACGAGTGCAAAGTATTTGATTGTCGAACTTGGAATACGGAAGCTTTATTGGACAATCCAAAATGCCTTAACTTTACAGGAGCTGAACAATATATTCGTGAATGCTACAATACAGAAGGTCACTGTATAGCGGTTGAAACAGACCCCTGTACTAATGAACCTAAATGCCTAATTCAAGGAAGCCCTAATGACGATGGTAGCTCTAATTGTGAAGTGTTTCAATGTAAAGAATGGAATTACGACCTCATTAATACTGATGGTTACGAATTAAGCCACTGTAGTACGTTAGCTTGGAGCAAAAGCCTACTTGACAGCGCAATAGTCACTACTACCCAAGAGTGTCAATAACTTTTTTTGAAGCAGGAAATGAAGCTTTTTCTAAGGTACTTTTTAAAGAAATTGCTTAGTCTAAAATTGCTTTAAGTACAATTCCTATTTATAAAGATGAGGTTGAACGGAAAACTTTTTCTGAACATCACTAGGCCCGGTGAGAAAAAAATTTACTAGAAAACTGACTTCTTCAATGCCCCTAGTTTCCCTCAAGCACTCTTAAATAACTATTTTCTAAATTTATAGACCTCTATTTCTAAAATCAATAACTTAATCTTCGAGTTTTAATCCCTAAACTTTTTTACCAGAGACGAGTATTAAACTCAAACTGAGCTGGATCAAGAATACTTTAAAGCATTGTACCTAAAACTTTAAGCAAGCTTGCTCCAATGCTAATTTTAATATTACTTCTTAATTTTCCAACTCTTCTAAATCTCGATTTTTTTTGGCATAAGATAATCTAAATATTTTCTCAGTATTGTGGTAAGAATCTAGGCTGGAGATACAAACCGTTCCGGAATTTTCAATGTCAATAAAACCATCCTTTTGTAAGGAGCTTTCTGGCAATATAACAAGTTCAATTTTTCCTATGACTAACTCAGTACCATTTTTGAGTTTTATGACCTCTTCTTTTTTAAGCCCCATTTTTATTTTTGACTCTAAAACAAAAGGGGCCTTAAACTTTTCATCATAAGAAGGTGTGAGTTTACAATGGGTGAATTCAGATTCTTCTTTATCGTAGCGGGCGCGGTAATGTTCCTCCATTTCTAGAATCTTGTAACTTTCTATTTTCAAAGTCACATTACCTCGCGAAAATTTGACGGCCTTTAAAAGACCGTCATCATTTTTAGTTAGAACAAGTTGCGTTTCTGCAATTACTAGAAAGCGTATCTTTATTACACTTTTTAATAACGTTTTCTTCAGCGACTGCTCTTGATCTTCCAACAGCGCTGTAAGTTTTAAAGGTGGTTTCTATTTTACAAATCCACTCACCTCTATCTCCGCCACCTCTTTCAAGGTCAATGATTCTATCTTCTAGATTCACATTAATGTCTTCTACATCTCTTACCCTGTTTACGAGATCCTGGACTTGACGCTCAAGTTTTCTTAATTTTCTTTCTAAAGCGTAACGATCACGATCTTGGGAAAAAGCTGTCCCCCCATAAAGAAAAGTTACAACGGCCAATAGTGCTAAAATCTTTTTCATAAATCCTCCTTTCTAAACAAAAAAACATAAAAGTAAAGATCTTGCAAATAACTTAGGTTCAATGTAACTTCGGCCTTTAATAAGGAGTCTCTAATGAAAAAATTCTTTTTTCTTTTATCCCTTTTCTCTTTAGGAAACACTTTTGCTGCTAGTGAAGAGATTTCTTTTTCTCATCGTCACTCGCTTTTAGGACTTTCCTCAGGCTTTTCGATGCCATTTGTTAAAAGCGAAGAAAAAAGAAATTACTTTTATGAAACTACATTAGGTGTCTCCTATCGAATTCCTCTCTTTGACCACATTGATATTGATTTGGATTTACTTTATGGAAAAGTGAGATGGGAAAGATGGTCTGAAGAAATCAAACGTTCCGATTTTGTAAAGACAGACCTTTATCTTGGATACGCGTTTCCTGATATAAAACCCGGATGGAGACTCGTCCTTAGGGGTGGACTCTATTATAATTCTTTCCAGTTTTTTGAGCTAAACAATAAAAGGGACATGATAAAGGCGCCTCAACTTTCTCCTCTGTGGCTTTACGAACAAAGCGATGGCTCAATGTTCCATATGAGCTTTAAATATATTCACCTTGATAGAGGACAGCTTTTTTCCAAAGAGGGGGAAAAAGAATTTGGAGTTGGGTTTAAAATAGGAGAAGTCATTCCTCTTAATGATCAAATAGGCTTTCTTTATAACGTTGAATTAGAGGCCCTTAATATTACAGATAGTGAAAATAAGACTCGGCCCGTTAGAAATATTGTCCTTTCCCTTGGTATCGGTGCCTAACTACAGCTTCCCCTACGGCCTTGAAATTTAATGTAAGAAAAAGTGAGAGGCCAAAGAATATTTATTTTGCTTTATTATTAGGGCCGTAAGGCAATCACTTACAAAAGGGGTAGTTATGAAAGTGATCGCGTTATTAGTTCTAGGAATATTTCTAGTAGGGTGTGGTCCCACATCTCAGTCTCCCGAATTCTTAAACGCGAAATCGATTATTGGCTCCAATGACTTTGTGAGCGTCCCAAAAACTATAAATGACTTCAACAGTGAGTACATTTCAGAAGATCTCCTGGATTCAATAGGAAGAATGGAGCTTGGTTGTACTGTGACTCATATTGGAAACCGCCTCGTCATCACAGCAGGTCACTGCCTTAAGGCGAGCATGTTCAACTTTGTAAAAGATCGGGCCTGCCAAAAAAGATATCCTATTAGCTGGGGTGTTAGAGGCACTTTTCCAGGGTACCTAACTTCAAGATGTAAAAGAATTATTGCCGCTGAAAACTCTATGGACAGAGATTTCGCGATTATAGAAGTTGATTATGAGCCAAGATCTCAATTTAACCTTTCTGAGTCTACTCTTCCTAATCAAGGCGACATGCTTACAATCTACTCTCACCCTATGAAAAGACCTCTTCAATGGTCCAGAGACTGTAAAAACTTAGGGAGAGGCAATAGAACCTTTTACCACAGAAATAGAATTCAGTATGAATGCGATACTCAAGGTGGAAGTAGTGGTGCCGCAGTCTTAGGCACAGAAAACAATGAAATCTTGGCCATCCATAATAGCGGGACTTCATTTTCTGGAGACAAGAATAAAGCAACACCAGTGAGGTTCATTCTTGATAAGTTAGAGGAAGAAAACGTTCTTCTAAATCTGTAAGCTAAAAATATCTCTTCTTTGCTCTCACAAAAAGAACTTTATCTGCTTCTGGACACCAGGCCGTCAGCCTCTGTCCAGCGTAGCAACCTGTGTCAATTTGGATAACGCCTTCTTTTTTATGTCGAGTGGTTTTTTGTAGGGGTGTGTGCCCGCTGACTAAAGTTTTACCCTTAAATTTTGAAACCCCCTCGAGAAGTCTATTCCAAAGAAGCGAGTAAATGCTGTCTTTAACCTCTGAAGTCACCCTTTTTCTTGAATCAAAAAAAGACCTTGTATTAAGAAGGTCCTTTTTAATAGGTAAGGCATGGGTGATAATGGCCTTCTTTATTTCAAAAAGAGGCCTCAAGTTCAATAAAAAGCTAAGATGACCTTTTGGAAAACTCCAAGAGCTTTCATCATCTGGATCCAGACCATAACTATTAAGAGTTTCCCTTCCTCCCTGGTCAATCCAAAGAGACTTTAGAGTCATTGAATAGTCTTCCCATGACATTTTATCCTTGCGTTCACCATATTCAAAACGCTCCTTATAAGTCGAAAGCCAACGGGGAAACCTTTTTTTTTGAAGGAGGTTGGTGAAACATTCAAGGTAACAAAGCATAAAGCTTTCATGATTCCCCATGATCGCCTCATGAGTTCCATGTTTTTTCCCTTTTATAAAATGATCAATAAGACCTTTAGAATCAGGCCCTCTATCGATAATGTCACCGACAGAAATAATAAAAGGCCTTACGCGATTTTTTTTTGAATGTCTTATGATTTTTTCTTCGAGTCTTAGGTACTCTTCGAAGCACCCATGAATATCACCAACAATATAAGACCAAGATAATTTCAAAGGCCTACCCTCGTGTCCTTAGAGGGTAGGCCCTCATCTATTTTTTGAGGGTAAACCCTCATTGTTATTATGGGAAAGAAAAACCTTTCTTAAAGTGATGAGTGATAGTGTAAATGACAACAAAGCCATCTGACCTTTTGCCGTTACTTAAATCTTCAGTCCAGTTTTGATCTACCGAATCCAATGTTCCGTTGTCTGCAGAAAACATTCCAGCAAAAGCAGAATAAGCAAAGTCCCAACCAAACATCTTAAAGCCACTTGAAACACCTGCGGCCATGGTTGTGGACTTACTTCCTGAAGTTTTCATCTTTGTTGAATCAAAGATAGCAGCAAGAGTGTAGTCCGCACTTAATTTGTAAAAAAGGGCGCCAAACATGGTTTGTCTTTCATCCCCTCCTCCATCACCATAGAGGTTGTAACTCCAATTAAGCATTTCCTTAGTTGAATCACTTTTATTTTCCAGCTTTTGAGACTCATAACTGACATAACCACCTAGATCTTTACTTATCGGAACAAACGATCCGACACTCCAAAACAACCCAGAATATTTTCCGGGAGCATTAATTTTGGTTGCATCATAATTTTTATTTGTTGAACCTTCTACAATATTTTCGCTCACTGTCCCAACACTGATTTTAGCGGCCGCGACAGGAAAGACATCAAGTCTTAGCTTCGTCCTCGAGTTGAAGCCCCATGAATAGTCCACTCCGGCTCTAACATAACCGTAACCTAGTGGATCTTTGTCCTTGGCACCTGGTTCAGGTACCTTTCCCCATAAACCAAGACTATAACCAGCGCTTAGGTTTGTTGAAGGAAGTCCACTTCTTCCTGAAAATTTAATTGAGGCATCTGCCGTACTTTTTGCATAAGCAGAGGGCAGTATTATGGGCCCTAACAAGCACAAAGTTAATAGTTTCTTCTTAAGATTCATAATACAGTCCTTTTGTTATGACTAAGGTCACTTCTTTTTTTAGAGTCACTAAAAACTTTTTCGCCTTAAGGACTACCTAACTTAAAAAAACTTTACTATAGCTTTTTAAAAAGGAATTATTTGCCTACTTTCCATAAAAAAAGTCAACAATGTTTGATTCTCTTCCTAATAAAGAATAAAATTGTCTTAACTAAGGAGCCCAATCTGAAGATTCAAATCCATCCAGGTCCTAAAGGAGGTCTCTTCGGTCTCAAGTTTTTGGGTGAGATCAAAGAAAACCCTCTTAAGTTTTATAAAGCTCTTCACCAAAACTTTGGAGAAACAGTCTCTTACAGAATTGGGCCTGTAAAAATTTTTCAACTTATTAACCCTGACCATCTTCACGAAATTCTCGTTGAAAAACAAAAATATTTTCACAAAACAAAACCAGTCCTCCGTGTTTTAAGTAAATGGAATGGTAATGGTCTCCTTTTAAATTCCGGTGATTCTTGGGCCAAACAAAGAAGACTGATTAACCCTTCTTTTAAAAAAGAAAGCGTGGAAAGCTATATTTCTATTGTCGTCAATCAAGTCAAATCACTTTTTCTAGATGAAAAAAAAAGTTTAAATATGGCAGCAAAGCTCAATGAACTCACTTTTAGAGTGGTCGCGGAAGCTCTTTTCGGGCAAAAAGTAAATGAAGTCGCCCCCCAATTTATCCAACAAGTTGAAGCTCTTCAAGAACTCGCGATGAAAGAAATGATGGCACCAGTCCCCCTCCCTGACTGGTTCCCACTTCCATCTAAAAGAAAACTCAGGAAGACCATCAGCTTTATTCATCAAACAGTAGACCGGTTTATTACCGAATGTCATTTAGAAGGACTCAAGAAAAAAAACTTTCTTACAGAAATGCTTATGGCAAAAGACGACGATGAAGAAGATGAATTTAAAAGGGGTATGACTGACAAACAGGCCAGAGATGAATCAGTCAACCTCCTTCTTGGTGGTAATGAAACCATGGGGACTGCCCTTACATGGCTATGTTACCTTCTCGCTAAACATCCTGAAATACAGGATAAGATTTACGATGAAATAATAAACACATTAGGAGATAGAGACTTTCAAAAAGAAGATCTTCCCCATCTCAAGCTTCTTAGTATGAGTTTCAAAGAGGCCCTTCGTCTCTATCCGCCCGTATATCTTCTTTCAAGAGAGCCACTCAGACCTATTGAAATAGGTGAAGAAACTATACAACCAGGACATCAAATCCATATTCCTCTTTTTGTACTCCACAGAAGTGAAAAGTGGTTTGAAGACCCTGATGAGTTTAAACCTGAGCGCTTTTCTGAAGAAAACATAAAAAAAATAAAACCTAATACTTATATTCCCTTTGGGCTAGGACCTAGGGCCTGTATAGGAGAGCGTTTTGCCCATATGGAGGCAGTGGCCTCTATGGCAACTCTTTTGAAAAAATTTAAACTCACAGGAGTTGAAGAACCAGAGTTAGCGGCCAAAGTTTCCCTTTATCCTAAAGGTGGCCTTAATCTTACAGTGTTACCAAGGAATAATAATGAGTAATCAAATTAAAGTACTCCTCTTAGATGCTGGAGGAGTCCTTATTAAGCTTAACTGGGATAATTTTTACAAAACGTTAAGGATTCCCAAAGTCATCAACGGCGTTGATTTAAAAAACTGGCTAGATAAGCATTCTCTTCATAATGACTTGGAAAAAGGGCTTATCTCGTTTGAAGTCTTTTTTGAAGATTTTCAAAATAAGTTTCACCTTCCCATTACAATAGATGAATTCAAAAAAGCGTGGAATTCAGTTTTAGATGGGACTCATAAAGGACTTGGTGTTCTTTTAAAAGAAGTCAGCACAAACCTCCCAATTTATATACTTTCAAATACAAATAAAACCCACTTTAACTTTTATTCCAAATGGAAACCCTTCAATAATTTTAAAGGTTACTTCCTCTCTTATGACCTCGGTTGCAGAAAACCTGAAAAAGAAATTTATGTTAAAGTTCTTGAAAAGCTCAATGTCAAACCTCAGGAGATTTTATTTGTTGATGACCTTAATAAAAACCTTGAAGCGGCCCAATCCTTTGGCATAAATACAGAACATAGTATCAACTCGACAGAAAAACTTAGAGGAATCTTTAATCAATATAATTTACTTCCTTAAATAAAAGGTAGCTCCTTTTTTTGAAAACTTGTTTTTTTGAATTTGAACCAATTTTTATGAATACTTTCATAAACTGATCTATAGTCGGTTGTATAAATAAGGTTACCCTCTTCTAAGTTTCCTAAAGATGGCCCTTTCCCATAAACGTCCCCCTTAACTTTACCACCTAAAGCAAAAAAAACATTGGCGGTTCCATGGTCCGTTCCAAGACTTTCATTCTCTTGGACCCTTCTGCCAAATTCTGAATAAGTCAAAATAAGACTCGAATTCCACTCACCTAGTTTTTTAAGGCCATCAGAGAGGGCCTCTATTCCTTTATCCAGCCCATTTAATAGAAAGTTATGCTTTCCTAGTTGTGCTCTATGAGTATCAAAACCTGGGAGCGATAAGACAAGTACAGGGAGGGAGGGATTTTTTTTAATAAGTGTAAGGGCCGTTTGAACCTGATATTTGAGAGGAAAGCTCTTTCCCTGGATCTCCATTTTCTCCATGGCCATATCGCCTATTTTTTGGGAGCTCATTTGGAGGCTTTTTTCAACATTGAGAATATGCCTGAGGGCCTCGTTTTCTTTGGCTAAATTTGAGAGTTCTTTTAATTTTATGTCTTGAAGCTTTTTAGTGCTTCTTTGAAAAAACTTTAAATTTTTAAGGCTTAAAGATTTAAGGTTATCACCCTGAAGAGGACCTAAATGGGGATTTCCTAAAACGATACCGTTGAGTTCATAATTTCTTTTTTCCTGTTCAAGTGCTCTTATTATCCAGCCTTTTGTGAGGACTTCGTTGGAATTAGAGCCCGTTTCTATAATATCCATCGCCCTAAAATGAGAGAGATTTGGGGAAGGCATCCCTATCCCTTGGATAATGGCGGTTTTTCCTTCTTTGAAAAGAGAGTGGACTTTTTTAAGACCTGGGTGAAGCCCTAGTTCTGAATTAATTTTGAGGAGGCTTTCTTTTTTAAGAGCTATTTTAGGCCTTAATTTATAGTAGAGGTCATCTTGGAAAGGGACCAAGGTATTAAGCCCATCGTTACCTCCGGCCAATTTAATGAGGATAAGCCTTCTTTTCGGTAGATCTTTTGAAAAAAGCAGTTGAGGATAAAGTGTCAAAAGTCCTGTGGCCTTAAAAAAATCTCTTCTGTTCATGTTTTACCTCAACTGATAGACGGGACCTGTGAGAAGGGCCCTTAGGCGTTGCCATCGTTTTTCTTTTTTAAGATTAACCACCGGTGCAAGGGGAAGATAGGTTTTGGCCATTTGTTTGATAAATTTATCCTTATTAAAAGGAATTCCCCTATTTTTCAAGGCCTTCATACGAAGAAAGCGCTTCACAAGAGTTTTACGGAGAAGGAGGGTATTGGAATTTATCCAATTTGTATGCCCAGGCCATCCCTTGACGTTGGGGGGATTGAAGAGTTCCATTCCCATTCGGCGGGTTTGTTTGAATATGACGCCCACATTGAATTTTTTAGGTTTTGTTTTTAGTTCACGGAGAAGTGAATGGTAAGAAAGTGTAAAGTGAAGGGGTGATTTTATCAAAGTTCCTCGATTTTTTGGACTGTAGAACTCATCGCTGGTGAAGATCGCAAGGAAAAGCCCTCGGATATCGTAGTTACTTTTTTGAAAAAGCTTTGAGTAATGATCTAAGGTTTTTTTAGAGAGATTGGGAGAAACGAATTCTTTCCAGATTTTGGAGACAATGAATCTGGAAGTTTCGGGTTTTTCTAAGATAATATCAATGAGGTCTTCAGGATCAAATTTTCCCTTTTTTCCAAAAATGATCTTTTCAGAATTGTCATGAAGTTTTGGGCGGAAAAAATAAACATCTCTGATACGGTTATATCGAAAACCCGTCAGAGCTTTTGATGCCTCTTTAATGTCTTTTTCCGAATAGTTCCCGATTCCCAAAGTGAAAAGCTCAAAAAGCTCTCTAGCAAGGTTTTCATTAGGTTTCTCTTTTTTGCTTTTAGGAAGGTCTAGATAAAGTCCCAAAGCGGGATCATAAATAGCTGAACGAGCAAGATCCCCAAAGCTTGAAAGGGCCTTATTTCTCCAAAGCTCATTTTGTTCATAAAGAAGGTTAAGATCTTTAACGGCCTTAAAAGAAGTTGTGAAATGATTGTGCCAAAAAAGAGTCATCACTTCACGAAAAGGTTCTTCTGTTTTGATAATTTTTCTGATCCACCATTTTTGAAGGCGTGGTAGGAAAAATTTGGACATTTTCCTCAAGAACCGTCTGGCGCCTCTTACATTAGTTTTCCCCATTTGGGACATCATCTTTTTCATTTTGCCCTTGGGTTTATACTTTTTCATGAAGGCGTCTCTTTCCTTATGAAAGAGTTTCCAGTTTTTTTTCTTAATGGCCTTCAAAATGGAGATTTTTCTTTTCCTATAATCCTCGATAAAAGGAGGCGTACGGTATTTAGCATTTCGTTTATAGGCACCAATCGCGAGACGTGCGGCCTTCAACCGATCTAATTTTACAAACTCTTGAATATTTTTTTTGGTATAAAAAAACCTGGATCTGTTTAAAAGATGTTTTGCTTCATCGAAAGTGAGGGCCTTTAAATTGAGGCCATAACAAATAAAAAGGATGGCCAAAAATAGTTTCATTGATCCTCCTAGAGCTATAACCTAGGTTAACTTTTATACCTCTACTATGCAAAAACTATTCATTTGATAAATTAAAGTAAGGTTTTACCGGGAAGGAATAATGGATCAATCATTTCACGTCTATATAGGGCTTGTCGCCTCTGTTCTTATTGCTATTTCAATTATGATGACGAATGTAAAGGCCTTTAGGATTATCAACCTTGTTGGTGCGGCAACTTTCGCCACTTATGGCCACCTCATAGAATCTTTACCTGTTTTTGGGCTTAATTTCTTCAATGCCTGTGTTGATATTTTTTATCTTGTAAAAATGTCCCGACAAAAAGAATACTTTACTTTAAACCCAACGTTGACAGGAAATGAGTTTTTCTTCAAAGAGTTTATAAAATATTACAAGGACGATATAACCAAGTTTTTCCCAAACTTTGTTTTCGAAAACATTGAAAACCCTATCATTTTTTTAATTTCGAGAAAAATGAACCCAGTAGGTCTTTTCATCTGTGAGATGAAAGAAGAGGGTTTGATCCGTATTCATTTAGACTATTCATGCCCGGAATACCGAGATTTTGAAAATGCGAGATTTCTTCTCAGAGAAAGCAAAAAGCTCATTGAGGAACACAAAGTTCATACCCTGGAAAGTTACTCGGATGTGTGGGCCCATCAGAAGTATCTTTTAAAACTTGGTTTTCAAAGAGATGAAAAAGAAAAAGACCTTTTTATAAAAAAGGTTGGGTAGGATTAATCTTCTATAATTCCAAGGAGGTCATCACTATTCATAAGAAGGAGCGTTTCCCCATCTATTTTTACCTCTGTTCCTGAATATTTACCAAAAAGAACAATGTCTCCAATTTTAAGGTCCAAAATGGGAAAAACTTTCCCACTCTCATGTCTTTTTCCCGGACCAATGGCCACGACTTTACCTTTAAGAGGCTTTTCTTGGTTGGTATCTGGAATAATAATGCCACTTTTAGTTTTGCTATCTGCTTCTATCCTTCTAACAAGAACCCTTTCACCTAATGGCCTAAGACCCATTTATAACCCCCGAACATTTGGAATACTCTACATTTTTAACTTATAATGGCGGTTTTTTCAATTCTAAAACTTTTTCTTAGATAAAATAAAAGACTTCATCAACAAATTTTGATTTTTCATATTTTGCCCGATGAATGACTGAGTAAAAATGGTGGGGCTCATAAACCTCAAAGGTAACTTCACAAGAAATCGACTTGTCTCCACAAAGTAAATCAAAAGAATCTTTAAGGGTTCGGATTTGATCTCTATTTTCATCTACATCAAAAAAGAAACTGTCGATCCCTCTGGTCAATATGGGAAGGCTAATAGGTATCTCGTCACCCATACATTCGAATAACCTTTTAACTCCTCCGACTGCCTGATTACAGAATTCACACATGAAGTCTTGTATTTTCGAACAATCCAAATCTTTATCATTGGAGCCCATAATAAAGTTGGCGTCATCATAATCAAAAAATACTTTAAAGTTAAATTTAGCATAATCCAGGTCACCCAATATAAAAGTGACACAATTTCTTCTAAGTCTTTTTTCATTCTTTAAAGTTTGTCCCCTAAATTCTATTTGATCGAGGCCAGAAATAAGCCCTAGTCTATCGGCAGTGATTTCTCGGCATATTTCCTTGAAGCTTTGTATTGATTTAATTTTTTGAAACTCATTTTGGTCATGAACATAAGAAGAAAAGTCGAGCTCAGTTTTGATAAATTCTTGGATATTGTCTTTGGCCTTACTAACTTCGCAATAAATTTTATCTATGAGTTTAAAAGGAGAAGAATCACCTTGTTTAATAACTTTTTTTATACTTTCGGTTAAATTAAGGGCTATCCCATCATTTTCGTAATCTTCAACAGTATCAATATTTTCAATAACTTTATTAATCCTAATATGAAAGCGCTGTCCATTTTCTTCTATTATCTTTTGGTAAACCAACGGATCATTAAAGTCTTCTTCTGGCCCAAAAATTAATGTCTCCAAGTCCTTACCAAAGTACTCACTTATGGCCATCAAGTATTCTGTGGCCTTTTTAGATGGACTGACTCCCATACTTGACCAATTATAAAGTGTAGAAACAGGTATACCGCACTTTTTGGCAAGTGTAGGTAGTGAGATCCTCTTCTTTTCCAGCATCCTATCAAGTCTTTTAAAGAATGCCCTTTCCGTCTTTTTGGACATAGTTATCTCTTGTCCAAAAGAATCAAGGCTATCTGCTCCCCTATCTAAAGTTTTATTTTCTCTTTTTCTCATTATCAAACCTTTTTGAACCTAGTTTATATTGTAGGCCTCTAAATTTTAAAAAAGAGTTTTTTCCAATGAATAAGATGTGCTCTATTAATTTTGGTGACTTAAGGGCCTAACCATAAGAAAATATCCCATAATCAAAAAAATAATATTGTTTAATTAAAAAAATCACTTTTTAAACGATCATATTCTCCGCTTTTTACAACCTTTTGAAACCCGTTTTTGAATTAAAGGCCATATAGAGTCCTTTTTTAGACATCTCTTTAAAGAAATAAACTCTTTTAATTTCTTCATTTGGGTTAAAGCCTTTGTTTTTTAAAAGATAAAAGGCCGTCATTTCATTCATTGCCCAGAGATCAATCCTTTTGGCCTTTAGTTTTAAAAAGTTAGGAAAGTAATCGGAGTTTGGGAAAATATTTTTCCCTTTTTTAAAGCCTTTAGAAATAAGATATTGCTCACGAACATCTTCTCTCACTGTACCAATTTTAAATTTTTTAGCATCACTAAGACTATTAACTTTTATATTATTTCTACCTGTTAAGGAAAAAAGATAATATTTGGAAGGTGCTATTGGGCCGATCCATTTAAACATCTTTTCTCTTTTTTCATTTCTCCCCATTGAGAAGATTAAAACCCTTTGAGTATTCTTTGCCATTCCAAAGGCCCTTACCCAAGGGTAAACTTCGAAACCATTATCTGGTGTTAATTTAATTTCTTTTAATACTGCTTTAACAATACTCGTACTGAATCCCTCAACTACCCCATTCTTTGTATAATTGTAAGGTGGAAAATTTTCTGTAACGATTTTAAAATTTTGCGCAAATGAATAGTTCGAAAGTATTAAAAACAAGAAGGTACAAATAATAATTTTATTTTTTTTCATAATATTACCTTTAAATCATTAACTTTTGGATTACCATTTCTACTCGTTTTAGTTTAAAAAAAATTAAATTATTCAAGTAAAAAAAAATTATATATTTTTATTTTTTACCGATAAATGGGCTATGGAAACAAAGAAAATATTAAGATTAATATTGTTTGCCTTAATTGCAAGCTACTCGATGAATGCCTTCTCAAAGTTTCAAGTAAAATTTTCTGGAGGCTTAGAAACACTTGGTAATAAAAGGGGAATAGCAGCTTCTGAGACACCATTCCTAATAAAAGTGGGTCTTCAAAATGGCAATGTGTTTCGTTGGTCAAGCACTTTTGCCTTTATCCTTGGAGCAAATTACAAACAAGGCGACTTTGGTCTTGGAACTTCAGTTTATCCTTTGGCCAACATTACAAAATCTATTGTTCAACCATTTTTATATGTTGAAGGCTTCTTGGGTTTAGGTAGATTTAGTTCAGACGGAACAAACTTCGAAACAAGAATGGACCCTGGTTACAATTTAGGAGTTGGTGTAGACTTAGAAATTTTCAAAAAGTATGGTATCCATTTAATGGTTGAAAACCACGGCGGTAAGGAATCATCCCAACGGCTTCTTTTCGGTATTTATAGCAAAAACTAAATATAGCATCAGATTTTATATTTTAAAACATTTTACAGAGATACCAAAATTCTCCTTAGTTTCTTATTAATCACGTCCTACTTTTAATTGCTTCTGCAATTTGTAGATTGGTATTTCAAAATGGTCACTAGTGCCTACCTTTTTAGGTAGGGCGAAGTCCATTGTATTCCACTTAATAATATTATCACTCGTTTCTGGCTCCATAAGTTGTTCAAGTAATTTTCCTAATTCTTGTCCAGTTTTGAGATAATAGCTGCCTTTTGGGAAAAATACGTCTTTGGTTAACGTTTCTCCTAATGTAACAGTTACGGCCTTCTTATGGTCATAAAGAGGTTTATACGTAATTTTGTCCAGTTTATAAACATCTACATTTAAAACCTGATCTTTTGATAGTTGATTTACTTTAATATTATGTCGCCTTATTAAATCTATTGATTGGTTAAATTGAGGTTTTAATAAATAAGCGTAGGGTCTTGGTCTTAACTTTACTGGAACAATTTTACGAATAATTTTTGCATTTTTTATTTTGATAATTTTTCTTTTGGATCCTACTTTTTTACCACCAATTAAATAGGACACAGGCTTTTCCATGGCCTCATATTTCATTTTTACAACTATATTTCCTCGCGCCTTTAGTCCCTCATCAATAGTTTCTCTTTTGGCCCTTTTTGTAATATTTAAAATTTCATCTTTATGAAAAGAAGAAAATCTAATAACAGATTTAAGTGCAGCTAAGCCACTTTTTGCACCTATCTCGTGAGACTGCCAATTAGGTGATTCAAATAATACGCTTATTATATTTAAAAGGCCTCCATAATTCCTACCTATTCTTGTTTTATGACCGCCGATAGTCCATTCTGTTTTATTTCCTTTTTTATAATAAAAAGATCGATATTTTTTTCTTTTGAGATCTTTATTAATAAAAGGCAGGAGTTTATTGTCACAAAAGCCAAGAATTTCCTTATTAACAGCAGCATTAGAAGAGCAAAGATAAGAGATATGATAAGGGAATCGCCCGCCATTATGTCCATCAACCCATAGGTGAGGTTTCCATTTTTGAAGTACTTTTTGAACAAAGTGAATTAAGGACATTTGTTCAAGTTTCATATAGTCCCTATTCATATCAATCCCTAAAGAGTTCCTTCGGGTACCCTTCTTAGATGCTTCAAACCCATCTGGGTTTAAAGTGGGAGTAAAAATAACAATAATTTCATTCAAAAAGGAGTTTAACTTTGATCCTTTTATTGCGAGTTCACGCATGAGAAGTAAAGAAGACTCTCTAAGAGTTCTTTCATCCCCATGGATGTTTGCTCCAAGTAGTATAATTGGTCTCTTTGTTAAATGGGCCTCATGAGGCGTTTTAATCCCCTCTTTGCTAAAAATCACGATGGGGAGATTTCTCCCTTGTAAGCTTTTCCCATATGAAAGTACTTTGATTTGATCAGACTTTTTTTGTAATTTATTGATAAATTTTTCTAATTGTTTATGACTGGTATAATTAATAAAGTTTGAAACTTCATGCTGAGTTTTTATATCACTTATTTCACCAGAATGAACCGGACGAGATAACCCCATCATTAAAAAGTAAATAAGGATAAACCCAAGAGCAATCTTTGATTTTTTGATGTACATTTCGACCATCCATAAATAGATAAAATTTGTTAAATTACTTAGGGTTATAGCAGAAATAGTCAACTTAACTTGAAAGATACTAATATTTTGAAAGAATTATATAATTCTTGAATGGTCATAAAACAATAAATTTAATTTACCAAATGGCCCTCCAGTTAGGAAAACATAACCTAAATAGTTATTATATTTTTTTTATTACAATAAAAAGAAACTATCCGATTAGAATGAAAATCTTCTTTCCCTGAGGAGAAAGCTATCAACACATTTATTTATGTCTGGATTGTTATTTTGTTTAATCTCAATATTGCTCTTGGACAAATCTGGCAAGACACGGAAAAGTGGAACGAGAATTGGGAAAGAAAATATTCTGAGTGGTTTTCAAGCACCAAGTTGAATGAAGATATCTTTGTAAATAAAGAAAGTCCTTTTTATGGAATTCAAAATGATTGTGCAGACGCTATATATACTTTCAGGGCGATTTTTTCATTACAGAATAAACTTCCATTTGCCATTGTTCGTCCTGGGAAAAGGCCTTATCCAGCCTTAAATAACAGAACTAAAATTTATAATTATGTGAAGCCAGAACATAGATTTAGAAAGTTTGTAAACTATATAGGAAGGATTGCAGGGACCTATCATCTTGGAAAAAATGATACCTACCCCATTCATATTAATCAAATAAGGCCTGGTGACCTTTATATATTTCAACTAAAAACAAAAGAAGGAAGAAAAACTTTGGCCCATGCTATGGCGATTAAGAAGGTAAATCCAAATGGAACCTTTGACTTTATATACTCTTCACAAAGAATAAAGCGGCTAAATGAATTATACTTCAAAGGAAAAGGAAAAGAAGTAAATTTGACAATAAAGAAAATGCAAGACTCCCTCTATTCTCCTCAAAATAGCTTGAGAGGTTTTAGAAGATTCATTTGGCCCAACTATTTAAGAAAAAAGAGAGGTCCACACCTTGCTGGCCACTGGAAAGATCAATCGAAAAAAGCAAGAGAATGGGGAGAGAGAAAGTTCTTAGAATATGTCCAAAAAAACACCCAAAAAAAGATTGAGAGGCCTGAAGTAGTCCTCAAAAGAAAAATTAATCACTTGTGTGATTTGCTGAACCAAAGAATAGATGCTGTAAAAGAGGCGATATCTTTTTTAAAGGTCAAAAAGAAATGCCTCAACTATAACGAGTATGACATACACTCAACACCCATGTTGGATTTTATAATAACCAAAAATTATAACCACCTTTTTTATACGTGGGATTCCATGCAAAAAGATAATTTATCCTCAGATATAAATGCCTTGATGGAAGAAACATTTGAAAGTAAAAATAAACTATCAAAAAGTCTATTCGACTTTTGTCCTCTAAAAATCGAAAATATTAATCTTAGCTTGGGGCAGGCCTATTACAGGTTAAAAAGAAACCTAATGTCGGCGAACCCCCACGACCCTTTAAAAAAAAGGTGGGGTGAAAGTAAAGTTCGGTCTAGAAGAAAGTGTAGGGCCTACTATTAGGTCAATGCAAAAGCATATTTTTGGAATTATTCTCTTTATGCTCAATACTTGTTTTTTTTGTAAGTAACAAATTACCGGATTCTATTTCAAGTATCTCAGCCTTGGTCAATAAAGACTCACCCTTTTTAAAAAATTCAAAATCATGAAAATAACAGTAGTAAACAACCCAAAGAAGGTAGAAAAAGCCTAGGACGAGGTCAATCAAAGCTCTTGAATAATTTTTGATATTTCCCATAAAACCCTATCGTTACCTAACAGTATATATTTTAGCATTTTATTAAGTTATTTTAAAAAATAAGATAAAACTAAATTAATTTAGCCTTTAAATTTTTCCTTTAATTTCAGGTACTTAAATACGAAAGCTTCAATATAATTAAATAATGAACCTTGAAGAAATCTACGAACTTAATTTAATTAGTAGGGGACAAACCTCATTTCTTTAGCTTTCCCCATAAAAAGTATTGTAATTATTATAATAAGAAGCTTTCCTTTTAATTTCGGCAGCTTATATTGTTACGTGGCAATTTATCAACAAAATGCGCTATTATTATTAATTTTCTCTATTCTTTTTCCTCATTTTAGGCTAAATATCCTAAATCTATTCTAGAAGGTCTACACCGCGTCTATGCGTGCCTGAATTGTAGTTAAAATTTAAATTTTAGTTACTTTCAATTCGAGCATGAGCCGGAGGCCAGCAAGATGAACTTTTTAAAATTGTTGTTTTATCTTTTGTTTTTTATTTTCAACTCTTGGAATTTCGCTTTTTCAAGTGAATCTCCCTACATGGAATCTCATGAGCCCAAGCAAGAGCTTCATCTTATCATTCTTGATGAGGAAGACTCCATTAAGCAAAAAGGACTTGATAATAAAGTTAGCTTTCTCTCTGCCGTAAAAAAAGCAACACAAAGCCTCCTATCTGATTACGACGAAGGAAATGAAACTCCTCTCGATATTGTTTATGAAAGGGCCTATGAACAATCTTCAAAGGATATAAGTGAAGATATCCATAGCTATGGTAAGACATTGCTATCGTACCTTTTTGAATTAAAAAATACGTCATTTACACTAGTTAGTATCAATAATGTTGAAAAGGAACTTGGCCTTAACCCTTACAAATATTGGGTATTTCAATTAAAAGTCCCAGAATTAGGTGATCATACTTTTTGGAGCGTGGTCTCTAGGAATGGCGAAGAACCTGCGTACACATTTGGTGAAAACTAAAAACTTTTTATTAAATATAATAACTGACCAGTGGAAAAAATTTAAAAAATGGCCTATCTAAATTTTGAGACTTGGCCTAGTTTTCTCTCAGTGAATATCTAAAAACCTCGGTAAAAAAATGATTTTTCGTATCCTTCTCCTCCTCTTACTGCCTTTTAACTCATTTGCGATTAGTATCAAAGACTATTCACCATTCAAATATGAGGTCCTTTTTACAAACCCCATTTGTAAAAAGTATTTTTACGAGGCCCCAATCTTAAACCTCTTAGGAGAGGAGGTTTTAAACAAGAAAGAAAATGCTTACTGTACACCAACTGACGCAAGAGCGGTAAATAAACAACAAGGTACTCCTCATGAAAAAATTCTTAAATGGATTAAAGATCCAGAAACAAAAGAAATTTTCATGGCCTACCTCTCTTTTTCAAAAAGCTCCGTCATTAGATCATTATGTTCAGCGATTAAAAAAAGAAACGTCAAATTAACTCTTATCGTTGATAAGAATAATGATAAGCACAGGATGAGGAGGATTTTAGACCTAAAAGAATGTGCAAAAAGTAATAACTCTTCTGTGCCTGTAATACTCACTGGGGGCCATAAGGGAGAAGGTTTTAACAAAACAGGCTTTGCTCACAACAAATTGGTAATAATTAACCCGAACTCAAAAGATAAAGTCCGTTTGATTTTTAGTAGTGGAAACATGTCAAGCGGTACAACTACACACCATGAAAATTGGCACTTTGTGACAACTAATATTAATAGCTACTTCGCCCAATCTCATATTTGCCTAAGAGATGGGTTATTGAACTATGAAGATTCTAAATCAACCTTCGCACACTTTATTAAGAGTTGTAGAAAAAAAATAAAATCTCCAGAGGAAGATGACATCAAAGTTTTCTTCATTCCTGGAGAAGGCAGGAAGGCCACGAAGTTCCTCCATTCAGAGTTTGATAACTCTATAAATGTTAAGATGGCGGCCCATCGCTTTTCAAATACAAGTATAATAAAAATGATTGATAGAAACCTTAAAAGGCCAGACTTTAAAGTCTCTATCATTGTAGATGATGATCTCCACTGGGCTGGTATTTATAACCAGGACTTTGGTAGAAATACTCTTTACGAATATAAAAAGCTTATGAAATTAAAGGAAATGGGCCTTGAAATTAAGTTTATTGAAACATTTATGGATAACATCGAGCAACCAAAATCCTTACAGCTCCAACATAACAAGTTCATGATTTTTACAAAACCGAATGCGAATGCGAATGGGACCATTTTTACTGGGGCCGGTAATTTAACAAATGCCGCATTTTACAAAAACTTTGAAAATTTCTACCTTATTTCAATTCCGGAGATTCACAAGGCCTTTATTGAGCAATACGACTACCTAATAAGCATTGCCCTAAGCAAAAATGAAATGCCTATTAAGCTTGAAATACCAAAAAAATAGCTTTATTTCTTAACCCGAAAAAATGTGTAGGCATTAACAAAAATATCATCTTGAAAAGGGAATACTGTAATAGGTTCATCATAATTAAACAGCCTACTTTTCCCTAATGTAAACTCGATACCGTCTCTATTAATCTTTACAAGCTCTCCATTTTCATTAACTGTCCAAATAAAACCAGCACCAGGTCTCAAATTGTTTTTTAAAGTAGTTGAGAATGTTGTCCAATTTTCCTTTGCTCCATTATACCAATAGACTTTTTGATCTACGGTATTTTTTTTGATAATAACAAGCTCACTATTTGAAACCTTCACTTCAAAAGGTTTTTTAAGAAGTTCTTCCATATCTTTATGCTTCAGCTTAATCCAACTTATACCAAAATCCTGAGAACGCTCAATATATTTTTCCTTAGTTAAAACTAACAGTTCTTTATTATCTTGAATTGATTCAAAAATCATATCTTTATAATTTTTAGTCCTATTCGACCAAACTACTCTTGGAGAAAAGTTATTTTCCAAGTTTAAGTGCAATAATTTGAGATTGAAATACCTCACACCTCTTTCAATGACTTCAGACCTTAAAACGAAATATAAATTTTTATCAAGAGTCAGTACTTTCTGAACTTCGTAAACAGATTCATTTTTTTCTCTTTCCAACCCAAAATGAGGTATTTCTCTCCACTCATGACCACCATCCAGAGAGTACTTAAATCTTCGAAAATTACCGTGCTCTCTTATGACAAGGACTTCTTTTCCAATGACTACTGTATTAATGTCTCCAATCTTTTCACTGAGCTTAACACGTTTCCATTTTTTAGATAGAGAATCTAATCTAAAAGTTTTGGTTGTAACACCATCCTTTATTTTACTTATATATTGATCCTTGTGATAATAAATTTCCCCTGAATTATAAAACTCAAGACCTTTGTCCATCTTTTCTAGAAGAGGCTCACTAAAATAAACCGATTCGTCATTTTCTTTTTTAACGAGAGTAAAATAATTTATTTTTTTCCCTTGAAATAAACTTTTATCATTTTCTATTTTTAAATTAAAAAAATCCATTTTTAAAATAGGTTTTTTAAAATATTTATAAAATGCACTACTCCTAAACCTCGTACCATTTATATTAATGTCTATATATCCCTGTCTGCATAAGCCGAAACAGTTACCATCAGACCTTACGATATTAAAAATTCCTTTTTTTCCAAACCAACTTAACGTTTTATTTTTTTTAAATTCCACTTTTTCACCACTAAGTGGTTCCACCCAAGTCCCATAAATAAAGCTATTGACAGGACTTTTTTTGCAGCTAACAAAAAGGAATAAAAAAATAAAAATATTTAACTGCTTATTCATTAAATTCGTCCTTTTTGGAATTTCTTGAAATTATAGAGCTTTATTCGGAAGGTTCATGGAAGTATTTAGATTTTATTTAGAACAAGAAAAAAAGGATATTAAGCATCTAAGATGTTATAAACTATTCTTTTTAATTCATTACTTTTAATCGACTTTTCAATCCATTCAGTAATAACTCTATTTTTTTCGAAGTTTTTAAGATATTTAGAATCAATTTTATTTGCAGAGCACATAATAAAGGGAATTTTTCTATAGCTCTCTACTTTTTCAATTTCATTTACAAATTCCGGGCCATTCATTTCGGGCATTTCGAAATCACAAACGATAAGATCAACTTTATTATCTTCAAGAACCTTCAAAGCCTCAATACCATTTTCAGCTTCCAATATATTGAAACCTTTTAGATAAGTTTTTAAAAGAAGCCTGTGTGAGGGTGAATCATCTATTATCAAAATCGTTTTATCTTTGTTTTCCATAGAAACATATTATCCCATATGTTTGATAACAATTATATTTGGCAAATTTACCCATTTTTAAAAACCGAGGGAATAAATTTTATTTATATTACTTTTTTAAATCATGACCATAAGGCTTTAATATTAAAAAAAAGCATAGATGCTATAAACTAAAAACGCTTTATTCCGTTAAATAAGTATAGAATTCAATCAGAAACAAAAGAGCCAATATGAAGAAACAGGAACTGATAGAAACAATTTCTAATATTTGCGATGAAAAAAATAAAAGAGTCCAAGGGTTTATTTTTTTACTAAAAAAAAATACTCAGATATTTTGGATTGAAAAAGAAGGAAAAGCGAAAACTCAAAAAAGGAAAATTGAGCTTGAGCCCTTTGAGTTTGCTTATGAATCTACTCTTTCAATAGTTGTCCCTTTTGATTCAACAGAGGGAAGGTTAAGATGGGATACAAGTAAACTAGTTTGAAGACCTGCCTAATTTTAAATACTTAACCACCAAAAAGTTAATGGCAATAAACTAAAACTGTAGTATATTCTCGCTAAACTACAGTGGATGGTCTTATATGTCCGAGCAAACACAAAACGAAAACTCTCAAGATAATGTCCTTCAATTTAAAAAGCTTTCTTTTGAAAGTGCTATAGCAAATATCTACAACACAGTATCCCAAAAAATCCCTCTCGAATATGAGGAGTCTGGAGATAAAAAATTCATTAAAATTCCGAGGTTACAAAATAGCCACCTTGATGAGTTTGAGAAAATAATAAGGGAAAATATAAAGTTACTTAAGTCCCAAGGAACATCGTGGGACAAAATTGAAGATAAGTTCCAAGGGATTTTGGACTATATTATACCTATCTTTAAAACAAATGCCCTAAGACTTGAAGATGAAAGCATAAGCGAAAAAATTGACTTCAAGCAATATTACCAAATTTGGGAAAGAATACTCAAAGAAGAAAAAGACCTTCTCAACTAGCGTTAAAGCGACGTAGACCCACCCATATCACTCATGATAAATATCAACCCTATCTTCTTCATCATCTGGACACTTAACCTCGAACTGTTGACGAGATCAAAGTATTCAGTCCCAGACTCCTGGGCAACGATTCCAAAATCACCTAGCATAGTCTCCAAATCTGTTTCAACAACTTTTCCCGTCTTACAAAAAGAGTAAATTTTGTAGATATCAAAAATATCAAAACAATCCAGAGAAAACACAAAATCATCCTCGTCTTTTATCAGCTCAGTATTCAAAAAAGACTTAATAAGGACATAGTTAAAATATTTATTGACCAGAAATGGCTTCCTATGAAAAATAAGAGTCTCTTCATGCTTTTTATAAAACCCGTTGAGTCCTTTATACAAGTCTTCTATACATGTCTCTTTTGACGTCAGTTCTTTACTGTATTTATCAATAATTGTATTGCTATTGTAATCAACCACACAGGCCAATAGCCTTTTTATCTCATAAGAAAAACCTGGTGATTTTTGGGGTTTTACCGAATCATAATCTATTACATATGAAAAAAAGGTTCGATTTGTAGTTTTTTTTTCGGCCATGGTTTTTCCTTTTCAAAAATAAAAAATCAGAACATGAGCTATCGGGTTTTTCCAAAATAATTTTAACTTCTTTTTGTAACTACAAAAAAAAGGTAACAACATTGATCAAGTAAACAAAAGATAATTTTTCCCTTGCCCATTTCTTCAAGAAAGAAAAAGTAAAATTAATTTAATGAAAAAGTTAAACCTAACCGCCATAAAAATATTTATTTTAATACTAAGTTTACAGCCCATATTTCTTTGCGGTGTAGAAAGAATTTTTAGTAAGTATTACTATATCCAACAAGGTGACAACCTTATTAAAATCATAAAAGAGAATATTTGGTTTAGTAAATTAAAAGATGATCAAAAGAATAAAATAATAAAAGATCTTAAAAAGTGGAACCCACACATTCGAAATTGGAATAAGTTATCTTATGGTCAAAAAATTTATCTAGAATTTGAACAACGCTTTTCAAAAGACCTTCCTATATTAATAGGAGGTAAAAAACCAAGGACAAAAATCGCCATAAAAGAAGATGATAATATAAAACCTGGGTTTAAAGTTGCAGATAGTAAAAGGCGTCCACAATCAAAAAGCACTACAGGTAAAACCCTTTATAAAATTATGCCTTATGAAACGGATATTTCATTGGGTGGGAAATTTTATAAGTACACAGATGCTATCGACAAAAATGAAACATTGATGGAAGCTTCAGACCTTGCCCTCAATCTAGACATCCATTTTTTATATCCTCTTAAAGAAAACTTAAAGTTTTACTTTAACTTTGGCATTGAATATACAACTGACCAGCTGTGCGACCCAGATGCTGGCATTGAGGGTTTTTGTGAGGGTAGAAATAAGACTTATAAAGTCCCTCTGGCATTCATAATGAAATCAGGAATAAAAAGAACACTTTTTTCCTCGACTTTCAAGAGAGGGTTTGCCATTTACTTAGGTATAGAAAGAGAGGAACTTTCTTATGCTACATCATCTAAAGACGGTGAATATGTTAATGACACAGATGATGGATCAAACATAATTAAGCCGGGAAAATCAACTCTTTTATGGTTAACGTCTGGAGTTGAATTTAATTTCTCAATTTTTAATAAGCAGTCTTCCCTTTTTGCTTTGGCCTCTTATAGTTTTTCTGGGAGCACACAAATAAAAGGTGCACCAGATCTCGACACCCCAATTTTAGACTACTGGGAAGACATCGCTGGATTCAAGCTGTCTTGGGGCCATAAAATAAACTTAACGAAAAGCATTTGGGCAAACGCTTACGGTAAAATTGTGAATTTTGAAGGTAAATATTCTTTCAAAAGTACTCATATGGGAGCGAACATAGGGTATTCTTTTTAAGTTTTTTTTATAATTTTTTCAAATAGCATGTTACATAGTAGAAGTCACAGTTATTTTTACTCTCAAAGCTCGACTCTTCACTTTCTATTACTTCCACTAGTCTTAAAACTCTTTTACCTAAGGACAAGTTATAATCTTTCCCTGAAAAAATCTTTTTTGTTGTATCTAACATCGTATCTAATGCCGGCAAAATCACTATCTTGTTAAATGGGTTATCTGATTTTAGATTACTCTGTATTTCCTCAATCATACTAATTAACTTTTCATATCTATTTTTTCTTTTTTCATTTATGTTGTTTCGGTTTATATTTTCAGGTATCTCATTTTGGTTCTCTAAAAAGTAGTTCTCGATAGAATCGAAGAACCACTGCCTTTTATCTCCATATCTCTTTTTAAAGGCCAACTCTTCAGGAAATATTTTTCTCTTATATGTATCTTCCCTATGTTTTAAATCAATTGTGCAATCTTCATTTATCATGAATTTAATCATTGGCTCTAGATTTTCCTCTTCACTTTTTGAATGGACATCACACCACTTTTCAGATTCTAAAAAGGAGTAGCATGATTCTAAGTCCAACTGGCCATCTTCTTTGGTAAACTTTTCACCTATTTGATTAAAAATATCTATATAATTTCCGGTTTCCTCTTCCCACTTTTCTGTATAAATAAATTTATTGTTTAAAGGATTATTCTTATCTTTGTGATTAAAGGAAAAAACTACTTTCATATTCAATCCACTTTTAGGTTTTTTATTAAGTCACCTTTCGTCTATATAAACAAAAAATTAAATTAAATAATAATTTTCTTAAAATTTACCATTTTTTTTATAATTTTAAAATTTTAAACCGATATACCAATAATCAACTAAAAAGTTTAACAATGATAGAATTCCTAAGAAATATTATTTCGAAACTGATCGATCCCGAAAATAAAAAGTCTATTTCTATTTTTTTTATATTTGGCTTCCTTGTTATTTTTTCTCAATTATTATTACTGATCTATAAAATTAACCTCCAATTGAAAATTCCTACTGTCCAAACTCAAGCGAAGCTTGAACTTATTAAGTTTGCAAAAGAAGAAGATGTAGAAAAAAGGAAACTAATTTTTTCAAAATCTTTAAAAAAAAGAATTTACTTATGGCCCCTTGAAGGTATCTTAATTGATAAAAATATTCGGAGTTTTAAAAAACAAGTTAAAGAAGTTTTATCTGATAATTTTTCAAAAGATTGGAAGAGCTTACCAATTACTGAAAAAAGTTTTTTCCTTGAAAAAACCGTCAGCAGCATTGCTCTAGATTTAAAAAGAACAATAAGAGACAATTTTTTTCTACCTCAAAATATAAATGAAAATAATTCTTTTAACAAAAATAAAACCTTCTCTCTAACATCACATCATTATACTGGTTCAAGCCGTTATTCCTGGAAAGGCTATGAAAAGACTCTCCTTTATTTTCTTAACAAAAAAGATGACGGGAAATACATCCTTTTTTTCTCTTCCTTATCAGATGTAGCGGACAAAACTAACTTTATTGAATCAACATATCTTTATGTCATTATTCTTATTCTCTCTAATTTCTTAATCGCCTACTGCAACTATATTATTAATATAAAAAAACAAATTGAAGTTAATAAAAAGATTTCTATATTATACAAAAAAACAGAACAAAAAAATTCAGAATTAAAATCCCTCTCCATAAAACTGGCCAAGTTTTTAGACCCTCAAGTTTATAACTCTATATTTTCAGGAGAAAAAGAATTAAAAATTGAAACTTATAGAAAAATGCTGACAGTTTTTTTTGTTGATATTAAAGATTTCACAGAACTCACTGAAAATTTAGAGCCTGAACCTTTAACAAAACTTCTAAACGAATACATCAATGAAATGTCCATAATCGCTAACAAACATGGTGGAACAGTTGATAAATTTATGGGGGACGGTATCTTAATTTTTTTTGGGGACCCTAAAACGAAAGGAAAAAAGGTAGATGCACTTAATTGCATTTTAATGGCCATGGAAATGAGAGAAAAAATATCTGTACTACAAAAGAAATGGTATAACCAAGGCATACCAAGACTACTCAAAATTAGAATGGGCATCCATACAGGCTATTGCACTGTGGGCAATTTTGGATCAGAAAATAGGCTCGATTATACAATAATTGGAGGTACTGTAAATATTTCAAGTCGACTAGAAGCGCTCGCAGGATTAGATCAAATTCTTATTTCGAATGCTACCTATTCTCTTGTGAGCGAAGAAATAAACTGCGAAGAAAAAGGCGCAATAGATGTAAGAGGAATTGCCTATCCCATAAAAACATACCTCGTCAAAAATAAATTTAGTGATAAAGAACGGGACAAAATCAAAAACTCTTTTTCAAAAAAAACAAATGGGTTTACCTTTGATCTAAAACTTAATGAAGTTAATAAAAAAGAAATTGAAGAATATTTAAAAAATATAATTAAAAAACTCCAATAGCTAGCTTATTTATCCATTGGTAAAGTTGAATCATTAATTAAATATAAAAGCGAGCGGTATTCACAATTAGAATGCAGATTAAGCCCAATTTCACAAGGAATACTTTGACTATAACCATTTTTTATATGGGAAGGAATTTTTTCTTTTAACATCGAAAGGGCATTCTCATTTAATTCTGGAAAGAAGAATCCCTTGTCTCCTGCAAAACCGCAACAATTTATATCCTCTGGTATAAAGACTTTCTCAGAACAAAAAGAGGCCAAATCTAAAACATCCTCCTTTATACCCAATAACTCTGAACTACATGTATTATGGATAGTAACTTCTTCTTTCTTTTTGATAAACTTGAGTTCTTTTTTTAAAAACTTATTTATAAATTGAACTGTATCATAAATTTTAAGGCCAGGATCTAAACCTTTGATCAATGTTTTTGTACACGGTGTAATATTACATATAATTGGAAGAATGCCATTTTCACTTATTTTTAAAAGTTCTTTATTTAAATTTGATAAAGCATTTTTCGAGGCATCTTCATACCCTTTCGTTTCAAATAATTTACCACAACAAAATGAAGATAGGTCTTTCGGAAGGACAGGGGAATAACCGGATTTTTCTAGTATCGAAAATAATACTTCTGGCAATTCTTTTTCTTCTTTAGAAAAAGTATTTCTTCCCATTATTCTTTCCACACAACTAGGGAAATAAACGACCTTCTTACCTTCAGTACTAAAGGACCTGAATTTATATTTTGATACCGCTCTTGGAATAAATGAGTTAGGCTGAGGCAAAAATTTAATACCTCTCTTTCTTATATGGAAAAATATATTTCTAATTATTTTGTGGCCGAGTAGTTTACTTAAAAAATGGTATCCTGATATAAGTATTTTAGCTCCCTTTTCCAGTATAAAAAAATGATTGGAAAAAAAAAGTGCTATTTTACTTTTAACCCCAGTTTTTTTTTCTAAAGTTAAAACATACTCACCTGTATCTATCCCAATGGGACATTTATTAGCACAAATGCTTGCAGTGGCACATGTTTTTATACCATTATAATTAAAACTTTTTTTTAAACTATTCATTTCTCTTTTTGTCAAAGTTGTTTTTTTATTGGAAATCTCCCTGGATAAAAATATCCTTTGGCGAGGAGAAAGTGTAAGATTTGTTGACGGACAAACCATTTCACAAAATCCGCATTCCACACAGTCATCAATCAAGGGGTCTACAAGAGGTATCTTTTGGATATTTTTCAAATAAGACTTTTTATCATTATTAAAAATTACACCTGGATTAATTAGGTTCATGGGATCAAAGAGTTTTTTAACTTTTTCCATCAGAAAATAGCATTCCTCTCCCCATTCCTTTTCAACAAAAGGCGAAACATTTCTCCCAGTACCATGCTCCCCTTTCATCGAACCATCATATTTTTCAACAACTATTTCATAAAGACCTTTCATAAAATTATCATAATTTTCTTCGGCCTTATCTTTTTCAAAATTGATCGAAAATATCATATGAAGATTTCCAAAAAGAGCATGTCCAAAAATAATTTTCTCATAGCCATACTTTTCTAAAAGGTTTTCTAAATCATGAATGGCCAAGGTTAATTTTGATATGGGAAAAACAATATCTTCTATAATCATAGAATTTGATTTTAATTTTTGGTAGGAAGCTATGGCAAAGGCCCCCTTACGTAAGGACCAAAGTTTCTCTCTTTCTTTTCGATCATATATAAAATCAACTTGCTCGCAACATCCGGCGTCAATTAGATTTTTTTTTACCTCAGATACTTTAAATTCCAACGACGGTTTACCTGCTGAAGAAACCTCAATTAATAATGCCACATTTCCTTTGGCAATTTTAGGTATCTTTATGTCTTTTCTTAAACTCTTCGCCGCAGAAATAAGACCTTCATTCATCAATTCGACTGCCTCAACATTACACTTTTTTAAAATTAATAAAGATTTAGAGGCCTCATGCTGATTACTAAAAAAAATCAAAGCAGTTGCTCTATAAGGAAAATGATCAACGGTTCTGTAAGTTATTTCAGAAATAAAACCTAAAGTACCTTCTGACCCTATCATTAAATGGATTAATATTTTTATTGGGTCGTCAAAATCAATAAGAGCTTTTAATGTTAACCCTACTGTATTTCTCAACCTATATTTATATTCTATTTTTTCTTTAATTTTTTTATTTCTCTTTGCCTCATTCGATAAGGCCAGAAGTTGATTAGCTAAAAACGAATGTGATTTCAAAAAATTTTTACAATTTTCAATATTATTTGAATCAAGGATTGTTCCATCGTAAAGAATAACTTTCAGTCCCTCTAAAGTGCTATAGGTATCTTGATCTGGGCCACAACAATTCCCTTTAGCATTATTGGCAGCGATTCCCCCTAATTTAGCTACTGACAATGAACTTGGATCTGGACCTAATTTTTTATTATAAAAAAGAAGTCTTTGGTTAACCTGAACAGCAGTGAGACCAACTTCTGCAGTGACCTTTTCCCCATTTTTTTCAATTTTTTGGCGAGTCCAAGACCCACCTAATACAATTAATATTGAATTAGAGACACATTGACCAGAAAGACTCGTTCCTGCTCCTTTAAAAGTAAAAGGAAGTTTATACTTGTTGGCTAATTTTATCGTGGATACGACATCGTTATCATTCTCAACTTTGACAACAATCTTCGGTATCATCGAATAAGAGCTCGCATTAACACTAAAAGCTAACCGTTGTGATATATCATCAAATATTTTTCCTGAAAATTTTTCGTTCCCAAGAACTTTTTTAAACTTTTTATAAACATTGTTTCCTATCAAAGGACATTCCCCTTTTAATTTTAAAAATTATCGTAGATAGAAGGTCCTTTCAATATTTAAAAATCCAATTTTTTTTTAATTCTCCGAGCTTTTTCTTTTATTTTTTGAAATTAGTGATTAAAATAGAATTGTATTTAAAAAGAGGTTTTAGGATGAAAACGCTTCTTTTCAAAATTATCTTTCTTTCTCTAATGAGTTCTATTTTATCGTGTTCCAGCTCAAAATGGGTCTGCAAAGACAAATGTGGGTATTTCAATTGTAGTGAAAAAAAAATAAGAATGTGCCCCAATGAAAAGAGTTGATGGCCCAATAAATTTTATTTGCCTTTAATTTCATACAAATTTTCACCACATGTTCAAACTTTAGTCACATAGACTCGCCTAAATATCTGATTTCACAACAAATTCTTGGCACCATACTTGCTTCATAAGAAGTATCACATTTAACAAGGAAAACTTTATGTTTGCAATTTTGGCCGTCCCACTACTTATTTTTACCTTCGGCATTGTAGAGCCTGACCAATATAACCATGCCTATGAGTCACATCAGGAAGAAGTTACATTCGTCCAAAGTGATGAAGGCAATCAATACAAGGATGATTATTCTGAATATGAATAAGCTTCAAGATTGAAAGGAGGAAGTTATGAACAAAATATTTAAAATTTTTCTAATTACTTTTACAGTCTTTGGCTTTTCCCTTTCAATAAATGCAGGTGAAAAACCTGAGCAAAGAGCTCTAAAAAGTATAAAAAATGTCTTATTAAAAAAAATAAATACGGAAAAAATAGAAAAAAGATTAAATCAAAAAATCGAAAATATCAAAAACTCTTATTCAAGAGTACCAATGTCTGAAAATATGGTTCTAGGGTTGAGCATTTTAACACGCTCGATAATTAACAATGAAATATCTTATTCTAAAAAATCAAAAGGCCAAAACCTCGAATTCAAATTAAAAGAGGAAGATATCTCATTACATTTTTCTTTTAGCTACTAATTTAAGGCGAAAAAATAAGATTCCGATCAGGAAATTATTACTTCTTACAAGGGCCAGATTATGGAAGGTCGTCCTATAAAAATTCTTTTTTTATTGCTTTTACTTATTTTCAGCGTTTCATGCTCCAGTAAAAAGAAAAAGAGAGAGGCAAAAATACTTGCGAAAAGAATGGCCATTTTAAAAACTCTCTCTCCCTCAAAATTAAAAGTTCTACGACATGAAACTAACATTTTAAAGATTTTTACAAAAGTTCTTACTTTAGGTGATTATTATGAATCTTATAAAAGATCCACTCTTCTTAAACCTTTTCCTCCTCAACTAGGAAAACGCCAAACACCCTACGGTTTTGAACTTATTAATATTTTAGGCGGTACGGATAAACAAGGCCAAGATCATAGGTGGTGCCAAGATTGTCATTCAAAAGTTTGCTGCCCAAATTGGGATAAATCGCCCGCCGAAAGAGGAAGACCTATTAAGTTTCTAATGCAATTAAAGAAGTGGCAAAAATTTAAAAATGAACCTTCTTTTCATTCATTCTATCTAGGAAGTATTAAATCTGGTGATTTAGTCACTTTAGACAAAAGCATTGTCTCTGCCAATATTCCTTTTTCTGGATACGAATTTAAAAATTTTTCTTATTTTTTAAATAACCTTAATAGAAAATTACTCTATCGCCTTAGAGTAAAAAGTTGGTTACCTAATAAAAATCATCGTAATTATAAAACTGATGCTGGAAGGTGGTCTCATTGGAGTCCTCCCTCTAAAATTATCGGTTGGAACAGGATGTTAGAAAAATGGCAAGTCGTTAAGATTATTAAGAAAAACTCTAAGGTTCAAAGAGTTGATTACGGCCCATTTTACAGATAAATTTTAAAGGACAGATTTTTTATTCATCCAAAAGGTCTTTTTTAATATTTTTTAAATTCTCAACAAGCTTTCTATAAGGGATTACCAGATTATTTTTTAAAATGGCCTCATTAATTTTTTCCCTTTTAGGAATCTCTTTAATTATAAGTGAAAGCTCTTGAAAGTAGTTTGAAAAATCCTCTTTCTTCATTGCCTTCAATAAAAAAGAAATCAATTTAGATCGTTGATAAATGATGAGCACAGTTTGATCAAAATCTGGATACATTCTTGTTACTTTTGTAATAAATGCCAACTGCCTTTTATCAAGTTTTTCTAAACCTGGAACATATCTAAAAATATTATCAAAAATATTTATTAAATTTTCAATTTTCTCAATCACAGATTTATTAAAAGAAAAGTTAAGGGTGAAATTTATTGGGAAAAACATATTTGCTAAATAGGCATATCGAAGAAGTCCTTCTAAAACATTACTTATTCTCTCGACCGATTCTAGTTGATAATCTTTTATTTCCTTATTTGCATTCCAAACAACAAGTAAATTTAGTTTTTCCCCAAGTATTTCTTTAAGGTTTTCTAGTTGAGATAAACTTATGACAACTTCTTTTAGAACATTTTCAAGAATACCTTTAAAGTAAGATTCATTATAACTATTTGCAATTGGTGAAACAAAGTCCTCCAAAGTTTTCAAACATATTTTAATAGATCCTTCCAAGCTCCGACACAGCTTTTCTTTGTCCTCTATTTTTAAAATTTCCTCAATAAATTTAAAATTAACTTGATCTTTTTCTGCTTGGGTCATGTACTCTTCCAACTGAGTTATATCCTGCACAACAAACATTATTCTTTTTACATTGTGCTCTCTATCGCAAATAGGAGAATAAGCAACCTTATAAACCCTCTTTTCTTGGCCATCAGGAGAAAAAATATCCACTTTATGAGGAAGCTTATCCTCAATCGCCCAAAACTGCATTCTGTCTGATAAAAACATGTCTTTTAAAGTAAAATAAAGATTTTTATAAGTTTGCCCTGTCATCTTCATGTTTTTAAAAAGTATTTCAAAAACTGAGGCTCCGGCTATATTGGGCTTAAATAGTGATTCACAATATTTGGAAATTGGAGATATAATTATCAGTTCCTCATCAACCGTAAATATTCCCTGCCTGATATTATCAAGAAGAACATTCATCTCTCTTTTGTTCCCATCCATGACTTTTTCTTGAATCGCAATTGTCCTCTCATTGTTACCAAGGAGAACGGCCATGCCCTTAAAGCTTTTATTCCATTTATAAATTAAGATCTGCGATTGCAAAAATAAAAATATTGAAATTACCCAGGGACCAAGCTCAGGAAAACCTTTTATAGATTGATCATCTACAAAGATAGTTATCAAAACTAAAATAGATCCTAAAAATATTATTCTAGCAAAATTATTATTTTGGTAGGACAAAAATAATAAATTTATCATCATATATAGGAAAACGGCTCCTGAACTTAATAAAATTAAACTTAAAAAAATTGGAGAGGCCAATAGACCGGCAGGTATAAAAAATATAGTTATGATAAAGAAATAAGATAAATATTTAAAGGCCTTTATTGTTTTTTCAAAATGATTTAAAAAAACTTGATTCAGATAAAAAACAAATAAAAGAGGACAAATGGCCAACCCTATATATTCAAACCTTTTTGTCATATCTTGAAACACTATAAAAATGTGATTCTTACTTGCTAAGGCCCATGATAAACACAAGACTAAAGTAAAGAGTCCAAGAAAAAGCTCTCCCTTTTCCTCTTTTCTTTGGAAAAATCTGCCTACATTTAGAAGTCCCAAGATAAACAAAAGGCCCACAATAAAAAAGTCATTCGGAATATTAACGCTTCCTTTTAAAACGTTAGGGTCCTCAACTGAGAAACAGCTCCATGCAAAAAAAAGATTTATAAGTAAAGTGTACAATAAGACTCTCTTCATAAGAACCTTATCGTTTAAGTATAAATTAAGGTTAGAAAATATCTAAAAAGACCTTTAAAAAGTGGACTAACTTCAATAAATCTTCTTTTTTACCCGACGTCGCTGCTTGGATTTTTTTTGATTAAAAAACAATTGTAAGGATTAAAGTAATATTGATCGTGACCTCGAGAAAAAAGGCCACGATCTGTGCCATTTTTTAATTAAGGCATAAGCTCTAGAAAAATTTCTTTCATGTGCTCTGGATCAGTTAGATTAACCTCTGCCGCTTTTTCAATGAGCCCATCTAAATCTGTTCGATCACCTTCTAGGGCCTTTCTATAGGCCTTCACTCCAAGAGAAAGATCAAAACCTACTAGCTTCGTTGAATAGACCTTAAGATCTGCAGAAGTAATAGCTCTTTTCTTCTCTATTTTTTTCCATGTTCCTAGAAGCTTAGAAATTTTTAAGGCCCTTGATTCATTTAATTGAAAACGGTTTACGAGATAGTCTTGGAATCTCAACTGATTAATTTTTTCCAATAAAGCAGCTGCTTTTTCAAGGTCTTTCGTAGTCATTACCGTTTCTTCATAAACGACATTAAAGTTATCTTCGTAAAAGTTATCTCCTATGCCATGAACCTCAAAACTATTTTCGTCGAAGAATTCCATTTCAGAATTATATGTGTCTCGGTTTACCAGGTGAATATCAATTCCTCTCAGCTCTCCAAAGTCAGTCAAAACAATAATGTACCCCCCACCTTGCTCAGTTTGGTACTTTTTCAAGCCGAAATCTTCAAGTGCACCCATATCGTTTGATAGATTATCAATAAAGGTTTTGGCCTCAGTGTATGTTGGGCCTTCCGGTCCTGGTCCTGGTCCTGGTCCTGGCCCTGGCCCTGGCCCTGGAGAAGAACCGCAAGATACAACAAGTAAAGCAAGAAAGAGTTGGAAAAAGGAAGTTTTTATATTCATATTGTCCCCATCATTATAGTGATAACATCCAAGTTTCAGACGGTAACACTAAGTCATTAATTTTTCACGCCAAAATATTTTATATTACTGACAAACAACATCAATTTCTGTTGTTTTTAACATAAATCAACAATTCAATGATACTTCCTTATACTAGACAAAAACGATCAGTCTAGGTTTACTCCTTATTTTAGACTTTCTTAATTCTGCTATAATCTTCTTAATCTTTATTAAATTCTTAAAAGAAGAGGTTTCAAAGATGAGAAGAATTTCTATTTTCAGTTTCTCCTTAATTTTTTGCTTTATGCTTCAACCACTCCAGGCCTGTGACAATTTTCTTAAAAAATATAAAACTGAGTGCAATATTCAAAACAGATACCTCAAGCTCAAAGCCGGTTTCGCAAAGCATGGTGTTGACGTTGACTTCATAACAGAATTCAGGGCCATCCGCTTTATTGCAAGAAGAGACATGAAAAGGACCATAGAAAAAAAACCCGGAGGATTTCTGACTTGGGATATCTACGATCCGGCACCTAAAACCTGGTTAAAATGGGAAGAAGGAAACTTTCATCGTTCAATTGTAAGTGCAGAAATGCAATGCCTGAGTGACAAAGGAAAAGGGTGGAAATTCTCAACCGCTTCACTAGGAAAACTTCATAAAAAAACAATTGGTGGAGGTCTTGCAGGGCCAATGGAAAAAATTCCTCTTGTTGAAAAGCTATTTCCAAGGCCAGGCGAAGTTAGACGCAGAGGACATGCTAACTCTGGATTTATGGTTCAAAAATGGATGAAAAGACCTCTCACAAAAGAAGAGTACAACCTTATCAAAAATTTTGAACTTAAAGATAAAGACGGTAACCCTCTCGTAAGAACAACAATGCTCTTTAGACAGCCTAATTTAAAGAAATACCTCAACAGATTTACAGAAAAATCAAAAGTTGCCGCCTACCTCTCGAAAAAGTTTAAGGGAGGCGCTGTTGGCCAAGTTGGTTACTTGAGATCAAAACAAGTCCCTTACGAAATGGCCAGACTCTTTAAACATATCAATGAGGCCATTAGGTTTTACAAAACTGGTAAAAAAACGAGAGGTGATTCAGACTTCAATGACTTTGATTACAAAAGAAACCCCCTACAGCTCGTTGCCGACCTACAAAGGCGCTATATTGCCATTCACCCTTTTCATGAAGGTAATGGGAGAATGTCCCGTTTTATTCAAGACATGCTTTTGGGCCTTTTTAATTTACCCGCATCACCTGCTGGAGACCTTCAAAGCGATGTTTTAACAACAAATGCCGTCTATAGAAAAGAAACCGCGGAGGCATTTAAACTCGCAATGACGAATCTTGAAACCTGTCTTAAACAATATGACAAAGGTGGAAAAGTTGAACCACGTTGCACTCACATGTATGAAGCCCATTCATCTGAAAGCGATAGTATAAAGGCAGGGAAGGCCAAGTTTTATAAGAGTTTTAAAGATAGCATTGCTTCCATAAAAAGTAGCGAAAAGCCGGGCTGTATAAGCAGGGAAAAGTTAAAGAATTTATAAATGATCTAGAAGAGGTCCTTGTCAAAGGGCCTCTTTTTTTAATGACCAGAAAACTCGCAAAGAGAATAGAGACTATATCCGTTTTCCTTAACTCTTCTCTCGCCCTTTAAATCTGGCAAATTTACTACAGTGCAAAACTCAGAGACTTCCGCTTCAAGCCTTTCAATAAGAGAGATCGCCCCTAAAGCAGTCCCTCCTGTGGCCAAAAGGTCATCAACAAGAAGAACCTTCTCACCTTTTTTAAGAGCATCTTTATGGATTTCTAACTTATCAAAGCCATACTCTAGCTCATATTGAGCAGAGTAGGTTTCCCCTGGCAACTTTCCGGCCTTTCTTAAAGGTATAAAGCCTTTTCCTAAAACATAAGAAAGGACAGATCCAATAATAAACCCTCGAGACTCTATCCCTACGACTTTATCTATATTCCACCCTTCATACCGTGCTGCAAACTTATCAATAATGGCCCTGAAACCTTTTTCGTCCTTTAAGAGCGTTGTTATATCTCGAAACATAATCCCCTCTTTGGGATAATTCGGTACTGTTCGAATAAGTGATTTAAACTCCACAAAAAACTCCTTAAAAGAGACTAACGATTTAGAATAACAAATACTTTTTATATTTCAAATCAATTTCTCTAAATCTTTATAAGTTAGGTCTTTAAAATCACTTTGTTTTGACCAGCAATAAAGTGTATAACCTTCGCATCGTCATAAAATAAGGATCTTCTGTGAACTTTATGAAAAAGTTTATTAAAATCTCAGACTCAATTAATGAAATTGTTGGCAAGTTTGCGTCATGGTTAACAACTCTTATGGTGCTTGTCGTTTTTATTGATGTAATCCTTCGGTATGTCTTCAACAAGGGAAATATCGCAATGCAAGAACTGGAATGGCACCTTTTCGCTATGATATTTCTTCTTGGGGCCGGCTACACCCTCAAGAAAAACGGTCACGTAAGAGTTGATATTTTTTACACGAATTTTAACGAACGAACTAAGGCCTGGATCAACCTTCTTGGGCCAATTATTTTTCTCCTTCCTTTTTCATTAATGGTTATCTACAGCTCCCGAGACTTTATCACCAGCTCATTCGCCGTTCGGGAAATATCACCAGACCCTGGGGGACTTCCAGCAAGATACATCCTTAAGGCCATGATTCCTCTAGGCTTTTTCTTTCTTTTTATACAGGGCCTAGCAGAGTGCTTTAAGAATATTCTTTTTCTCAAAGGAGAAAAATAAAATGGAGATTATTTCCGAATACTTACCCCTCATAATGTTTGCTTCGGTTTTTGTCTTCCTTTTATTAGGCTATCCTGTGGCCTTCACGATCGGTGGTATCTCCCTTTTTTTTGGACTTATCGGCTTCGGTACAGATTTTTTCTCACTCCTTCCTCTTAGGATATGGGGGACCATGACAAACTTTACCTTACTGGCCGTCCCCTTATTCATTTACATGGGAGTCATGCTTGAAAAATCAGGACTCGCTGAAGAACTCTTAGAAACAATGTCCCTCATGTTTGCACGCATCCGAGGAGGACTTGCCATTTCTGTTATCGTGGTAGGCGCCCTTATGGGAGCATCAACCGGAATTGTGGGAGCAACAGTTGTCACAATGGGCCTTCTTTCTGTTCCTACAATGCTTAAAAGAAAATATGACCCGGCCCTTGCGACTGGAACAGTTGCCGCTTCAGGAACACTAGGACAAATTATTCCTCCAAGCATTATTTTAGTTCTACTTGGAGACATCATGAGTGTTCCTATTGGGGAGCTTTTTGTTGGCGCCGTTATACCAGGACTCCTTTTAGTCACCCTGTATATTATTTATGTTTTTTTTATTTCAAACCTAAAACCGGAATTGGCCCCTCTTATTCCTCAAGAGGAACTGGATAAAATTTCTAAAAAAGAACTTTATCAAAGGGCCCTTAAAGTCATGTTCCCTCCCCTTTTCTTAATGCTGTCCGTCCTAGGCTCTATTTTTGCAGGCATTGCATCACCAACTGAAGCTGCTTCAGTTGGTGCCGTTGGGGCCACATTACTTACAATTTTTTTAAAAAAATTTAACAAAAAAGTCCTTAACCAAGCGATGGAAACGACCGTTCAACTTACTTGTATGGTTTTTATTATTTTAGTGGGCGCCACGACATTAGGACTTGTTTTCAGAGGCCTTGGCGGAGACGAACTTATTAGAGAGCTCATTGCGGCCCTTCCTTTCGGAAAATGGGGGGTTCTGTTCATTGTTATGATGATTATCTTTATCGCAGGCTTTTTCCTAGACTTTATTGAAATCACTTTTATTCATGTACCAGTTCTCGCTCCAATAATGATTTCAATGGGCGTAGACCCATTGTGGCTTGCTGTTTTAATAGCCCTCAATCTACAGACCTCTTTTTTAACCCCACCTTTTGGGTTTTCACTCTTTTATTTAAAAGGAGTTTGCCCTCCAGGTATAAAAACAACAGATATTTACCGAGGAATAGCACCATTTGTGGTCATCCAGCTCATAGGACTTCTTTTAATTTGTTTTATTCCCCAAATGGTCACTTGGCTTCCAAAAGTTCTTTTGGGGAATTAAAGTGCTCAATAAAAATAAGACCCAAGAAGAGACTCTGTTTGTCTGCTATTGAGACCAAGATAAGTTTGGTGCCACTTTTCAATTTCCTTCAAAAGAAAAGGTCCTCCTCGACGACAACGGAAGAGCTTGTCTCCCAAGGAGGCCATATTTAAACTAATATCTTGCCCATCACAATAAAGAGATTTCCACTTCTGCTTAAAAAGTTTTCGAATATTTATACTCAATGTTTTTAACTTTGATCCATACCAATTTTTAATTTGCCCAAGTTTGGCCCTGCGAGGAGACAAACCAATATCAGGGAGATTAAAGTTATGCTCTAGCCCTTTAAAAACTTTTCTTTGAGTAAAACTAATTGCTCCATTTGATTGGTTAAAAATGACCTCTCCAGTAAGGTCAAGCTCCATAACTTGATCAATCTGATTGGCCTGATAATTAAAATAACGTTTTTCTTTTCGAATTTTCTTTTGCACTACAGGTTCGTAATAAGATTGTTTTTTATATCGCACTACTTTTTGATTTTTACACACATTTTGGACGCAAACCTTTTCTTCTTTTTCAAAAGGTACATTCTTCCATTTAAGTTCCTTAACCACTTCATTGTAAGGAATATCAACTTCATATTGATGAACCTTTTGAACAGGAGAAACATTCTTCTTCTCCATAAGTTTTCCCACTAAATTAATTTTTAAAAACTTTGTACTTTTAGAGTAATAAAATGGGCCTTCATAAAAAACTTGGGTTAGTTTTTTTACAAGGTTTCCTTCTAAACTTTTCGATAATCCTTTTATTTTCAAACCCCAATCTAAACTTTTGTAGAACTCGTCCTTATCAAGTTCATGGGGGAGCGATGAGATATTAGTATCTGGATCAAAGTGTAAACAAAACTTAGAAGCAAAAAGGGAGAAATAAACTAAATCATGGGAATTTTTTATAAAATCGTCGCATTTATTTTTACCTACATCTTTAATTTTTAAATTAATTTTACCAAGCTTTTCAGGTCCATAAAATTCAAAAAGAGGTTTGTATAACTTGAAGTAAAACCGCCCTTTAAGAGGATAACCCTTTGTCAGTGATTCATTTATTTCTTCTTGAAAAAACGGCAATAGTTTTTTGAGCTCATTTTTGAAAAAGTTACCCCCATGAATACCTAGAAGATGATCCCATGAGTTAGTAAGTTTTTTCAAATACAATGCCTTCGATAAGGCCTTTTTCATTTGCCCCGATATTCTTAAAGATCTCAAACTGATAAGGTTTTTTCCTATAATCTTTTTTTCTGAAAGTTCTTTTCCCTCAAGTGCCTTAGCATCATCTGGATCTTTTTTTAAAGCGAGGACCCAATACTTTCTGGCCTTAAAGAAGTTGCCTGCTTTCATAGATTTTTCGGCCTTATCTTGATAGCTTGCACAACTGGACAATATTAGAAGAAGGCAGAACAACTTTAAAAGATGATACATTTCCACTCCATTTCAATTAATTTCAACCTGAAAATACAACGTTCTCGTGAGAAAAGGAAGGTAATAGATAAACCCTAGTTTGAACCAATAATATCAAGAATTCCATTTCTGAATGTATTAGAATTAAGAAATTGCTTTTCAAGGAAATGTACGTTCTTCCTTTTCAAAAATTGATTCTTCACTTCAGAATCAATGTGTCCACTTAAAATCAAAATAGGTGTCTTCTTTTTTTTCCCAAGTTCCATTTCTGCTAGAAGTGAAACAACCGTATCACCACCTTTAGATCCTTCCAACTTTAGATCTGCAATGAGAAGATCATAAAAATCTATTGATCCCTTCATTATCATTTCTGAAGCCTTATATGAGTTATCACAATAATCTATTTCTACATTTGTATTTTTCAACCATTGTCTATAGAGCGTAATCATTGCCATGTCATCTTCTATAACCAATATCTTCATCATTGATCCTCTCGTTTACCTTTTTGAAAGAATGCCTTAAGCTTATTTTAATAACGGTAATATAAAAAATAAATGAATCGAAAATGTCAGATCTTATTATTTATAATGGACGAAAAGAAACGGTTAACAACCAATTCCTTTCACATTTGAAAAAAAACCATATCACTTTTATATTAGTTGAGACTCTAGAAGACCTCATTAAAAACCTAAAAGGTCAGACATTTAAAGGAATACACCTTTATCTTGGAGAAATTTTTCAAGATCAACTTTTTTCATTAATAACCAAATCTAAAATCTATTCTTCTAACAGAGACCTATCCCTAACGATACAATTTTCACATTATTATAAGGCAGAGTTTAAAAGGGCATTATTAGCAGGCGCAAAATGGATTTTTGTAGATCCGATTGACTCCAAAGAGCTTTTTAATGGAATCAAAGGATCATTAGATAATTTTCTCCCTCCTATAAAAACAAAAGAATTTGAAAGAAATATAACGCCACTCCCATGCAAAATAAGTATTTTTGGAAGAATAGGAAAAATACATAAAGACCCACTCGGAGACCTTCATGTAGAGTCAAATATTAACCTTAAAAGTGGCGACAAAATAAAAATTGAATCGAACTTTAAAAGAAATACTGAGCAAGACCAATACGTTTATGTAAAAAATAGAGTGACAGATGATATCTACTACAAATTTGACTATTCCTATACCCTAACAAGCACTCCTTTTTTTGAAGAGAATTATAACAAGAAGATAGAGGAAGAAAGAGAAAAACGAGTAGCTCAGTGGATTGAAAAGTCTAAATCAGATTTAGTTATTCCAAAAACAAAAGTTCTCTTTATAGGAGACACTCTATCTCAGCAGATTGAAGAAGGCATAGAGAAAAAAATATTTAGCCTTTATAATATTTCTCCTTTTCAAATAAATGAAACTTTTCTTCAAAGGATAAATCCTAAAATTATATATTTGGAAAAAAGTAGCGAAGAATGTGACCTTATTCTACAAAGTTGGATGAAAAAACCTGCAAGAGAGGAAAGACTCTTTTTAACTAATTACAAAAACAACTCTACAAATGGAACCTATCTCCCAATGGAGGGACAAAAAGAATTTTGCGAAAATTTTACCAAAGTTTCAGAAGACCTTTTAAGAAAAAGAATTTCTAGCTCTCTTGAAAGTTTTCATTATCTCAATAGAAAATCTTACTCATCCCGCTGTTCATTAGACTTTACGGGACTTCTTCTTGATGCTACATCATATTATACTCTCGTTTTATCTCCTCATGATGTCGCTTTAGGCTCTATTATTCTTCTTGAAGGAAACACGAGCTCGAGTGAACAAAACTTTGAAGTTTTTGTTAAAGTTCTTTATGTTGAGAAAAGTGAAAACAAGATTCAATTTAATATTTATGGGCAAATTCTTCCCCTTTCTAAGAGGAAAAATCAATTATTCTATCCCAGCTCTTCTTTCCCAACACTTTTCTCAAAAAACTGGAATGAAAAATATGAAAGTTCAAGGCCAAAAGGAAAGAAAACTTATTTAATTTCAAACATATTAAATAAAATAATTTTAATTCTATCCTTTTTATCTATTATTATCTGGGCATTTTACGCAATTATTATCATTTTTCGTAAATAAGTATTAAAAACCATAAAGCAAACTCCGATATAGTGTTCAAGTAATTCAATAGTTTAGATTATTTTTTAATGTGGTGAAATGAAAGATAAAAGAAACATTTCAATTGCAAGAAAACTCATTATCTATTTTGTGTTTTCAAGCCTTATCATTGCGAGCATTGGCACGAGTGTAAGCCTTTATAGAGACTATCAGGCCCACAAAAAAAGAGTTCAAGATAAATTCAAACAAATTAAACAAACAATTCTTCCTTCTTTAGGAGCGGCCCTTTTTAACGAAGATGAAGAACAAATAATAAATAATATAAAAGGCATTATGGGGATGCCTGATGTTGTCTATTTGGAGATCACAAGAGTTTACGAAGGCGCCGTAGAAGATACGCCAGAGTATAAAGAGGGAACTTTCCAAAAAAGAGACTCACTTATTAACAAGGTCGATATTGTTTTCACAGAGGATGGAACTGTAAATACACTTATTGATCCCACCAAGAGTATCGTAGGAAAACTTACTGTCGTTGCGAGTCTTAAGGGTGTCACAAAAAAAATTAAACACCAAATTAGGATTTTCATAGTAATCCAGGCCATTCAGTTCTTCTTAGTTACAATTATCATGTACGCACTTTTTAACAATCTCATTTCAAAGCACCTTGCAAAGATGTCATCTTATGCAGAACATTTAGATATTAGTAAACTTTCTGAAAAAAATTTGGTTCTCGATCGATCGTCCTCTAATACAGAAGATGAACTTGATAAAGTTGTTGGCTCTTTTAATATTATGAAAAAAAATATTAAAGACTCCCATGAAAAACTTCAAGATTATGCTGTAAATTTAGAGGAAAAAGTTTTTCAAAGAACAGAAGACCTTTCAGAGGCGTTGAAAAATATAGAATACCTTCTCCACAATATGAAGCAGTCTATTTTTACAGTTGAAGAAAATGGAATTATTGAAGGCCCTGTATCAGAGCACTCACATAAAATATTTGAAACAAATATTGAAGGCAAAAATATTTTTGACACGATATTTTCATGCCTTGATAAAAAGTCTGAGACTTATGCTTCTATAGCCTTTGCGAATGCCTGTAATTACGGATCAGATGAAGTCCAATGGGATATGATTATTGACCAGTACCCAACTCGTATAGTGCTTACTGCTGAAAAATTTAGTGAAGAAAAAATCATAAAAGTTAACTATACGCCACTTTGGAACAAAAGTGGTCTCCTCACTAGGGTTATGTATATCGTTGAAGATATTACTGAAGTAGAAAAACTCGAAATGGAAATGAAGAACCAAAAAGAAGAGGCCACAAAAAATGTAAAAATTCTACAAGAGCTCGGTATTAATAAAAAAGAAGATCTTCATTCCTTTTTCTCAAATACAATTAAACTTTCTTTAGAGTCCCAGGCCTTGGCCAAAGAAATAAGATCCCAAATAGAAAAGGATAATTCAGATATTAAAGGTCTAAAAACACTCTTCAGGCATCTCCATACAATAAAAGGAAACTCTCGAATATATGGATTGACTTATATTTCTGGATTCGTTCATGGCCTAGAAAACCAAGTATCTCGTTTCCTCAATCAATTAGATAAAAATAGCGACGATTTCTTAAAGCCAACTATAGAACAGGCAAATAGCTTTATAAAAGGCCTATATGACCTCCACGGAGAGCTCAATTTTTACTTAAACTCAGGTCGTGAAATATTTGGTCTTGAGTTTAAAGAGGATTTAGACTTTAAAGAACATATCCATAAATCAATGACACTTCTTGAGTTATTAATTTACAAAACCTTTAGTAAAAAAACGAGTATTCCTAATTACAAAAAAGATCTTAATGAAAACCCCATTTTCTTTAAAGAAATTAAAGAAACAACTCACTCTCTAAAAGGTCTGGCAAGAAGTCTTGATGAAAAAAAATTATCAGAGAAAATACATCAATTCGAAAGTGGTATTGAAATTGTAAAATCTGAAGATTGTAAAATCGAAGAAGTTGATCAAAACCTTATTGATCCGTTTCAAGATCTTACCGAAAAGATTTCCGACATCTATATTAAGTCATCACTTTTTGAAGCAGATGAACTCAAATCATCCCAATGGGTTCAAATTTTTCTAGATTGTTTTGATATTACAGAGGCCTTCCTCAAACTGAAAAGTAATAGGAAAAAATTCATAAAGTTCTTTTACAACTTAAAAGGTCACCTAGGTACTTTAAACATAAACTTCTTTAACTTATATATGGAACTCATCCAAAATGCCCTTAATTACAAAGACGAAGATAGAGCTGAAGAAATTGAAGACTATATAAAAAGCATTTGGAAATTTCTTGCGTTGTCATCTCAAATTGATATTGGAAAAGCTCAAAAGGATAGAGAGAATAAAAGGTCGATCTATGAAGAATTCTGCTTAGAGTTAAAAATTAAAGGTGTTGAAAAGGATCATTGGACTGAAGTCCTAGAAAACTTTTTAGAAAATAAAGGTCACCCACTAGATGAATGCTTTACCCCCACTAAAAACTTTTCTTTTTTGGTAAAAGAAGTTTATTTTGAACTCAAAAAGTCTTCATCAACAGAACACATCAACGCACTTATTAAATCCAGTGATAATAAAATATATTTCCTTGAATACTTAGCTTCACTTCTAAACAATACTCAAAAGCCTTGGGGAATCTATGTTACGAGGATAAACTGCCTCCAACTCATGGCCTCTCTAGCTGAAAAAGAGATCTCATTGGATAAAGTTCAAAAACCAGACATGATTGAAATACTTTCCAAAAATTTCGACACCTTTAAAAACGAACTAAAAAATTTGAATCTAAACAACGAAAACCCAGAAAACATCAAGTTTCAAAGTACTTTTCAGTCCCTTTTTGACCAACCTGTAAAATACTCTTTTAAAAAGTTTTTTCCAGTAATCAGAGAAATTTCTGAAACACTCAATAAAAAGGTCAACTTTAAACTAAGAGGGGATGAAGGCTCCCTAGAAAAAGAAAAGTTGGCCATCTTAAATGACGCAATGATTCATATTGTTAGGAACGCCCTCGATCATGGAATAGAGCAACCAGACCAAAGAATTTCTTTAGGTAAAGAAGAAGAAGGTCTCATTGAAATAGAATGCAGGGATGAAAAGAACGACTTTTTAGAAGTCATCCTAAAAGATGATGGTAAAGGAATTGACGGAGATTACTTAAAAAATAATGCAATAAAAAAAGGTATTCTTGATGATAAGAAAGGAAAAACGTTAAGCGATGAAGAAAAAGTCAATCTTATATTTTTGCCCAACTTTAGCACAAAAAAAGTTGTTTCAGATCTTTCCGGAAGAGGCGTCGGTATGGATGTTGTAAAAAATAATCTAGAAAAAATAAAGGCCAACTTAGTAATAGAAACAACCTTAAATAAAGGAACATCCTTTATTATCCGTATTCCTAAGAAAAAGGTAAGTTAGAACTTTTAAGCGGCCTGCTTTCTTAGATTTTCTTCAATCGACTCACACATTGCAAAACAAAGGTCCCCATAATTCTTAAGAACTCTTATTTCTTTTATGCTCTGCCTTTTATATATTTCTTTATCTAAATCCCCCTGAGAGGGAGGAAAGAAATCCTCATATTCCAAATCAAGTTCCTCATCCTCCATTCCATCAAGGGCATTTTCCAAGGAATCATTATGAATTGGTTTTTCACCAATTCCACGATAAAACTGAGAAAGAAACAGAAGACAGCCCATAGAGCTTTCTTTAAAAGAAAAAGATGAAACGGGATAAATTAAGTCAATTAAAGCAAATTTTATAAGTTCATCCTTATCTCTTGGGAGTATTTTTGTGTCATAAATATTTGTTGGTAGAATATTTTTCTTTTCAATAAAGTTGGCAAACTCCATAAGCCCATCCTTCATTTCTTTAACTTTTTTTTGAAGGACTTCCTCATCATGGACATCTAAATAGTCAATTGACTCTTTTATTTTGTTTGGTACTTTTAAATAAAAGCTTGGACCTTTTAAAAATTTTACCCATATTTTAATAAGATCCAGTGTCTCTTCAGTCATTTTTTCCATTCTTCTCATTCCCTCGCTCGGAAAGCTTCATTTTAATAAACTCTTCGGATTTAAAAAAAAGATTTATCTAATTATGATTGAAAAGGTAATATTTACCCAAAAAATAGAAAATTTCTTAACCTATTGTTATTTAAACCGAAATGATTCTGAAAGGAATTAATTGATGAAATATTTAATTTTATTTTTTACTTTTATCCATCTTGGAATTTCTGCCGAAGTTGACTCCTTTAATAAACGTTTTGACGATATTCCTGACATGAACGATATTCTCAATAAAAAAACGATATCTTATTTTAAACAGGCAGTTAAAGACCTCAATGGAAAGTCTCATAATTGCGATCCAAAACGCCTATACCGTAGAATGAGAAAAGACTTTAAAAATCACATAACAGGTCGATTCAACCGTTGGATGATCGAATCAAAAGAAGTCAAAATAATTTACACGACTCCTAAAAAAAGCATCTATAAGTATTGGGGTACCTTTGAAAGCTTTCCTATAAAACTTCTTTCGCCTTTGATGTTGAAAAAGCCCGCGGGGGTTTTGGCCGGTTATGTCAGAGTTGGTGATACTTTTTTGGGGACTGACAAGTTTGAACACTTTTTAGGAACAGGTTTTTCTTACTTTAAATCCTACTTTCTCAATAGAAAGTCAATTGAGGAAACAGTTCAAATTGGCTGGAATGATGAAGTCGGCCTTCTTGGAGGAATGACAGTTGGAGTAATGTCATTTGGAGATTTGGCAGCAGAGTTCAATGGAATGTTTTTTTGGAATGATATTTTAAGGTTTAATGACAACAAAACAATAGTCACGCCGGAAAGTGATTATGTTGAAAGTAAGAGAAATGGCCCTTACATAATTTGTAAAAACAAAAAGTGGTTCATCAACAAAGGTAAAGTTTTTGATTGGAGAAATTACATCGATGACTCTTTTGATGAAGCAATCAACTGTAGTCTTTTTAAAACAAAAGGCATGGTTACAAAAGTAAAAAAGGCCCTCAAGGAATTGGGTCAAGACGGTCGTAACTACCAATGCCCTATGTCCAAATCAAAATTTGAGAATCTTAAGAAAAAGTATGGAAAATATGGACCTTTTATTCTTAATTCAAAAGGTTTAGGTCACATCACTAAAAAAATAAAAAAAATGAAATGGGAAAATACCATCTTGCAACAATCGCAACAAAGTTATTGAGATTTAAAAAGATATCTTTGTTAGTAGTCTTGCTATTGTTTTTCTTTAGCTTTCCTCATTTAAAAAACAAACCTTTGAATGTTCAAATCAAAAAAGAATATTACGATATAAAAGGAACGACCCTTAAAGAGATTATTTATCATATCAAGAAAAAAAATATCAAAAAGTCTTTTTCAAATAATTTGTCAGGCGCCTCTATTCAGGCCAGCTTAATAATTAAAAAAATAAATTTACCAAAGCCAACAAATGGAAGATGTTTATTAAAAAAAAATAACATTCGCTGGGTTATAAAAATAAACTATGTATTACCCTTGTGGGTAGATATTAAAAAGGCACCAAGAAGTTTACAAAAAAGGTGGGATAACTATTTTTCCAATATCCTTATTCATGAAAATGGTCATCGTGATCACTTCATTGATGCATCCAAAGATATCCAAAACTATCTTGACCAAATCACTTCAGAAAACCAGTCAGATTGTCTTTCATTCATTTCCGTTGTTAAAAACAAAATGATTTCTATTTTTAAAAGCTATGAAAAGAAAAGCCTTAAGTATGATATAAATACTCAGCATGGACTTAATCAAGGTGTTTTACTCTAAAAGCTATTTTCTCAAGTAAAAAGGAATATTTCGACTTATCTAAAAAAAAAACAAAAAAAATCATATAATGAAAATAATCAATTTTTTAATGGTGATACTTTTATGAATAAAACATTTGAAGAATACAAAAAATTTTGCAGAGAAATAGCTTTAACTAACTTTGCCCTTCATTGGGAATATGATGAGGAGATAACAAAAGTCCAAGAAAGAAGCCAACCTATCGATTACTACGATTATAGATGCACGATAAAAATAAATGGTGAATCTTCAAAAATGGTCTACCGGTCTTTTTTTAATGAAGAAGTCGTTTGGAACTTGGGGAAAAAATCCTTACCATGGGAAAAAAATTTGGAGCTCAAAATGGCGCTCAGCCTTTTTGAGGAGTTTAATAATATAATGGGCGCATCATTTAAGCGCTCTCTCGAGGCCGTCGACTGTCTTGACCTTGAAGTTCCTAAAGCAAAAAAAATGGGAAATGAAAAAGTCTTTTTGGCCCAAGAATGTGATAAACACGAAGTCATTATAAGAAGTAAATCACATATTTTAAAAGATGATTGGGAGGTTGTATTTCCCGAGGGTACGATACTTAATTCCTTAAGAACAGAAATCTTTGATACAGAAAAATTTAAAAAAGCAGATTTCAACTCTGAAAATATTTATGCCTCAAAAGGAAATACTTTCTTTCTTTAAAGTATTCTAATCATTTTCCTTTAACCGAACGACTCGTGTGCCACAAATAAAGTCATGAAGGACTCTCTTATCCGTCCTAAAAATAATCATAGGCCCAGAAACAAAAAATAAAGATAAAGTTATAATTTTAGCAAAAAATTCCCTAAAAATAATTTGCCACCAAGATAAATTAACAACGAAATCATCATTTAAAATTTTTAGTTTGAGTATTCTCTTCCCAGGTGTTTGTCCATATTTCTTAATGGGTCTTAGAATAATAAAATAAGACCCTACAAAATTCAAAATAATAACAGAAAACTGCCATGCGGGAGGAAGCTTTTGAAAATTATTGAAAGGCAAACCATTCAAAGAAGCTAAAAAGAGAACTAAAGTCGTCGAAGATTTTTGAACTATTCCAAGAATAAACCCATCAAGAAGAGCTGAAAGCAATCGAATAAAAAATCCTCCTGACCGATGAGAAGAATAATCCTCATCGTCATTATGAAATTTTTCAACTTTATTATCAAGCTCCATCGTTAATATCTCTTCTCTTCTTTAATTTCTAAAAATTTTTTTATTCTTAAAGAAAGTATATTTTCAGGATTGATGTCTTTAATCATTTTTATTCTTTCCCAATCTTCTTTTTTATTGATGGCCTCGAGGACTCCATCACAAGTTCGAAGAAGGTTTTTTGCATTTTTAGATTTAGGATAATAATAGAAAAAAAGTTGATAAATTCTTAGGGCCCCACAATAATCTCTCTTATCAAGAAGGTAATCACCAAATTTAATAATTTTCCTTTGAGAAAGACCCTCAAGATAGAGAAAAATAGGTAAGTCATAGGGGATTTTTTTTAGCAAAGAATTACATAAGTCGTAATTTTTTTCTTTTATAAATTTTCCAATATACCTTTCTAGATGATTTTTTAAAACTTCATTTGCATGCTTATCCAAATGTAGTCCCTTTTGAAAACGTTCAATGGCCTTGGAAAGAAGAAAAAAGCGCACCTTATAATTAACAGGGTTAAAATTTAAAATATCATTACAAATATCAACAATTTCGCCAAAATTTGTTTTACCCGCTAATTCATCAAATTTTTCTCTTTCGATAGCATAAATAAAAGGCCATTTAATAGGGTCTCCTAATATAAATATAAGGCCACAAAAGACTCCTATACCTATTCCAATAAGGTGAGCATCATGGGCGACATTCCCTTCTCCTAAAAACTGGTTTGTTACTTCAACTAAAATAAAGAAAAAGGGAAAACTAAACCTCACCGGAAGTAATATTTTTTTCCAAATAAAAACATAGAAAAGAAGAAACTTCATATAGTGTCTAAAAAAAATAACAAAAAATGCACCCATCATAGAAAAAATATTGGCCGAAGCCCCCAGTAAAATAGAATCAGGTTTTAAAAAAAAATGAGCAGATAAACCTAACCCCAATGACCCCCCCAAAAAGTAAACAAATAAATAGCTTAGGGCGCCCAATTTTGTTTCTGCATAAAGGCCAAAACCAATAAGCGCTAACATATTTCCGACCAAATGGGCCCAGCTACCATGTGAAAACTGTGCTTTAATTAAAGAGGATACTGATATATTTTCTTTGTTAAGGAGATCCTTGCTTTTATAATAGGAAATAAGGGAACTTGTTTGTTTTTTTGAAACCATCTGCTCTATGGCCTTGAAGTCCAAGGGGTCCTGCTGCAAAAAGAAAAAAACATTTAAAATTACCAAATAGATGGTAATAAAAGGAAACTTTGGAATTTTGACACCAAGGCCGAGTGGAATAAGCATGCCTATTGGTCGGACTTTTTTCCTGACAGTTTTAGTTATTTTTCCGTCTAATAAAAACCCAAAGACTTTTATTTATGAAAAAGAAAAGTTTAACATTCAAAGTAGGCGCCATTTGGAGACTCTTCTCCCTCCAAAACCTTTTTCAATTCTCTTTTTACCTCAAGTTCTGAAAACTTTTTTTCCTTAACTAGCTCCCCCACGATAAAAAGATATCCTGAAGTCGCTAATACTGCTGCTTGGGCCTCTGGTTTTAAACACGAATAGCTTTTTTCCAAAGGGTTCAAATTGCAATTAAGATCGACTTTCCAAATTCGATCACCATGAATAATATCTTCATAATTTTTATGGAAACAAATAGATTCAAATTTTTTTCCATAAGTACAAATATCCTCAATTTCTTTAAAAGAAGGCGACCGTCTTAAGGCATGTGCCCTCGAAAAAGAATCTTGAATAATATGAGAAGCATGACCTATCCAAAAGAGCCCTTCTTCTTTTTGTCCTTTCCGAAAAAAAGAAAAGGCCTTCAATGTGGCCTTAATAATTGAGCCTTTAATAGATTGGCAGCTTTCAAAAAGTGTTTGTGTATATCCATCAGAATAATTTCTCATGCTATGGATATTTTGGAAGGAAGGTTCACTATGCCAAGATCTTAAATCTCTTTTTTTTACACCATAAAAATCATATATTCTTCGATCAGGAAAATCAGTTTTGAAGTTTCCTTCAATCAATGGGTTATCTGTTCTCCAGCCAGAATCCCATTCTGAAACTTCAGAATAAAAGCCCGGTAGTCCATGCTTTGATTTTATAAGGGCATTTGCTTTTATAATGGCGAAACGAGTTATATGTTCATGGCCACTAAAAAAAATACCGCTAGTCCAGGAACCTTTATTAGATTTCACCTCTTTCAAAGGAGGCTTCATCAAACAAGAAGTTAAGAAAAAAAATAGGAAGTAAATTTTCATAGGCACCTCTTTAAATGTTTAGGGATTAGTCCTGCAAAAAAAAATGTCCCTTGCAGAGGCCAAATCCCTAAATTTAAGAGGTTTATTTATTTCCTAATACTTATTTACCTTTTATTTTTGAAAAAATACGCTTATCTATTTTTGCGGCGGTCAATACTCCTCCCATTAAGGCCCCGACAACACCAAGTGTCCCAACATCAGCTCCAGTAAGATAAAAGTTTTTAAGAGGTGTTTGAGGTCTTAAGTCCTTACAGTTGAATCGCTCTGGTGTTGGCTCCAGACCGTAAATCGCACCTCGAGGGGAACTGCAAAAATGATCCGTCGAAAGGGGCGTTGAAAGCTCAACGTATGTACAAAGCTTCATTAAATCAGGAAGGTGGGTTTTCAAATGGTCTATTATTCTTTTGGTCAGCTCTTCTTTGAGGTCTTTATAATCTTCCCCTCTTCTTCCCTGTTTTGTTTCCTCCCATTTTAAAAAATAATCCCAATCGACAAATGTTACAACCTCTCCTGTATGATAGTTGGAGTCACCTGAATAATGCGCCGGATCTTTTAAAGAAGGAAAAGAAACGTAGAGGATATGAGGTTCTTCATCTTTATTTTTGAAGTCCCACAAGGTTTTTTCTTGATCCCATGAATTAAAAAACCATTGATTAGATGCCGTCGCACCAGCTTTTTTAATATCCCCTTCAAAACCAAGGTAAACACAAAGATGACAAGGTGATTGGGATAGGCCTTTGATATTAGTGGCCCATTTTTTTTGTTCTTCAGTTTCAGGAAGTAATCTCTCGACCGTCGCCTTAGCTCCTGCTGCTGAAACTACTAATGGGGCATATATATTTTCACCTTTTGCGGTTCTAACTCCAATAACTTTACCACCCTCAGTTAATACTTTATCAACAGCAGTCCTAAGACGAACATCCCCACCTTTTTCGTGGACAATATTTAAGATGTTATCAGCGAGAGTTTTTGACGTTCCTTCAGGATAATATGCTCCTTCCCAAAAGTGCCTGATGGTAATGGCATGAATAAAAAAACTCGACCGACTTGGAGGACTTCCATAATATCCCCACTGTCCTGCTAAAACGGCCTTAAGTTTCTCATTAGAGGTCAATTCATCCAAAACTTCTTTTGTTGTAAGTTTAATCCAATTATTGAGCTTGCCTTTTAAAAAGGGAGTCGCCAATGTTTCGGCCCATTTTGCCATATTACGACAAAAAAAGTGAACCTTGGCCGACTTCCCAGCTTGTTGAACCATTTCAAAATAAAGTTCTATGGCCTTTTTTTCTTCCGGAAACGCCTTCAAAAGATTTTCTTTATACTCATCAATAGATGAAGGCAGCTCAAATTTAAAATTTTCAGGAAAGAAAAAGGTATCGTAAACGTCACCATATTTATTCATTTTCACTTTATCTTGAGACAACCAGGAAATAATTTTTCCTGGTAAACGATTTTCACCCATCTCCCCAAGGGCGTGAACACCAACATCCCATGTAAAATGCTTTTTTCTTTTAAAAGTATGGGTCATTCCTCCAGCAACATAATGTTTCTCCAAAATCAAAACTTTTTTTCCATAATGAGCGAGCGCGCTCCCGCAGGCCATCCCTCCCATACCAGAACCAATTATAATTGCATCCCATTCCTCTTCTTTTTGAATATTGGTCATTGAAATTAGCTCCTTTGCAATGTTTTCTATTTATTTTGGACAGCAAAACCTTTCTTGAAGGCCCATTAATCAAGCTGACAAATCTTTTAATTGGTAAAATTGAGAAGAATTATCCATTAAAAATTATTGTCATTCAATAACTTTTGTCTCAGCTAAGCAAAGAAGTTTTTTAATTTAACTGATTGAAATCAATAAAGACTTTTAAAAAAAATTTAATAAGAACAATACTTGACTAAAGTAATCCGGTTACCACCCGATACCTGATTGACCGACGGAATTGCTTGGTTAAATCAAGTCAATTTCTGACTGCACTGCTTGGCTTTAAAAAAGTCAGACTTTAGATTTTTTCGGAGGAGTATAAAATGGGTTTAAGAATCAAAACAAACATCGCTTCCCAGATGGTTCAGCGAAACTTGAAGAACACATCTAATCAAGAATCTGATGAGCTTGAAAGATTGTCATCTGGTAAAAGGATTACCAAAGCGGCGGATGATGCTGCCGGCTTGGCGATTTCCACCAGATTAGAAGCTACGACGAAAGGTTTAAGACAGGCCACAAGAAACGCCAACGATGGTGTCTCCCTTATTCAAACAGCTGAAGGGGGGTTGAGTGAAATCTCAAATATTCTTGTTCGCTTGAGAGAACTCACAATCCAGGCCAGTTCTGATACTGTTGGGGAGAAAGAACGTGGGTTTCTCAACAATGAATATACAGAGCTCACAGCTGAAATCGACCGGATTGGAGATTCTACTATTTTTAACGGAACCTATCTCCTTAATGGGGAAGGTGAAGGTGAGCTTGAGTTTCATGTTGGGTCTGATGGAGATGACTTCAACAGAATTACTTTTGATTCAGGTGCCACCAACGCAAAATCTGATAATATTGGAATTGCGGGATCCACTATTGAAAGCAAAGATGATGCGAGAGAATCCATTGGTTCTATCGATGAAGCTATTGATGCGGTCTCTGGGCAAAGAGCTCGTTTGGGTTCGATCCAATCTCGTTTACAATCAACAATTAATAACTTGGAAATCCAAACGATTAACCAGGATAATGCAAGATCAGTTATTCAAGATGTGGATGTTGCTAAGTCAACCGCTGCATTGGCCTCAAACGCCGTGTTGAAACAAGCTGGTATCGCGACCTTAATGCAGGCCAACAATGTTCCTAACTCAGCATTGAGGTTAATTGGTTAATACTGATATAAGGACAGAGTAATTTGAAGGGTTTTCATTTTTTAAAGGAGATCCTTCAATAAAAAAATTAAATGAAGTTTAAAATATTATACAAACGCGAGTACTAGGAGTTGTTGGGAAGCAACTCTTGGACTTTAAGCCCATCCCCTTCAGGTGAATAACACCTGAAGGGGTTTGCTTGAATAACTATCCTTCCACCTTTCTCATCTTTTATTTTATACTTTTTCTGTTTCATAATGGTATTTTAGTTCAAAATAAAAACGCAAGAGACAAAATGAAAAGTAAAGCTTGGTTTATCTACATAATAGAAACACAGAAAGGCCTTCTCTATACTGGAATAACAACTGATCCAAAAAAAAGAATGAAAAACCACCTAAAACCAAGTAAGGGGAAAGGCGCAAAGTTTTTTTACCTAGATTCTCCAAAAGATTTTGTTTATTTAGAAAAAGTATCAAATAGGTCAGAGGCAACAAAAAAAGAACTATTTATCAAAAAATTGAGCAAGCAGGAAAAGCTTGAATTGATAAAAAAATCTGGACCTTTTTCAATCATAAAAAATTTGTAGTTCCTTTCGTTTGACTTCAAGGTATTTTAATTAAATAATTATCAAACATATTTTAACATTGGATTATTTAGTATTTTTTTTGAGGACCCTATGAAAATACTAATCACAGGCGGCGCTGGTTACATTGGTTCCCATGTCATAAAAAACCTAATTCAATACGAAAATCACGAGCTTTTTGTTTATGACAATCTTTCCACAGGTAAAAGAAAGGCCATATTAGGTGGTACATTTATCCTAGGTGACCTTGAAAATAGAGAAAAATTAAAAAAACTATTCTTAAAAGAAAAGTTCGATGTTGTTATACATTTTGCTGGCAGCATCATTGTTCCAGAAAGCGTTTCAAACCCAATACTCTACTATAAAAATAATGTTTCAAATTCTGTCTGTTTACTAAAACTTTGCAAAGAGTTTAAAGTTAACAACTTTATTTTTTCATCAACAGCTTCAGTCTATGGCATTCCTGAAAAAGGCATTGCAAATGAAGAGACGCCTTTAAATCCAGTCAACCCCTATGGACGATCTAAGATGATTGTCGAGATGATGCTTAAGGATTTTGCTTATTCGAACCCATCATTTAAATATTGTATCTTAAGATATTTTAACGTTGCTGGCGCGGACCCTCAGGGGAGAATTGGTCAAGAGAATCTTAAATCAACTCACTTAATAAAGAGAATCTGTGAGGTAGCTTCTGGAAAAATTGATAAGCTATCTATCTATGGTAATAACTATAACACCTTCGATGGGACGTGCATAAGAGACTTTATCCACGTTGAAGACCTTGCAACGGCCCACATTGCTGCTTTAGAATACCTAAGCAATGGGGGTAGTTCGAATATTTTTAATGTTGGATATGGTAAAGGGTCTTCTGTAAAAGAAATTATAGAGGTCACTGAACAAAAGTTAAATAGGGCCATAAAATATGATATTTCAGAACGGAGACCGGGTGACCCTCCTATCTTAATTTCTGACAATAAAAAAATTAAGGAAACGATTAATTGGACCCCCCAATTTGATGATATTGGATCAATCGTAACCTCTGCATATAATTGGGAAAAGAGCCTGACCATTTCTTGACAGAATTAAACTCATTTCGCTACTTAATAATATTCCGCTTTTCTTTTATCTAAAAATTTTATAAAATTTGAGTATGAAAGACAAAGCTATTCCAAGCTATGTATTAAATTTTTTATTTTTTTCCATCCTTTTTTCAGCGTTAGGGTTTTATGTATCCGTTAGCTTTATAGGACTAGGACACTTACTTCTTCTTATTCCTATAGTTTACCTTATAGATAAAAAGGAATTAAAGAAAACCTTCGAATATGCCCCTAGTAAATTTCTCTTGGCCTTCATTTTAGCCGCAGCTCTTTCGATTATTCTTAACTGGAATAGCATTGGGCAGCCACTGAAACTTCTTTTCAAGATTAAATATTTTATAATAAGCCTACTTGCTATCCCTTGTTATTCTTATTTTTATAAACAAGACGAATCTAGAAATAAACCAAGGCTCCCCCTACTATTAAAAATCCTCTTTATATCCACAACATTAGCAACATGTAGTGGCATAATTGGTCTTTATAGTGGCTTCAATCCACTCAAATTTACTAAAGCTTGTAGTATGGAAAGAAATTGTGGAATGTCTGGAATGCTCATGACGTATTCCTATAGCATATCTATTTTTTGCAGCATAATATTTGGATGGATTATTAATTTTAAAAGCAACAAATACACAACGAGAAAAAACTTAATTATTGTTTTTGTTATCAACTTTGTTGGCCTATATCTGTCCTATTCAAGGGGGGCCATGCTTGGCTTTCTTGCGGCTTTACCATTTTCCTTCTTTTGGAAATATAAGTATCTATTTAAATCTGCAATCGTTTTCAGTACCATTTTTACTGCTGCTCTTGCTTACATCTTTATAAACAAGATCGATATTGATTTTTATAGGCTCCACACCAATTCACATAACGAAAAAAGTAGACTAATGATTATGAACACGGCTTACCATGCCTTCAAGGAAAAGCCCATTTTTGGATTCGGCTACAGGAATTTCGAAAATGTCGCTGGCTCAATCAAATATAAATATGGCCTACATAATATTAAAGCTCCCCGCTCAGTCAAAAAGTTTACAGGCCATGCTCATAATAACTACTTGGAAGTTTTAAGTGGAATGGGCACACTCGGATTTATAGCATTTACAGGCTTTATATTAGGTTGGTTGGCCTTATGCTTTACCGGTAAAAATACCATCCTCAAAATCATTTTACCTGGCCTTCTTAATTTTAGCGTGTCAGGACTCTTTCAGAGTACACTTATTGACGGAGAAATAACATTTCTTATAATGGTTCTCTTCTCTATAACGATTACAAATCAAATAAGATCTCAAGATTCCAAAGCTTAATATCTTATTTTCATCCAGTTATAAAATATTTGAAGGCCTTCCATTAGATTTACCTTAGGCTCGTAATTCAAATACTTTTTGGCCTCTTCAATATTAGCATAGGTAATAGAAACGTCCCCCTGAGGCACATCTTTATTTTCTATAATACACTTTTTACCTACAGTTTTTTCAACTGCACTTATTAAATGGCTTAATGAAACTGGACAAGAGTTGCCTAGATTAAATATTTCATAACAACCTTTTTTAAGATCTAACCTTTCTACCGCACTAAATATTCCATCTACAATATCTTTTACGTAAGTATAGTCTCGCTGCATTGAGCCATCACCAAAAAGAGTTATTTTTTCTCCCTTCATACAAGAGCTTAAAAACTTACTAATAGCAAGATCCGGTCTCTGCCTGGGGCCATAAACAGTAAATAGTCTTAAATTAATAACATCTAGAGAGTATAAATTATGATACATTTTTGTGAAGTTTTCTCCTGACAACTTTGTCGCGGCATAAATAGAAATGGCCTCTGAGAGAGGGTCAGATTCACAAAAAGGTATTTTTATAGATTGTCCATACACCGATGAGGAAGAGGCGAAAACAAGTTTTTTGCTAGCCTGCGTTTTAATAACCTCCATAATGGAAACAGTGCCCTCAATATTAGAAGAAATATATTCAAATGGATTTTGAAGAGAGGGTCTAACACCCGCTTTGGCCGCAAGGTGAACAGTACAATCAATTTGAAATTTATTATAAATACTTTCTAGAAATTTTTTGTCTCTTAGATCACCTTCAAAAAAAGTATAGCGATCATTTTCTAAGGCCAGCTCGATATTTTCTTTCTTTAAGGAAGGATCATAGAAAGGGTCAAAGTTATCTATTCCAACAACATTCAGTCCCCTTTCCAGTGCAAGCTCAGAAAGGTGCGATCCTACAAAGCCTGCTGCTCCCGTAACCAAGACCCTCATAGTGGCACCCCTAGATATTAACAACGAGATATCAAAAATGGTAGCATATAAAATTAAAAACGAAATTATTTTATTCTCTTAAGTGAACCTTAAATAGAACAATCTATTTCAAGTAATTAGGTAACATGCCCAGGTCAAAAGTAATATCTATTATTCATGAAGTTTGATTTTTAAAAAATAAAATTACATATTTTACCTAACTGCAGTTAGATGGCCCTTTTTCATTAGCAAGGGCCAAGGAAAAACCGATAAATACCCAAAGCTCCCTAAAACGAAGGATATCCCCATTCAAACCGATCATCAGCGCCATCAACCAAAAGAGATTCATAACTATGTTATAATTATCATTTTTTAATTTTTCTTTCCTTGAATTTTTAAAAATTAAAAAAACAAGAAATAAGAAAGACAAAATTCCTAAAATACCATGAAGGGCAAACCTTTCAAAAAAAGTAGAGTGGGGCCTTGTATGATTCGAAAACTTATTTATAGCACCCATTCCCCAAGGGAAGTTTTTTATTCCCAATTTCCAATAAGTCTTTTTTAGCTCAGCAAAAAGAGAAGGGTATAAATTAGTTTTATTATAAGGAAATGACTCTTTTATATCAGAAGTTACGCAAACAGGACATTTTTCACTCAGAGTATTCAAACTTTCCTGATCTTTAACATAAACAAAGTGAGTTATACCTAAGTAAAATAAGATGCCTGAAATTAAAACTAGCCTTGGAATAAACTTCGTTTTATTAAATAACTTTTTAGAAAAGTAAAAAGCATAACAAAGCCCAGCTATAATCATTGTTTTTGAAAATGAAAAAAAGATGCAAATAAAAAGAAATACTGCTTGAAACGCCCTTATTTTACTAATTTTTGTTTCGATAAGCATTAAAAGTGCTACAAGCGATGAAAAAATATGAAAACCAAAAGCATTGATCGAAAGAGAAAACCCTTTAATCCTTGGAAATCCTGCAAAGTAATTACTACTAGTACATTTAAAGCACACAAGAGAGGTTTCTACACCAAAAACTAAATGTAACAGAAGGGCCGATAACCCTATGCCACCATAAAATAGACCTGACCACAAAATAATTTTTGCTGTAAACTCTTTTCCATAAAATAAAGTAATTTGAAAAAAAGTCCAAGCTATTACAACTAAATAAATAGCTCCAATAATAATAACTAAGTTACTACTCAAAAAAGTCCCTGCCTCATATGCTTCATTTAAGGCCGGAGTGAAATAAGAAGCAATCCAAAAAATTATTACAACTATACAAAGTTTTGAGTTTTTAGGTGAGACTAGATCCTTGCCCATTTCCTTAATAAGAAAAGCAAACAAAATGGGAAATAAACAGTCTGCCAAAGATAACCTACCTGAAAAAAGAAACCTGAATTCCAGGAGAAACAAATAAATTACCGATAAAAACTTAACATTAAGTACCCTATAAATTGATTGCATCAATAATTTACCTCGCTAAGAAATAAAAAAGTTCCTATATAAATTAAACAAAAGTGACCATAATAAGTAAATTGAAAACAAAATCTATATTCTGAAACTTAATCCAAAGAAAAAGGGTTTCAGTGAAGGTAAAGCATTAAAAAAATTCGTCTCCTTAAGGTCAGCTATTCAAACAAACCTTAAAAGCGAAAAACTCTGGGGGCCGATAAAAAACATTATTTTTTAAGAGTGGGTCACAAAGAATAGAAAAGGTCGCTTTTTACAAAGATTTCCATCTGGGGATATTAAATACTTTTGTACAAATCGCATCAAATTCGATTCCTTCGATTTTCATAGATTTCTTGTATTCGTCGATGTCATGCTCTCTTCCCTGAAGCTCAGGGGAAACAAGACAAGTTTTAAAGCCTAATTTTCCTATTTTGTTAAAAGTATCAATATTCACCGGTAACTTTGAAAAGCAATCAACCCATACCCATGAAACCTTTCCTTCCATTTCTTTAAGAGTGTCAAGCCCTTCGAACTCTGAAAACCTTAATGCTATTTTTGTTTCCTTTTCTTTACTTAATTTGTAAATCATCGGAAAGCTACAATCGAGGAAAAAGTAATCTTTAATATCATATTGCGCTAGTAAATTTAAAATATGATATTCAATTCCTTCACTTTTTATATTTAAAATCATAGTGCCATGTTCATAACTTTTTAAATATTCTTCAAAGTCTTCTCCTTTAACAAAAGGGTCATGATGAATAATAATTTTGTCATTCCAAGGCCTTAAATCCAACTCCACACCATATTGTTGAGGAGTGTTACTCAATTCCTCTAACGTATTTACTCGGTGGGCAATATATGATGTCATTTTAAAAGTACCTTTTTTAGTTGGCGACTATAGACCAAAGTTCTTTTAATAAATTTCCATTTAGAGGCCAACCCCTTATTCCAAGAAGATTCGCCGTGCACCCTTGGAGGAAATAAAACCTCCATCCTTTGAATGTCCATCTTTTTCTTTTTTGCAAGAAATAGTGAATAAAGATCTAAAGAAAAATCATTAGGTGGATTTTCCCACGTATCAAAAAAACTTTTGTGAAAAATATTGGGCTGAGCATTTATATCCCAGAGCGCCTTCTTTAAATATAAACTTTCAAAAAGTGACATTCCCTTCGTAAAAAATTCATCAAAGAAAGGCCTTCCTTTTCTTTTCCCTTTAATGAACAAAGACTTTGCATTACCCTTTTCTTCTATTTTTTCTAAGGCCCTTAAAACATCCTTTGGATCTGTTTGAAGATCTGCATGTGTCCACCCAAGGAATTCTCCTTTAGCATTTTTTAGGCCTGCAAGAATACCGTGTCCATAACCTATATTGTTTTCTATCCTGACTAACCTAGCAAAACTATAACGAGGTATTTGCTCCTCAAAAACTTTTTGGCTTCCATCAGTAGAGCCATTATCAACTAAAATTACCTCAATATCGGATCGATTTATATGAGAGTTAAATTTTTCCAAAATTAAGGTTAAGTTTTTTTCTTCATTAAAGCACGGGACAACTATAGATAATTTCACCCCAACTCCCTATCTATGATCTTGTTCAAAGTCCAAATATTCTTTTTCTATTTTCGGTATTAGTTCAGGATCTACTGTAGAATCTAAATCTAGTCCATAAGGATGCCAATCACACTTATGAAAAAAGCTTTGCCAATAGTTATAAACCTTATAATCGTTAGGAGTTCCCCAACAAATATAATGATCAACTTCAAAAACTTTAACTTTAAGATTCATTCTCAGGAGTTCTTCGGCACAGCTATCAACATAAAACTCATTATTTACTCTGTTGTTATGAGTATAAAGAGACTTGACACTATCAAGAAAATATTTAGTCTTTTTAAAATAAAAGGTGCCTACAATGGCGTGATCTTTTTCAGGTGTTCTACTGATTGGCTTTTTCACAGAAGCACCCGTCACATAGTCATTCTCATCTGTCCTTAGCCAACCATACATTTCCGGTGAATCATTTGTGCAAGGATGGTTCCGGAAGGTCCAAAAAATGGCTTCCGGATCATCTTCTTCTATAATTTCATAAAATTTCTGTTGATCCCAAATAACACCATTATCACAAGCTGAAATAAGCAGAGGAGCCTCTGGGTCCACATCTTTAAGGGCCATTTCACAAGTTGATGCCTGGCCCTGCGTCAATTCATCAATTTCTATAAAAGTTGAATTTGAAAATGAACCTTTGATTGTATTTTTTAGGGGATAGTTATCAAGGTGGTTTTTTAAACAAGCAAAAACAAAACGGCCTTTTTCAGGTAGACATTTACTGGCCTGAATGACCATAGGATACCCACTCACTTCAATGAGTGGTTTAGGAAGATCAAATCCTTCTTTTTTGAAGCGTAGCCCTTCTCCTGCCATTGGAATAAGCTTAACTAAATTTTCATCTAAAAAAGTGTCCTTTAAATCCTTATTGTCTAGAACTTGTTTTTTAAAATATTCTGACCATTTAACATATTCAGCAAGGTCATCAGGCGTCCCCCATTGAAGCATATGCTGAATTTCATAAACGGAGATTTTTAAATTATCCCGAGTCAAAAGATTATAAACCATACTCACATAATACTCATCCGAAACGGTAATTCCCTTGTCCATAATCTCTTTAAAGTACTTCTTCACATAGGAACCTTTTTTAAAATAATAAGTTCCATTTGAAGCATATTCATTCATTCGATTTTCTGTAAAAGGCCTTTTCTCCTGAATGGCCTTCATCCATTGCCCTTCTTCCTTAATAAAGGCATAATTTTTTATACCAAGCATATGCGGATGAAAGCCTTTATAAGAGGGGACAGCTCCATCAGCACCTCTTTCACGAGTATGTTTAAGAAAATCACGATAATCCCAATAGGTTCCAAAATCACAATAATTTACGATGACCTCTTTATCATCATCAATTTCTTCAAATACCTTAGAAACCGCATAAACAGGTCCAAGCTTATGAGGCTCAATCGAAACAATTCGTGCCTTTGGTGCCTTTTTTCTAAGAATGTCCTCAAGATTGCTAAATCGAAGGTGATCTTTGTTACAAATAAAAATGAAATCTTCCTCACCAGGAAAAAGGTCAATAATATGTTCAATAATTGGCTTACCATCTACATTAATAAGAAATTTTGGCTCTTTATAGCCGCTATCAAGAAACCTTTTTCCTATTCCAGACATTGGAATGATTATTTTCATTTTATTTTCCTTTATAAGTTTTTTCGAAATTTTTCGGCTTCCCAATTCGCCAAATAGTGAAGCTCTTCTTTATTAAGAAATTCAATGTTCTTCTTAGCGTGTAGCAACGCGAGAAGGTGAAACTTGAACACCTCTTCGACCTCTTTCGCCTTTTTTACATTTTTAGCAATACAATAAACTTCTCCTTGAAAATAAAGAACTTTAGGAACTTCTTTATAAAGCCTTAGATAATTTTCAATTTCCTCGTTCAAATCTTCTAAAACTTTGAGAGGCCTAAAGCCAAAATAAACATAATCATCTGGACAAAAAGGAGGTTCGTTGATGAGACCTGGATTACTGCTCAAAAGATCTATTATTACTTTATCATCTGAAATCATTGAGACCATGTGCCCTTCAGAAAATTTATTGATCTTCTCCGAAACGTAGTTGGTCATCCTGTACCTGGAAAAATCAACAGATAAATAGTCCTCAACTCTTTTATTCACGTAATCACAAGTTTCCAATAAAATATCTGGATTATCATTACTTATAATGACTCCATGATTTTTTAAAAAAACAAGGTGAGGTAATTTATTTTTCTCCCCTCTATAGCTTTCAATCTTTTTAAAAATTTCCAAGGATAATTCAATCCCAGGTGTTTTATATTCGATAAAAAGAGATTCAGGAAAGAGTTCAGAAAATATTAACTCTGCATCGGAACGACATGCCAGGGAATTTACAAGAATTGGATGTGCATGAAGAGTATATTTAAATAGAAGACAATGCATAAAAGTTTCAATTGAGGGTCGAGGTGAGTTTTCCGCAACAACTTCACTTAAGAAAAGTTTCGCCTTTTTTTCTTTTTCCCTTTTACTATCAATCCTTTTGATCTCCTCATTTTCAAAGATATTTTCCAGTTTTTTATAGTTAATTTTTGCGAAGCCTTTTTCATAGTCCATGTCCGAAAGTGCATGCCCTGAAGCTTTGATAAGCATGCTTCCATCACTTAATTTTACAGATGTATTTCCTCCCGCGGCCTGAATAAGATCAAATCGCTCTCCAATCATTTTTGACATCTTTAAAAAAGCTTCTTTCTCTTCTGTCATTTCAAATGCCCTTGTAATTCGTCAAAACTTGAAACCGAAATATATGCGCCTTCCTGAGAAGCATTCTCCTGGTCAGGGTTAAACCAAAATCCAAAAATGCCACATTCATTTCCACCCATTATATCTTTTTCAAAGTTATCACCCACCATACAAACCTCATTTGGAAGAAGTTCCATTTTTTTTAATGCAGTCATAAACATCTTCTTATCAGGTTTGTCCACACCAGTTTCTTCACTCGTTACAACATAGTCCACATATCTTTCTAAGCCTAATTTCAAGATTTTTCTATATTGAATATGTGAAGTAAGATCTGTGAGAATACATATTTTCCGGTCTTTAAAATTATTTAAGCAACTTTTAACATTCAAAAAAGGTGCTAAGTTTTCTAAAAAAGTATTCCAATAAATATTGTATAAAGTTAGGCCGTATTTCATAGAGTTTAACTTTAATATTTCAAGCATTCGTTGAAAGTAGAGCAATCTATTGTGAGAAGAAGCTGTAAATTTCAAGTTTTTATGGATTTCTTTTCTTGCCTTTTGAAAACACTCCAGAAGGTGAGTTTCTTCGAGACCAAACTCTTTTTTACAATATTTGAATACTTCCTCCAAAGACTCTTTATGCCTATCCTTGTAAGAGTAAAATGTATTATCGAGATCAAAAATTAAGCCTTTAAAAGTCAACTTCCTTCTCCATTAATCTTTCACTCAAAGAAATGATTGTGAGTAATTGAGTTATTCCTCTTAAGCCTTGGGCCCATTTAACATTATGTACAACTAATTCATCCAAATTCGGGATAACCTCTGAAGCTATATCACAAATTTGATCACTTAATATATTTCCTGCAATTTTAATTTCCTGTCTTTGAAGATCCAAAGTAAAATCATGACTTAACTCAAGAGTTGAGACTTCTTCCAAATGCCCTAACACGGGATCCAAGTTAATATTGGCATCTATTGAAATAGAAACTCCGATCTCTGGCTCAAAATTACTATTTTCTTTTCTTAACTTTTTTAACTCTCTTTCAATTTCCTCGTTACATACAGGGAAATACTTTATTGAAAGGTCCGAGTATTCTCTTTGAGGTTTTATATACTTTCTTGCATCGTTATGACGTACCTCTAATTGCTTTACGACCTTTTCATAAGAATAACCTCGATCCTTCTTATCTCTTGAAATTTTCCAAAATCGTCTTAAACTTTCGTCTGTATCCAAGAATACTTTTAAATCAATTATTCTCCTGGCCTTGGGTAAATAAAAAGGATGAAGTCCAGCAACAGCAACAAAATTCTTAGAGTTTATTTTTTTTAGTTTGGAAAATTTTCCAGTTTCATGGTTATACTCAAACCGCTTTGTCCCTAGACCCTTCTTTAATGAATTTAGTTGGGAAAACTGCCTATAAAGATGATTTGCCTTAGGATTGAGATGGGAAAAATTCCTCCAATTTTCATCATTTCTTTCCCATTTATGGTCCCCGTCGCCCTCAAGCGTGGTTAAATTGGACTTCCCTAAAATATAGTTTAGATCCTTTAAGAAAGTACTTTTTCCTGACCCGCTATCTCCGCCAATTCCAATCAAAGTTGCTTTCGCCTTACTATAAACGGAGTTACTTTTAACTCCATACTTATAAAGCATGTAGATAGTCCCAAAAAGAAGGGCCTGCATAAATGTAAAAAATATGTCTCTCCAATCCCTTAAATGATGAAATTTTAACTTAACCTTTTCATCAAAAATGCTTAAGCCACTAAAGTTATTAAATGGGTGCTCATAAAAAAAGATAAAATAGACCAAATAGCATGAAAACAGACACAAATAAGGAAAGTTTATTTCAAACCTTTTTTCAGAATACCTCACAAAGAAAATTGTAAAAAAGGGAATACTCCACAAGAACCAACCTGGGTGAGGAGGAATGAAAAAAATAAAAACAGAAAATGCCACTCCCAAAAAGGTATAAAAAAGGTTTGCATTAATACTCTGATAAAGAAGAAACCTTGACACAAGTAGAAACATTGCAAAAATGGGTAAGTAGAGTTTTAAAGGGCCAATCATTTGAAAAGTTTTAAAAACAAGATATTGCTCCGGATTATCAAGAACAAAATGCTGAAACCCCAAGCTTTGAAGATGGGGATACGACATAGCTAAGTAAAATGAACCCGAAACTAAGGCATAGTTTATAGTTTCCTTAATTTTTCCTTTTTTGAATAAAAAGATGACTATGAAGGGAAACGCTATAAGAACATGAGTTTTCGTGCTTAAAGCAATTCCAAAAAATAAACTTGATAGTCCTATTTTTCCACGAGTGACCAACACAACTGCCAATGTAAGGAAGGCCGTTGGAATAATATCAAGCTGAGAATGAACAAAACTCGCATAAATAACAATGGGAGAACAAAAATAATAGAGAAGAATTTTTTTGTAATCCTTTGGGCAAATCTTTCTTAGTGAAAAATAAATTAAGCAATCAGCAACAATAAGAGGAGCTTTGAATAGGAGGGATTTTACAATATTCTGCTCCAACCCAAAATAAGAAATAATCCACGTAAAGGGACTTAAAATATAAAGCATTAAAGGTTGATAAGGAAAAGCGACCTCTGGATTAGATACTAGGAAGTGGTCCCAAGGGTTTTTTCCACTTTGGACGAAAAACTTAACAAAAGGAAAAAAGATCTTGTCTTGATAATCAGAAGAGAACACTAAGCATAATAAAACTTTGATCAAGACCAGGGACAAGAAATAAAATCTTTCTTTTTTTTCTAGATACATCGTTTCACAAGAGCCTTAGGTTAGATGAAAGGTTACAAAAGTTATTTTTTCATGGCAATATAAATCCCTCCCAAGGCCTAAAGGTTTTAAGCTTTATTATTTGTGATAAGACTTCTAAAGTTTCCTTGAAAAAATTAAGATCGATAGTTCAAAGATGCATAGCATATTATTTTTTTTAAATTTCATGATAAAAAGAAACAAATTTTTTCAAGAAGTTAAAGAGTATGATGAAACAAAAAGCACTTTTTCTGGATAGAGATGGGGTATTAAATGAAGACTCTCACCTTATATGTAACATAGATGAATTAGTCATCATTGAAGAGATGGCAGAAATTATTGCTTACGCAAAACGAATTGGGTTCAAGATTTTTGTGGTTACAAATCAGACAGTTGTCTCTAGAGGTCTTATTACCTTTGAAGAGGCCCAATCAATAAATCAATTTTTGGCCAACAAGTTACTTGAAGCAAACCAGAACGCTTTTATCGACGACTTTTACATGTGCCCCTACCATCCAGATGCCCAAATTCAAAAATACAGAAAAGATTCAAATTTAAGAAAACCCCGGCCTGGAATGCTTCTTAAAGCCCAAAAAGATTATGGTCTTGACCTATCAAGATCTTTTATGGTCGGGGATAGAACTTCCGATGTTATTGCAGGTAATAGAGCGGGATGTAAAACCATCCTGGTCGAAAGTGGAATGCACGAAAAGCCTCTTATAAAATCAGGGTTGTCCTATAAAGAACAAGACCTTATCCCTAACTATAAAATAAAAAACCCCAAAATGATTTTAAAAATTATCAATGAGGATTTATGAATAAAGTAGCGGCCATGATTTTGTGCGCAGGGTTTGGAACAAGGCTTGGAGAACTTACAAAAGCTTGCCCTAAGCCGATGCTAGAAATTTCAGGTTACCCGCTGCTGTACTATATAATTATGAACCTTAAAAGAGTCGGCATAACCCAAATTTTTATTAATCTCCATTACCTCAGTGACCAAATTACCTCTTATTTTGGAGATGGCAAAAAATTTGGGCTGCAAATAGAGTATTCTTATGAAGACTCACCTCTAGGAACTGCTGGGGCCCTTGTTCCTTTGAAGCATAAATTAACCAATTTTGAGAATATCTTTTGTATTTATGGAGACATACTTACAAATCAAAACTTAATAGATGTTCTTCATTTCCATAAATCCTCTAAGGCGCTATTAACCTTCGTCAGCCATGAAAGACAAAAATCTAACAGCATAGCTCTGTCAAATAAAAAAGGAAAAGTCATTAAGTTCTTGGAAAGACCCTCAAACGAAGAAGTCGAAAAGCTGAAAATTGCCCCTCCTTTTCAAGTTAACTCGGCCATTTACTGTATGGATAGGGAAGTTTTAAACCATATTCCCTCCAACAAAGTAGTCGACTTTCCAAAAAACATTTTTCCCGCTCTTATTAAGAAAGATGGCCTATTTAGCTTTCCTCTTGAAGGGCATCGTTTGGCCATTGATGGTTCTGATAGACTTCAACAAGCAAGAGAGAAACTAGGAAAGTTTAAGTCATTAAATGAATATTGGGAACTAAACGGCCAGTAATTTTAATCTTTAACGTGTTTATTGAGATAGTTTGAAATTAGATGGTCCAACACCATATGAATATCCTCAACAGGGCCATATTCCCCCTTAGGAGTCTCAACATTAATGCAAACATTCGAGATTTTGCTTAACTTTCCACCATCAAACCCCGTGAGCCCGATCACTTTATTCCCCAACGAAGTTGCATACTCAACGGCCTGAATAATATTTTCAGAGTTTCCTGAAGCAGAAATTGCAATTAAGAGATCTCCCCTTTTCATCAACACTTCAAGTTGCTTTGTAAAAATTAGCTCATAGCCGAAGTCATTAGCAATAGCAGTTATGACCGCATTATTATCCGTGAGAGAAATAAATTGAAAAGGCTTTTTGGTAACTCTGGTTGTTCCTATAGCAAAGTCATTGGCCATGTGAGATGATGTTGCAGCGCTCCCACCATTACCTATAATATAGACTTTTTTATCGTTTGCCCTTGCGGAAAGAATATAATCAATCATTCCCTCTATGGCCTCATAATCTAGTTTTAGTAAAAGCTCTCCTAAATATTTACAGTAGGATCTTGCAAAGTCTTTGGCGTTGGGTGTTTTGTCATAAATGTCGTCAATCGTATTTTTTTCCATTATGAAATTTTCATCCATTTAAATAAGTTCTGTCAAATAAGAAATCTTATACTCAAAGTATCAATGGTCTCCTACAGATTAAGTAAGGGCCATTTATTTAAAACAAAAGCGAACCTTAAATTTTAAAATTTAAATAAACGCCCTGCTACCTTAAACGCGGTTTGTAACCTCGAGAATACTACTGTTACCGCTCTCAAATTTATCCTTTAAAATGATAAGATATGGGGTTATTATCTCTCTGAAAATAAATCTTCCCTTCAAAGGATGTGAAATCATGTTGAAACGAAATATACTGGTTACCGGTGGAGCTGGCTATGTCGGAGCCGTTCTTATTCCAAAACTAATCAATGCAGGGCACAGTGTGAGAGTAGTTGATCTTTTCATGTATGGAGAAGATGTCTTTAATGAGTCTAATTGCGATAAAACAAACCTTGATATAGTCAAAGGGGATATTAGAGACCTTGGCCTTATAAAAAAGTCACTAGAGGGTATCGATACTGTCATTCATCTGGCCTGTATTTCTAATGATCCTTCTTTTGATTTGAACCCTTCTTTGGGAAAGTCAATTAACCTGTCTTGCTTCAGACCTCTTGTCGAAGCCTCTATTGATGCTGGGGTTAACAGGTTTGTTTATGCTTCATCTTCAAGTGTTTATGGTGTCAAAGATGAACCCAATGTCCATGAAGACATGACCCTTGAGCCTTTAACGGATTATTCTAGATTCAAAGCCGAGTGCGAAAAAATTCTTCTTGAATATGAATCAGAAAACTTCACTACAACAATCATAAGACCTGCCACGGTTTGCGGCTATTCACCTAGACAAAGGCTTGATGTGATCGTCAATATACTAACCAATCATGCCCATCATAATAAGAAAATTAAAGTTTTCGGTGGAGAACAAAAAAGGCCAAACATCCATATCCAAGATATGACTGACCTTTACGTTAAACTGATGGTGGAGGATAAAAAGAAAATTTCAGGAAAAACCTGGAACGCTGGTTATGAAAACCATACTGTTAATGAGCTCGCAGAAAGTATCCACAATATTTTTGGAGACTCTATTGAAATTCAGAAAACTGAAACAGATGATAATCGATCTTATCATGTGTCTTCAGAAAAAATTTCAAAAGATATCGGTTTCAAACCAACACATTCTATAGAAGAAGCGGTTAAAGAACTCAAAAAGGCCTTTGAAGCAGGGAAACTCCCTAATGCTATGGAAGACCCCCGGTACTATAATATTAAAACAATGAAATCAATCAACCTAGTATAGTGAAAAACATCCAATCAAAAATCTACACAAGCAATGCTTTGGTAGAAAAAATAAATGCGCTAAAAAATGAAGGGAAAGAGATCATTCTTTGCCATGGGCATTTTAACGTCATTCATCCCGGGCATATGAGGTTTTTGAACTTTGCAAAACAAAAAGGCGACTTCCTTATAGTCTCAATATGTAAGCAAGAAGAACTTGATCCTATAAACAGAGGACTCTTTTATACTCAAGAAGACCGGGCCAGTGGAGTCGCGAACCTTGAGGTCATAGATGCGGTTATTCAAGTTAATTCAGATATCATTGAGCTCATAAACGAACTTAGACCAGACTTCTATCTTAAAGGCAAAGAGTTTGAAGACCGTCAACTTTCCATAAAGGAAGAAATCAACGCTGTAGAAAACATTGGAGGTAGGGTCATTTTTTCTTCTGGGGAAGTAAAATATACCACTACTTCTTTCATGAATGATAGCATTGGCAATGATCATGAAAGAAAGCTCTCAAACTTTATTAATATTTGCCTAAGAAATAATATTGACCTTATAAAAATTAAAAAATCCTTACTCGAATTCAACAAGCTTAATATCCTTGTCGTTGGTGACACCATTGTTGACCAGTTTGTGGCCTGTGACCCCCTCGGGGTTAGTGCCGAAGCACCCGTTATTGTTGTAAAAGAGCTTGAAGAAAAGACTTTTATTGGTGGTGCTGCCATTATAGCTCAACATATCAGCTCTTTAGGCGCTGAGACTCACTTCTTTAGCATTTTAGGAGATGATGATCCCTCCCTTTTTGTTCAAAAGGAACTCAATACCCACAACATCCAATCCTTTCTTCTCAAGGACGATTCAAGACCAACAACCTTCAAAATAAGATATGTATCAAATAATCAAAAACTTTTCCGAGTAAGTCGACTAAAAGACCATCCGATTAGCAAAAATCAAGAAAAGGTTTTTCTTAAAAACATTTATGAGATAATTCCAGGCCTAGATGGTATTATTATTAGCGATTTCGTGTACGGTCTTATTACGCCTCAAATAATTGAAGCAATAAAAAGAGCAGCCGCAAAATACAAAGTTAAAATTTTTGGAGACACTCAGTGCAGTAGCCAGGTTGGTGATGTCAGTAAATTTAAAGGTATTGATCTCATCACACCAACAGAGAAAGAAGCGAGAATTTCTTTATCTGATCCATCAAGTGGGCTTGAAAAGCTGGCCCAATCTTTGATTGATAAAACTAATAATAAAAATATCGTCATCACACTAGGGGAGCAAGGACTCCTCGTTTATAGTAAGACTAATACCAAATACTTCAGTTCAGAGTTTTTCCCTGCTCTTGTCTCTGACCCCAAAGATGTTGCAGGAGCTGGAGATGCAATGCTTACTGGTTTTTCTCTTGGTCTTTCTCTTGGACTTACGATTCTAGAAAGCGCAGTTATCGCCTCCTGTATGTCGGCCCTCTCAGTCATGAGAATCGGAAATATTTCTATAAAGTCAGAAGAGCTTACGAATTACATTGATAAGCTTATTCGTTATAAAGAACTTAATACTCATACTCAGACAAATAAACGCAAGACTTCAGACATGCTGCTATTATAAAAGAGGAAACCATGAAAGTACCCTACGGCTATTTATCAAGACAATTTTCAAACCCAACCCCTATCCTGGATCAAATCAAAGAACTCGTATCTGAGGGAGATTTTACTCTGGGAAAAAAGCTTGAAAAATTCGAAAATGAATTTTCCAATTTTATAGGGTCCAAATATGCCATTGGTGTTGGGTCAGGAACCGATGCACTCTTTTTAAGCCTCAAGGCCTTAGGCATTGGTGATGGGAAGGGCTACAAAAAGGATGAAGTTATCACCACTGCCAACACTTTTGTTGCGACAGTAGGCTCTATTGAAACAGCAGGAGCAAGAACTCGATTCGTAGACTGTAATGAAAAATATGTTATGGATGTCAATAAAGTTGAGGAAGCGATAACAGAAAAAACAAAGGCCATCATGCCTGTCCATTATTCCGGACAACCAGTAGAGATGGATAAACTTCTAAAAATAGCTAACAAATACAACCTCTACATTATTGAAGACGCCTGTTGCGCTATTGATGCCGAAGTTGATGGAAAAAGATGCGGAACAATTGGAATCACAGGTGCCTTTAGCCTCCACCCTCAAAAAAACCTCAATGTATGGAGTGATGGGGGAGTTATCGTAACAAATGATTCTAAAATGAAAGAAAAGCTTCATCTATTGAGAAATCACGGAATGAAAGATCGTGATCATTACGCTTTTTATGCTTATAACAGCAGGTTGGACCCACTCCAAGCAATTGTTGGAAGCCACCTTCTTCCTGACGTCAAATGGATCACTAATAAGCGAATTGAAATTGCTCAAAAAATTGATAAAGGTCTGGAAGACCTCAAAGAATATATTCAGATACCAAACAGGCCCCTAAATGAGAGAAGAGTTTATCATATGTACATGCTACTCGTGCAAGATAGAGATAAACTCTACAATTACTTATTGAAAAATGGAGTCGATGCAAAAATTCACTACCCGATTCCACTTCACCTCCAAGAGGCAAGCAAACACCTTAATTATCAAGAAGGGGACTTTCCCACTGCTGAATATCAAGCAAAAAATATTATTTCCCTACCTGCCCACCAACACCTCACAGATGAGGAAGTTGATTATACAATAGAAATGGTAAGAAAGTTTTATCTCTAAAAAAAGGTTTTTGTTTTGAAAGTACCCTACGTTGATTTAAAAGCACAATATCTTGACCACAAAAAAGAAATCTTAGATTCCATCAATTCAGTAATGGAATCAGGACAGTATATAATGGGCCCTGAGCTTAAAACGTTTGAAGATAACTTTGCAAAACTCTCCGATACGACCCATGCGATTGGTGTAGACAACGGTACTTCGGCCCTCAGCCTTTCAATGAGGGTACTTGGGATTGGAGAAGGAGATGAGGTTATTACAGCACCTAACTCCTTTTTCTCCAGTGCTTCAAGTATTATTCATACTGGGGCACAACCAGTATTTTGCGATGTCAAAGAGGATCAAAATATAGATCCACAGGAAATTGAAAAGCATATAACAAAAAAAACAAAGGCCATCATGCCGGTACACCTTACAGGAAAAATCGCTGATATGAATCCTATTTTAGAATTGGCCAGGGAAAAAGGCATTCACGTCATTGAAGATGCGGCCCAATCTGCTGGCGCACTTTACCATGGGAAAAAGTCTGGCTCAATGGGTATAACAGGCTGCTTTAGCCTTCATCCGCTCAAAAATCTCAATGGTGCAGGAGATGGAGGAATCATCACTACTCAAGACGATTCCATTGCAAAAAAATTAAGGCTTATTAGAAATCACGGAATGATAGATCGTGAGACAATACCAAGCTGGGGTTATAACTCAAGGCTTGACTGCCTTCAGGCCTCAATCTTAAACGTTAAAATAAAGTTTTTAGAGGAAGTAAATATAAAACGACGCAAAAATGCCTCACTTTATAGAAACCTTCTTAAAAATATCGTACAGTGTCCCAATGATGAAGATAATTGTTTTGATATTTACCACCTTTTTGTCATTCAAACAGACCATAGGGATCAACTCCAAAAGTTTTTAAAAAAATTTGATATTGAAACATCAATCCATTACCCAACACCCATTCATCTTTTTGAATGCTGTAAAAGACTCGGCCACAAAGAAGGTGATTTTCCTAAAGTAGAGGCCCAGTCAAAAAGGATTCTCTCTCTCCCCATCCATCAACATTTAACTCAAGAACAAATTGAATATACAGCAAATAAGATTATCCAATTTTTTTCCTAAAAAAGGAGCAACATATGAAAGCAATTGTTACTGGTGGAGCAGGCTTTATTGGAAGTCATTTAATTGACCACCTACTAAAAGAAAATTTTAAAGAAATAGTTGTTCTTGATAACATGTCAACTGGAAGGCCTGAAAACCTTGGCCACCTTGACAAAGAAGCTCCCGTAAAAATTTGCCATGTTGATATTTCTGATGAAAGAGTAAAATTAGAAACCTACTTTAAAAATGCGGATTATATTTTTCACCTTGCCGCTTTAGCAGATATTGTCCCCTCTATAGAGAACCCCGATACCTATTATAAGTCTAATGTTCATGGCACATTTCGTGTCCTGCAGGCCGCAAAAAAAATCAAAGGCCTTAAGAAGTTTGTCTACTCCGCATCTAGTTCTTGCTACGGTATTCCTGATCATTATCCAACGAAAGAAAACTCTGAAATAAGGCCAGAATACCCTTACGCCCTCACAAAAAGAATGGGAGAGGAGCTACTTCTCCATTGGGGAAAACTTTATAAGTTACCCGTGGTTTCACTGCGGTTTTTCAACGTCTACGGACCTCGATCCCGAACATCAGGTACCTATGGAGCAGTATTTGGTGTATTTTTGGCCCAAAAAATTGCTGGCACTCCCTTTACCGTTGTCGGAGATGGAAATCAAACCAGAGACTTTACCTATGTCACTGATATAGCAGACGCACTCTGGTCAGCTGCGAAAGCGTCTATTAGTAATGAAGTGTTTAATGTTGGTAGCGGCAATCATTATAGCATCAACCACTTAGTCGATTTACTCGGTGGAAAAAAAACTTATATCCCCAAAAGACCAGGGGAGCCGGACTGCACTTTTGCGGATATTTCAAAAATCAAAAGCCTTTTAGGATGGAAACCGCAAATCTCTCTAGAGATTGGTGTAAGAAAAATGCTTGAAAATATAGACTATTGGAAAGAGGCCCCCATTTGGACTCCTGAATCTATAGCTGAAGAAACAAAATCATGGTTCAATGCCCTATCCTAAAAAAGAATAACTTATGAAAATTGGTGTTATCACAACTTCCCGAGCAGACTTTGGTATCTACCTGCCCCTTTTGGAAAAAATCAAAAGTAAAAAGTTGTTTGAACTAAAACTGTATGCTGGTGGATCCCATGTTGAAAAATCACTTGGATACACCGTCGATGAAATTATTGAGAAGGGATTTCGGCCCATTATCCTTCCCCCTGTTTTTGGACAAAGCTTCTCACCGCTTGGAATTTCAAATAATATGGGAAATAGTCTCAAGACCTTTGCCCAAGCTTTTTCAGAGAACCCTGCTGACTTTGTTATCTGCTTAGGCGACCGCTACGAAATGATGGCCTACGTCTTAGCACTTATCCCCTTTAACATTCCTCTGGCGCACATTCACGGCGGTGAAGAAACTGAGGGTGCCATTGACAATAAATTTCGTCATGCTCTAACCCAACTTTGTGACTATCACTTTGTCAGCTGTGAAAAATATAAAGAAAGAGTTATCCAAATGAAAGGCTTCCCTCAAAAAGTTTTTAATATAGGATCTCTTTCACTAGACAAGCTAGATAGCTTTAGAAAGGTTGATTACAACGATTTTCAAAAAAGAGTCGGTTTTTCCAGTAAGATCAACTTTGGCCTTGTCACATTTCACCCAACGACATTGGAAAGTTTTACAAAAAATAAAAAAGATGTCGAAGAGTTTATTGAGGCCCTTATTCTTTCACAAAAAAATTATTTGATTACACTTCCCAACGCAGATACCTATGGTGACTACTACCGCAAGGCATTCATCAATTTAAACAAAAAAAACCCTTCCAAATATTTTATTGTTGAGAGCCTAGGGGCAGATTATTACTTTAATGCGTTAACTTTTGCAGACTTTATGATTGGAAATAGCTCTTCAGGCATAATTGAAGCAGCAAGCTTTAATTTACCTGTTATAAATATAGGAATACGTCAAAAGGGAAGAGAATCCTCTCAAAATACTCTCCACGTAAAGGAAGATAAAAACTCAATTCTCAAAGCAATTAAAAAGGTTCAGGATTTTGGAGGTCAAATATTTTTTAATATTTACAAAAATAAAAACCGTAAAGCTTCTGATGAGCTCTTTACTTTTCTTGAACAAAAGGCACAATAAATAGTCTGTTTTCTCATTATTTTACAAACCCTACTTCATCAAAGATTATTATAGAGGTCTTTAAAAGGTTAAACTCTTTTGAAAAAAATAAATTGGAAAAAATATACAGTCCAATTAGATGAACCTCTCGTCAATGCGCTCAAGCTTATAAATCAAGGTGGCCTTGGTATGGTTTTCGTCACCGATGCAAAGTTTAAACTTAAGGGAACTATAACTGATGGGGATGTAAGAAGAGGACTTTTGAAAAAAGAGACTGCAAATTCCTCAGTTCAAACGATAATGAACTCTACACCTCTAATTATAACGCCTCAAGATGAAAAAGGACTCATTTTTCTAAAAGCAAAAGAAAAGGAAATAAAGTATATCCCACAAATAGATGATGATGGAAAAATCTTAGATATTTTAGACACGGAATATTTCAATAAATCCGACTTCGAAAACCCCGTTATTATTATGGCCGGGGGCATTGGCTCAAGACTTGGAGAACTCACAAAATTGTGCCCTAAGCCCATGCTAAAGATTGAAGACAAGCCTATCCTAGAAATTATCATTTCAAACCTAAAAGGCCATGGATTTAAAAACTTTTTTATTTCTGTTAACTACCTTTCCGAGGTTATACAAAACTATTTTAAAGATGGAGTTCACTTAGGCGTCAATATTAAATATATTGAGGAAGAAAAAAAACTGGGAACTGCTGGCGCCCTCTCTTTATTTAAAAAAAGTTTTTTAACCAACAAGCTCCCCGTCATTATTGTCAATGGAGACCTTCTAACGAAGGTAAACTTCTCTAACTTGCTACAATTTCACAACGAAAAGAAAACTATCGCAACTATGTGCACTAAGGAATACGAAGTTCAGATACCCTACGGAGTTATTGACGTTGATAACGGAAATATTGCTAAAGTTGATGAGAAACCCGTCCATTCTTTCAATGTGAATGCGGGTTCTTATGTATTCTCTCCAGAGGCCTTTGATTATATTCCTTTTAATACCTATTTCGATATGAATGAAGTTTTTAACTTATTCATCCAAAATAATGAAAAGACTTCTGCCTACCCAATTAGTGAATATTGGATTGATATAGGTCACCAAAATGACTTTAAAAAGGCCCAAATAGAATTTTCAAGGGAATTTATATGAAATGTGCCATTTTGGGCTATGGTTCAATCGGAGAAAGACATACTCGACTTTTGGAAAAAGCTGGTTATACCGTGGCCGTTGTCACCAAAAGAAATGATTTAAAGGCCCAAAAGTATCAAAGTATTAAAGACCTACTAAAAAATTTTTCGCCAGAATACATTGTCATCAGCAACGAAACATCAAAGCACTACGAACAGCTCCTTGAGCTAGAAAACCTTAATTATAGAAAGAAAGTTCTCGTTGAGAAACCTCTCTTTCATAAAATCGAAAAGAAAAAAGTGTTCTCTTTTGACATTTGCGTTGGCTACAATCTTAGGTTCCACCCTTTTATTCAAAAAATTAAAGATATTTTAAAGGACGAAAGAAAAGTTATTTCTGCTCATATTTATGTTGGACAAGACCTTAGTTCCTGGCGCAAAAGAAATTATACAGACTGCTATTCGTCGAAAAAAGAATTAGGTGGTGGAGTTCTTAGAGATTTAAGCCATGAGCTGGACTACCTGATGTGGTTCTTCGGCCCTCCAACATCCTTAGTGGCCCAAATTGAAAAAGCTGGAGAATTGAACATTAACTCCGAAGATTGTGCTAATATTTTATGGACCTCACAAAATTGTCCCTGTGTTAATGTCTCTATGAATTATATTGATAAGATTGGAAGGCGGGAAATCACAATCCATACAAACAAAGAAACTATTTTTTGTGATCTCGTCAATGGTACATTAAAAGTTAACTCAAATGTGGAACATTTGACCCTAGAAAAAGACTTTACCTATCAAAAGATGCATGAATCATTTATATCTGAAAAAGGGCCTCTCTGTTCATACAAAGAAGGTTATGACGTTCTCAAAGTCATTGAGAAGGCCGAAGAGAGTATGAAACAAAAGAAGTGGCTACCTTTCCATTACCAAGAGGACATAATAAACTCCACTTCTCCCTAATAATCAAGGTCTGAGTTTGATGCCACCAACATCACTTCGGAAACTCCCTCCAAACTTGCAATTTCTTGACTAAAATCTTGGGGGTCATTATTTTTGTTCATCGTAATATCATAAGTCAGTTTTGTTGCCTGGTTCTCTCCCAAACTTTCAACATGAAGTAGGCTAGAGTTTCTTGAATATTTATTGATAACTTCAGAGTGAAGGGCCTTTTGACTCTCAGAAGTCCTTCTAAAGGTCAAAATGAACTCACTTTTATAAAAAGCTCCATAATTTGTTTTGTGTAAAACAAGAGAGACGACAAAAAAGAATAATGTGCCAACGATGGCCAGAAAGTAGCTTGAGGTTCCTGCCGCCATTCCAACCGCCAGGCCCATAAAAATATAAGCTGTATCTTTCGTATCCTTAATAACTGTCCTAAATCGAATAATGGAAAGAGCTCCTACAAGAGCAAAGGCCCTGGCCAAATTATTTCCTATTGTCATAATCACCATTGAAACGATAACTGAGACAAAAATAATGGTAAGCATAAAAGACTGAGAATAACTAAGCCCTTTATGGGTGGTCTTATAAAGAGAACTAATTAACATCCCCAAAATAAAGGCCAGAGCTAGGTTAAGTAAGATTTCATTGGGCCCATAGATATGGGCAAGCATTTCGCTCTTTGCAAAGTTTTCTAAGTTTTTCATTAAGTCTCCCTTTTTGAAAACATCAAGACAAATCTAGTTCCTGGCCCGTTGCTTCCATTCCTAAACAGAACTTTGAAATTGAAACTCGCTCCAAATTATTTTTTTGCAAAATTCGATGGAACCAGGCAGGTATTCTCCTAAAAAACTTGACTTCAAGAATTGTATAACCCGGAGCACTCAGCTTCCAAAAATCTTTTTTATGACTAAAAATCGAATCCGTTTTTAGCCCTTTAATTGAATCGTCAAAAGTAATTCTAAAGTTCATATCATAATCACTAACATAAGGCCGCCTTATATAAAGAACTTTCACTCTAGGCCTAATCCTGTTTTTCAATTTCTGATAAATAAATCTATCAACGAAATCAATTCCTGGATAGTATTTACCGACCTGCAAAATTTTTCTTTCATCACAAAAAAGTGGAATATGTTCCTCTAAAATGGGGATCCGATATTTTAGAGTTCTATTATTATAACGAACCTTCTCCTCAAAAAAGATAGGAATCCCTTCCTCGTAAGTCTCTCCGTAGGAGCGAATTCTATATTTTTTTCTTGTTTTAATCCCATCAACTTTCTCATAAAAGCTTGCGCCTTTAGGATCATCAAAGTAAAGAGAATTAACATAATAAGAATTATCTAAACTTTCATGACAATAACCATCAAATCGCATAAAGTTTTTAACTTCATTCTCGACCCTTATTCGCTTCTCCGCTCTAAGAAGAAATTTAAATTCATAGCGAGCAAAATTCTCTTTTTTTACCGCCATAGGAGTTATCGAATGCTCCATCATCAAAAAAACTCGCTTGGTTTCATGGTTTTATCCCCGACAAAAGATAACGTCCCTAAAATATTTGTCAGGATTTTTACATTTTTAGACTTTTTAATTTTATTTTGGTCAATTTTAGAATTTATAACTTTAATTTTAGACCAATGATCAGAAGAAATAATATTGTTACCAGATTCAAATAATGATTTTCTAACAATAATATTACCACCATTACTATATCGCCAATTCTTTAAATATGCATTTAGTTGGACTTTATTCCCAATGAACTGACTATCGTTGATTGTCGCAATAGACCCATCTTTAGATTCTATTCCAATGCCATTATTTCTTAAAATTGTTTTTACTACTTTTGATAAAGAGCCTTCACCAACCGAAATACCTTTATCTTTAGAATTTTTTATTTCCGAGTTTTCAACAATAATGTCTGATGACATTAAATCAATCCCGTCATTCCCAGAGTTATAAATTTTTACATTTTTTATATTTGCTTTTGAAATGTCGATATCAATCGTATCTAAGAAAGAGTTAAAAAATTCTGAGTCCCTTATTTTTATATTTTTGCTATATATTATATGAACCATATCATCATAAATATGATTATGACTCAATTTCAAATTGTCCATCTCCAAACCTTGGACCTCATGAATGGACAGCATTGAAGTGTAGCGAACATTTTTTATCAAGGCTCCACTACCACCCTTTATATGCAAGTGAGAAAATTTCGACCCTTTTGTCTTGTTACCATGAATTGCAAATGTTCCCCAAGGTTTACCTTTTTCAAGCTCTTTAACTAGGACTGGCAATTCTTTATTTCCACCCACAATTAATTTATTCTTAAAAAGAAGACTAACTCCAGGGGCCATCTCTATTATTGTTCCCGGCAAAATTTTAACCGGCCGATCAAAAATAGTTGTTTCTTGAACTTTTAAACTTAATGGTAATGTCATCCATATACTAGAAGCATCCTTACTAAATAGTGGTTCATTAAATAAACTGGGAGAAACTCCATTTTTCGAATTATTAACAATACTAGTTCTTATCCCCGTTAACCCATTTCTGGCCAGGACCTCCTTTACAGAAATATGCTGATCAAAAATTAAGTTGAACTGGGTTGGGACAATTTCAAAAGACCCATTGGCAAGATTATTGCCATTTTTAAGGGACTTTGGATAAAAGGACTCAATAATTCGATTTGCATAAAAAAGCCCACGTATAATAACTCTCTTACCCACAACATCAAAGGGAATCTTTAAATCTTCTTTAGAGATAACACCATCACCATCCTTATCCCAATAAACTACTTTTAAGGACCTCATGTTATCTTTTAATAAAATTTCAATATCTTTAACCGGCTGAACTCCACCGACCACGAGAGAAAGTTTTTTTCTTTTTGAGTACCAAGAGGCCACGGGACTCATTTCGAGTTTTTTTTGAATTTCTTTTTTCGTAAAATTTATTTTTTTAAAATAATCCTCCCACTCCTTCTCTAACTCTTTCTCTTCAAAAGATCTTGAATCTATGTAATTAGAGAAAAGGAATTGCTGCTTATGATGATCTCTCGACCAGGTATTTTTTACCTTCGAAAGCTCCTTAGATTCACTCTTAATAAATTTTCCAATAACATCCTTCCTAAGAAGATCGAGTAATATTTTATGCTTAGTAAAAAGAAACTCGCTCGACTGATTATATATCTTTAAAATAGAATTTGTTCCATAATCAATTATAGGATCTTTAAAACTCGCGTTTAAAGCACTATCTATAGGTACAGGAATAACATTACCTTTCCATGGATCGATAACCACTCGATTATTATGGTGATTGTCTCCACTCCAATTTTGCGCTAAGGTTTGATACGCAGAAAAAAGTGCCCAGTCTTCAAATCTTGCAGTTTCTTTTAATAATGTGAAATCCTTTTTACCAGATTCTGCCTTCCTCACAAGGTCAAAAAAGCTTTCTAAATCTGAAAAATCCTCTTTTTTTAGTTGATTAAAGGTTGATACCTTTCTCCAAAGCCATGGGTTATTAAAAAGATTCGGGTTAAGCATCATTTTTCTTTCGGAATTATATTGCTCTCCTTTATAAAAATTTACTGGCATACGACCATTATTTCTTAAAAAATTTTCATCAAAATGTTCTGCCTTAGTATACAATCCATAATTTTTGTCATTAATAAAAAGTTCAACCAGTGATGTATCTGCCGACAAAAGTCCGATTGTTTTTGCAAGCTTTAAACCCAAATGATAACTAATCAGCTGAGCTTCCTGGGGCACGATATAATTTACAATTCTCACTCTTTCTTTCAATAACCTTTTTTTTCTTTTGAGCCTCCAAGATTTTTTTTCATTGGCCCAATTAAGAGGATTATCCCCTCTCGCTCTTACTTTAACCTTCTCAAGGGATCCTTTATTATTTAGAACATAAGCCTTTTTCCAATTCTTTATTGAATCTGGTACTTTTTCCATTAAATGGGTGATAGATTTTTCTGGTATATATATTTTTTCAATAGGCAAACCGACTTCTTTTCTTTCCCTAAATGGACCAAAAAATCTTTCCAAATGTTCAAGAGACCAGTTTTTAAGTAAATTTCCATGTTCTGAATAAATCGAATAAGTCGACTGGAAAGGGTTTGTATAACCAGAACGAAACTCTTTATAAATAAGCTTACCAGAAACAAAAATAAGAGAAAATAAGGACATTAGAAAAAATAAAAAAAAATAAACCCTGCGGAAATGAAACATTTATGGCCTTCTCGCCTAGCAACCGGCTGCATTAGTCATAGGAAGTTTTTCAAAGCGTATTTTCATGATAACTTTATCAACTCCAATCTTTTCTTTTTCCTTAGTAAATATGCGAACTGTTTCAGGATTCCTGTCAACAGATAAAATTGTTCCTGGAGAAGATAAAAACCCATGGGAACTTGAAAGAAGAAGATCTTTAATAGCAAAAACTTTTTTTAGTTTGCCCGCTTGAAAAAACCTCATCTCTTTTAAAGAAACTTTAACTCCTGGTACAATGCCTAAATGCAATTTCAGGTTATTCACAAGGACTAATCTATCTGTAGAAAAGCTATAGTCTCGAGTCTCATTTAATTGAAGCCCCGAATTAGGAAAAACTTTAGATACTCCTTGCTCATTAATAATTTCTAGTGCTAAATCTCTCAAACCTGTTCCTTCGAAAATTGTGTCATAATGGAAGTTATGTGGACCTCCAAGCTGAGAAGATTTATATTTTGCACACCATTTTTCAACTTCATGACCAAGGCCATTCTTTAAAGAAATATTAATTGCCTCGCGATAAATCCTTTCATCTACTGATGAAATTTCTTCAGCTATTTTTAAATTTTTTAATGCTTCCTTTGGCCTTAATGACCCCAACGAACGGGCCAGCCAAACTCTGCTCTCAACTAATTCTGGCCAGTTTTTTACCATTTCTGACAGGAATGGTAATAATGATTCCATTTCACCATTAAATCTCACTCTTTTAATTGCAAACTCTGCAACATCAATGAGACCAGGTAAAAGAGTATTGTTTCCTTTTGAAAAAGATTTCGTCATAGCAAGATAACGTGAAAGCCAAACATTTACTGCATCAAAATCACGATGGATCAAATTCCTTTTTACGTTTGTAATAAAAAAGGATTTAGGAACAACTTTTGTCACCAAAAAATATAGGCTTCTTCGAACAGAAGAATTTACGGCCAAAAATATAGGCGAAGACATGATAAGAATAATAACAAAAATTAAAGCTTTTTTGGCCATCTTTTCTTTTTAAATAATTTTACCATTCCCTAATGGGTAACCCTAGGGAATATTATATAATACTCGCATTTGAGTTTTCAAGTGCTAATTGTTGAAATCAATTCTAAACATGTATTTAAGAAGAAATAGAGTTTAATTTACTTCAAAATAATTTTTTTAAAGTAATAAAAATTATTTTGAAGTTTTGAAAAGAAGATATAATAGCCACAATTATATTTAGGAACTTATTTCAAGAGAGATGATTTTAATTAAACTTGAATTTATATCTAGTAATCTTTTCCTTAGTGAGAAATATTTAAATGAAAAAGGATAGAAAATTTCTCTATAAAAAATGACCGCCAATTATCATCAAGACCACTTTCTAATTTAAGTTAGCATCATTTTTTTATTCAAAAAGAACTTTATAACCTTTATTTCCAATCGTATTTTAATCAAAAGTCTGATTTAATTATATTCGAAGTCAATAGCAAAATATTTGAGGTTTATATGGAATTTGAAAGCAAAATACTATCCTCTAAGGACTCAGAAGAAAACACTGCAAATAAAGAATGGTGGGAGGATAACCCAATGATCTACGATTGGGATAAAAACCTTGGTGAAATAAAACATTCGAATGAATATTTTAAAAATATTGATAATATTTTTGGACAAGGTCACTCTCTAATAAACAACCCTAATTGGCCCGAGGGATTTATTTTAGAAAACTTTATTCCCTATCATAAGATGAAAAGTAAAAAAGTTCTTGAAATTGGATGTGGAGCAGGACTTGTCTCATCACATATTTCTATTAACGGCGCCGAGCTCACGGCAATCGATTTGACAAAAAATGCCATTAATTTAACGAAACATAGGTTTTCATCCCAAAACCTAAAGGGCGATATCCTCCAAATGGATGCCGAATCCATGAACTTTGAGGAAAACTCTTTTGATATCGTTGTATCTTGGGGCGTCATTCACCATTCTGGAAATATGAAAAAAATTATTGATGAGATACGAAGAATATTAAAACCAAATGGAGAAGCCTACTTAATGGTTTATAATAAGAATAGCCTACGCTACAAAGTTTATTGCCCGCTTTGGCTTGGTATTATGAGAGGCAAATTTTTTAAAATGAATTTATCAGAAATTGCTGGAAGCATTACTGATGGACACATAGCAAGACATTTGACAGAAGACGAATTTAAGAAGCTATCTAATGGCTTTAAAAAAGTAAGCTTCTCTTACTCTGATGAAGTCAAGACCACTTCCGGCTATCTAATGGGCCCATTTTCGAGATTATTAAAATTTTTACCCGCAAGGATAAAAAACAAATTCGAACATTTTCTAGCAAGAAAGTGGGGCTGGTATATGGAAATTAAATTAGTCAAAGGCCTGCTTTAATTAAAGACCTCTTTTATTTTTTTCCAAAACTAGTATTTTTCTATGAACTCACATTTTGGGCCTTAAGTGCAATATTAATGTCATACTTTTGAATGGCCTGTATACAAAGTGTAATCATTAGAGGGGCCAGCATAAATTTGCTTGATAAATGATCTAAGGTCGTCCCTATGAAAAAAACGAACTGATAAAATAAAAAAATATATAAAATTTTCTTAAGAAATTTGTCATTCACAAATTCTCGTAACGCAAATACAGGAACGAGAAAAACCAAAAAATTTTTAAAGAAAACCTGGGTTAAAGAGGCCATGGTATAACTAGTCGGATCCGTAATAATTAACTGCCCCTCCTGAGGACTTATTGCAAAAAGAGAATTGTAATCCAGCATACAACCCATTATATCAAGGTTGACGAGGAAAAGGACTGACGGAGGAATTATTATATAAAAAAATGACTTCACGTCTTTTGGATAAAAAAGAAACCAAAATAACCCCAGAAGAGCACCGCTTTCACGATTTAGGGTAGCAAAAAGGCAGGCAACTAAATAGAGAAACACATTTTTCTTCAAAATAGCATAAATGCAAGCAGAAATACATAGCGACTCAATTATTGAAAAGTAAATTTCAGGAGTTCCCGGACCGAGAGTATAAAGTGCAAAAATGAAAAAAGAAAAAAATATATAATAAAAATATTTTTTGTCCTTATCTTTAAAAATTAAAAAATTGGCCTTCTTAATAAAAAGAAAATTGAAAAAAATCAGACTAGCATAAAAAAATTGATGAAAGAAACTCAAGACGCGATTACCAAAATTCAAATGGATAAACTTGTAAAAATTAATTTCAAAACTTTTCCAAACCCATCTCATCCTTTTTCTTAACTCTAAATTTCCTAAACTATTTTCTACTTTAAGCCGATCACAAGTCCTTACGAAAAAATAATCATAATCGCCAGGATTCAAAAGACTTTTAGTAATTCCTGCATGTCCTCCACCAACTTTTCCTAGGTGACCAATCATCAGAACAAGAGAGAGCCCAAACATAAAAACATAAGAGATCAAACACTCTCTTTTTGAAATCATCTCCATATCATGAGATCCTTTACAAACTTTGCCTAAGTTCCCAATTATCATTTTCTTTCAATCTCCAAATATGAGGAGAGCGATGATAGTCAACTAAGTTTTTAAAATATTTGTCCGTAAATTCCGGGCTTTCAAAAAGGTCCGTTATATTCCCAAAATCCTTTTTGTCTAGACTAAGATACTGATGAATATCTTTCTTAAATCGTTCAGGATATTCACCATCATAACGCCTTACAAGAGAAACAGCTTCATCCCTAGTAATATCTCTCGAACGAACTTCCTGAGAGGCATCATGAGTACAACGGCCTATTCCAAATTTAATAAAGGTTGTATAAAAATGATAATCATCGATTTTATCATCTAGACTTGCATATTTACTGTAAGTTCCTGGGTTTCTTTCAGGGCATGCAACAAAATTAGCATTTTCAACAGAGTAGTAGTAGCAGCTCTGTGGATGCCATTTTTTATAGTACCCAAAATAATGAACCTCTATATTTTTTTCCTGAACAATATTTTGATCTATAGGCAAATAAGGCAAAAGTTCGTTTTTGGTTATTTTATATTTTTCCTGAAGCTCTCCCATAGAAACCCCACTTAAATAAAGGTCATCATTGGAAAGAGCAAAGTATTTATTCTCTTGGAGAGGAGAATTGGCACTTTCTTTTTTGTTACCATATTCCGCTTCATTTTCTCCGTAAAAAATAAGTGGAATGTCAAAAAGGTCAGCAAGCTTAGGGGCAAGAGATTTTTGGCCAAAAAAGAAAGGCTGAAATGGGTGAAATAAAGTCTCCATTGCAAGTCTTGTCAAAAGTCTGTGAACTTTACCGTTAGGCGTGTGAAGATGATTATCAAGGCCAGAATGAATCCAGTTTTGAAAGTTATCCCACCCCCAAGAAGTATACATATGAGGGGCCCAAGTTACTGTGAGTGGATTCATTCCATATTTATACTTTAGAAGGTGAGAAGTATAAACACTATCCTTCCCTCCTGACCCCGGTACTATGCAATCGTAACGTCCATCATTTCTTCTATGTTTATCACAAAGATCGACAAGCATTCTTTCCCTTTCATCCCAGTCGATCTTTTCATGCTTTATTTCTGCAAAATTACAAGCATCACAAATTCCATTTTCATCAAAATTTATGACGGTTTTCTTATCCCCCGTCTTATTTTTATATTCTTGGGTTGAGTTAGGTCTTTGATTTGAAATAACGCATTTTTTACAGTATTTAACCTCAGAAGGAAGCCCATAATAGGCTTCTCGACTTTCATCATTTTTATACTTGTCATAATCAACTTCTCTAAATTTAAACATGTGATTACCCTGGTTTTAGCCTAAATAAGGATTATAAAATAAGCCCATATTTCTACTTTCTAATTTATCTTTAATTTCATTCGGTGACAAAAGCCTCTCTAGATAACCAGAGGCCACCTTATCAGTGAAATCAGCTCTTTTGGTGTACCTTATAACTTTATTTTTATCTTGAAGCTCAGGTTTCATTTCAAAAATTCTACCTGATCCTATTTTTTCACACAGACCTTCTTGGGCCACCTTCACGGCCTTCATTCCCAAATCAAAAGGGCCCAGATTATCAGTACTGGGTAAAGCATGAAATAACATCGGCCCGGAATCGAGCCCTTTAGTCAAAAAATGTATCGTCGCACCCACCATCTCTGGCCTTTCGTCGTATAAGGGCCAAAAGTTTGTAGAGTTACCTTTATAAAAAGGTGAAATCCCCATATGAATATTAAAACACTTATTTTTAACAAGAAAATCTACTAACTCACCTTTTATATAGCTTGCTCCAAAAACCACATAAACATCAGAATTTAGGGCCTCTTGTATAACCTTTAAGGGCAAATGGTTCAAATCCCCCATTTTAAGAGAAATTTGTTTTACGTTTTGAGGTAAAAACCCAATATTACCGAACATTTTTTTTTCAGCGGCCATCACATTCAAAAAGTATTCTTGCATCACTTGAGACTTTTCATAAAAATCATCAACTTTTCCCGTGAAGACAGTCGTACTTTCTTGAATCGCAAAAACCTCATTACTAATCGCGCTCAAACTATTAATCAAGCTAAGATGCCTAGTATGGTTGCTGGTAAAAACTGTTATTTTCACCTTCGATCCTCCGTAAAACATTAATATGATCTTCCCTTGGAAATTCAAGTCCACCCCTATCCGGGAAAGACATGTTTGCTCTAAAGCCTATATTAACCCCTAAGCTTTTCAAAACTTCCAGAGTATCCTCATTGTAAGATCCACAAGGATGAGCAACTGTTTCAGGTACTACTCCCAGTAAATCTTTCAAATAGTTATAATTTTTCCTATATTCCTCTTTTTGCTTTTCGTAAGATAAATTTGCTATACAAGTAGGGTGTGAGTGAGAGTGTAAACCAACGATATGGTCTAAGCTTTTTAATGTTTTTAGATTTTCATTATCCATCCACAAAAGATCAAGGACTTCTTCTCTATTAAATCCTTTTAGCTCAATAAAAAGGTCCATTGAATTATTATAGAGATCCTTCCCTAGAACACGATCCCTTAAATATCGGAATATTCTATCGTTCCTTGAATAAAAACCTTGGGACTTTAAATAATCTTCAGGAATAAACCCCTTCAACCCTTCTTTAATAAGTTCAGAATTCTCTGACTGGTATAAAAATGGAAAAAAGTCTTTGTAAAAATCCTCGATGTCATCTTTGTAGCAAACCGTTCTAAAATACCTATACACCTCTAAGACTTCGGCACCCCCTTCTAAAACAGAAGAATAAACAAACCAAAAGGCCGTTAGATTTCTTTTTTCTAAAACGGGAAAGGCAACATCAAATTGACATTTTAAACAATCGTCAAAAGTAATACAGACATCCCTTTCGGATAAAGATCTTGCCTTAGCTTTTAAAAGCCAATCATTCGCTCTAAGAAGGTTATAGTTTTTTTGGTAATAATCGAGGATGGACTCAAATTCTTTTTCGGATATGGCACCTTGTCCCTTTGGATGAATATCATCATAAAAATGGTGAAACATAACTCCCAAGGACAAGCTTTTTCCCCTAACCTGAACGAAAGAACCTTAAAACCAGTTGAGACTATCAAACTAAAAAAGAAAATTCAATGACCGCTCACTCCTCTAATAGCTCTTTCAAACAAAAGCATCAATTTTTAGAACATCGATATACTTATAAAGATTATATGATTAAAATACGTTCAAACTTGTTTTTATGTAGGAAGAATAATGACAAACCGAATAAGAATTATTCCTCGTCTTGATATAAAAGGACCAAATCTTATTAAAGGTATCCACCTTGAAGGACTTAGAGTTGTCGGCGACCCTAATGTATTTGCGAAAAAGTACTATGAGGGTGGAGCTGATGAAATTATCTATATGGATATTGTGGCCAGTCTGTATGGCAGAAATAACCTCTCTGATATTGTAAAAAAAACTGTTGAGGATATTTATATTCCAATCACCGTAGGTGGTGGCGTAAGAAGTATTGATGATATACAGGAATTACTGCGTTCTGGAGCTGATAAAGTAGCAATTAACACAGCTGCGATCCATAGTCCGGAGCTAATCAAACAGGCCTCAAGAAAATTTGGTTCTCAATGCATTGTTCTTTCTATAGAGGCCAAAAGGAAATCTGAATCTAAGTGGGAGTCCTATACAGATAATGGTAGAGAAAAAACTGGCCTAGACGCTGTTGAATGGGCAAAGAAAGCTGTCGAACTAGGAGTTGGGGAAATTCTCTTAACTTCTATTGATAAAGAAGGTACCCAAAAAGGGTTTGATATTGATCTTATAAAAACAATCTCAACGTCAGTCCCTGTCCCTGTTATTGCAAGCGGCGGTATGGGCCGTTTAGAAAATGTCAGAGACGTTGTAGTCGAAGGAAAAGCTGACGCTGTTTCCATGGCCCATGTCCTTCATTACTCAAAGCACACTCTTAGAGATATTAAAAAATATGCCATCGACCAGCAAATAAATGTGAGAGATTTATGAAAGAGGTAACGATAGTAGATTATGGGGTCGGAAATCTTAAAAGTGTGGCCAATGCTTTTAAATCTCTCAACTGTAAAGTTGGTTTGGCACAAAATGCTAAAAATATACTCTCTTCTGACTATCTTATTTTTCCTGGCGTAGGCGCATTTCACAATGCAATGGAAGAACTTCGTCAAAGAGAACTTATAGATGCCATAAAAGAGTTCAATTCCTTAGAAAGGCCATTTCTAGGTATCTGTTTAGGTCTTCAACTTCTTTTTGAAAATAGCTGTGAATTTGGTAATCATGTAGGTCTTTCACTTTTAAAAGGTTCAATCAAAGAAATTCCATCCCAAGGGAGTGAAGGCCTTACTCATAAAATTCCCCATATTGGATGGAACAACATTATCAATCAATCACCAAACCTCCATCCCATTTTAAAGGGACTTCCTCAAAGGCCCTTCTTTTATTTTGTGCATTCCTTTATGGCAGTTCCTGAAAATTCTTCTGACATCATTGCTAAAACAAATTACAACGGCATTCAGATACCTGCTATCGCTGGACGAAATAACTTTTTGGCCACGCAGTTTCACCCAGAAAAAAGTGGATCTATTGGGTTAAAAGTTCTCTCAAATTTTTTAAAAATGTAAAGAACACATTGAGGTGGGTCTAATGAAAACAGAGCAAAATAATGACCTAAACTTTAAAGACATCGACTATGAGGCCATTTCAGAGCGCCCCAATTATATGACCAATATTTATAAAAAACTTATTAAAAAAATCAATATCGAATCGATTCTTGATGTTGGGTGTGGTAACGGACATTTTTCACAATTTTTTATCGATAGAAAATTTACAATAGACGGGGTTGATGGCCACAAGGGCGCACTCAAAAAGTGTCAATCCTTGGGTTTTAGAAATTGTTTTTATACAAAAAATATAGATGAAGATAACCTTTCACAAGTAAATGAAACCTACGATCTCATTATATGTAAAGATTTACTCGAACATCTTCTTTACCCAGATAAACTCCTCAAAACTCTTGAAAGAAAATTAAAAAAAAATGGACATATCTTAATACACGTCCCCAACCATTTTCCCCTTTATTTCCGTTTCAAATTTTTATTCACTGGTGACCTCGATACTCAAAAGTTTTTTATTGATAGGAAAGAGTGGGAGAACCCTCACATAAAATATTTTACTCATAAGGGATTCCTCGAAATGATTCATTCATGCTCACTCGAGAAGGTCGAAGATTTTTCTTCAGAGTTTTTTTACTCGGCCCCTTACTTCGTAAGTTCTATGAAAAAAATTAAAATAGACAAAGTTCTTATGAAATTAAGCCCGACCCTCTTCACGACGGGGTTTACGATTCTTGCAAAAAAGATTACCAAGCAGAACGACCCCCTTCCGCGAGCAAATTGATTCCATTAACATAACTTGAAGCATCAGAGCAAAGGAACTGAATACAGCCTCTGTACTCATCAGCATTTGCCATTCGTCCTAAAGGAATAAGAGGTGTCAGCTTTTTCACAAACTCATCCGATTGTTGGTTAAAAACGCCTCCAGGAGATATAGCGTTGGCCCTTACATTTTTATGGGCCCAATAAGTTGAGAGATATTTAGTCAAACCAACCAACCCGGACTTAATGACGGAATAAGTAACTGGTTTAACAGGCTGTTGTTTTTCACCAATACCATCCAATTGATAAATCCGCTGATCTGGGGCCATTACAGAAAGGTCAGATGCCATATTAAGAATAACCCCTCCCCCATTTTCAGCCATCCAATTTCCAAAGTGCTTGGCACATAAAAATGCTCCCGTAAGGCCTACATTTATTTGAAAAAGCCAAGACTCAAGGGGAAAGTTCTCTAAACGGCTTGTATTTTCTAATTGATTATTCTTTATCTTTGGATCGATCGCAGCATTATTGATCAGAATATCTATCTTTCCAGAGGTTTCAATCACATGGCCTAATGCCTTTTTAACGGAGTCTTCTTGAGTCACATCCAACACTAAAGGTATATATACTGACTTAGGGTTTAAGCAATTTTTTTTTATTTCAACACATGCCTTCTCACAAACCTCTTGGTTTAGATCTGTGATATAAACTGTCGCACCCGCTTCACCCAAAGCATAGGCATGTTCTTTTCCCAAAAGGCCCGCAGCACCCGTAATTAGGCCTACCTTTTCTTCTAAATTAAATTTCTGTAAAAAGGCCATTATTTCCCCTAGCTTCTAAGTTGTCCACCATCAGCAACCACTAAAGACCCCGTAATAAATGAGGCCTTAGCTGAAGAGAGAAAGCAAGCAAGATGAGCAATTTCTTCTGGCCCGCCCAGTCTTTTTAAGGCGACTTCTTTCTCTAACATTTTCTGGACGGACACATTATCTTCTCTTGTTTTTCTTTCCCAAACAGACCCCGGGAAAATAATATTTCCAGGAGCAATAGCATTAACCCGAATCCCATCTTTTCCAACGACTCTTGCAAGACCTTTAATATAAGAGTTGAGCGCAGCTTTTGAAGCCGAATAAGTTAAAGGGGCGCCCAAGGCAGCTTGACCACAAATAGAAGAAATGCAAATGATATTTCCTCCAGATTTTTTCAAAAGAGGAAGACATTTCTCAATAAGGTTAGTGGCACTAAAAAAATTTGTTTTAAGCACTCTTTCCCATTCACTCTGAGTCTCTTGGCCCGGTGGCACAGAAGATCCGCTTCCAACATTACAGACGAGTCCATCTAAAGACTCTTTTTCTTCCAAAAAAGAAAAAACTCGTATGGAACCTTCCTGCTCAGAAACATCTCCAGAGATAAACTCGTGATTTCCTATTAAATTTATTTTTATACTTTCATACTTTTCTTGATCTCGACCATTGAGAATTACATTGGCCCCTTCCTCCAGAAGTCCTTTCGCAATTCCTAGGCCTATCCCCTGTGTAGATCCTGATACGAAAAATGTTTTTCCCTCTAAATTCAAATTCATAAACGGTCCATAATATTGTGAACAAACTTTTTATATTTTTTTAAAGCACCTATGTGGTTTTCGTCATCGGCCCTGGCAGTTTGAAGAATAAGATTCCCCTTATAATCTATTTCTGAAATTTTTTTGAAAACTATTTTAAAGTCTGTATTCCCTGTCCCGAGAGGGACTGTTGTCCCACCAAGAATTCTATCTTTGATATGAATATTTAATATTCTTTCTCCATAGGCATCAAACTCCTCCGCAGGATCAAAGCCCAAGGAAGAACTATTACCACTATCATAATTAATACCAAAAGTTTTCTTAGGAAACTTTCTAATAAAGTTTTTAAGTTCTTGAGGAGGAAGTTCTGACTCAAAAACAATACTCATCTCATTTGCATCTAGAAACTCATTTAATTTCAGTAACGCTTCAAACAGAAGAGCTTCTTGCTTTTTATTTTCAGGCCTTCCATTATCAACAAGCGGTATGACCACATACCTAATATTAACCAAAGCACAACTTTTTAAAATATTTATCAAATCTTTTAAAAGTTCTTCTCTTTGGGGCCCTTCACTTTTATAGAAGGGTGATTGCATAAAGCAATCACCTGTTAATGACTCAATTTTGATATTATATTTTTCTTTTAGGCCTTTAATTAGCGTACGACCTTTTTCAGTCATCAATGGGTTTTCATAAAGGTTTTCCTGATCAAGAGTCCACTCCATAAGGTAAAAACCACCCTCTGAAGCAATTGGAAACTCATCTTTCCAATTTGACCATGGAAAACACTGAATTTTACCATTGATGACAGGAGACAACCTTCCCTGCATAAAACCTAATCTATTCATTTAGAACTCACTTTTTAAAAGAATAGGGGGATGGAGCTGAAGCGTTTGTCCCTTGGGTTTCTTCGTTGAATGATTTGATTTGCTCGATCAAATCAACTCCGACATTTTGCCCCCATTTTTTGATAAGAGTTTTAGTTATTTGCCCCATTTTTCCACTACCTATAACCTCCCCATTAAGACCGGTCACAGGTAAAATGGAAAAGGGTGTCCCCGTCATAAAAGCTTCGTCTGCGTTGTAAACATCGTAGGGGTCAATATTTTTTTCAATACACTGGAGTTTTAATTCTTTAGCAATTTCAAAAATAGTATCTCGGCTAACCCCTCTTAAAATATTTCTTCCTTCTGGGGTTATAATGATACCGTCTTTAACGATAAAAAAATTATCACCTGTTCCTTCAGCAATATAACCATCAGGGTCCAAGAGGAGTGCCCAATTATTATCTCCTTTCCAATTAGAGACTTCAATATTGGCCATTTGATAATGAAGCCGGCTTCTATTTTTTATTTTAGGGTCAAGCAAAGATGCAGGAATGGCCCTTTGGCTTGGAATCACAGCATTAATGCCTCTATCATATAATTCCCCCATCCCAGCAACAGTCCACTTTAAGGGAAAATCGGCGATAATAACATTGGGCCCTCTTTCAGCTTGAGGAAAGATCTCATGGTAAATAGACAAGGGGCCTCGGCTTACATTAATCATAAGTCGATGCTCATCATGTGGCATAAAGGCCTTTTGGTTAACCTTAATTGTTTCATGACATTTTTCTTCCATTTCATCGATTGTCATTTCCAAAGGGATTCTTACGTACTTAATCGATTTATAAAGTCTCTCAAGATGCTCTCTTAGTTTAAATTGCTTGCCATTAAAAGATCTTGTCATTTCAAAGACCATATCTCCGAACATTAAGGCAGAGTCAAAAATTGAGACCTTGGCCTCGATTTCTGGAACAAATTTTCCATTAAAGTAAATTAAACGCTCCATCTAAATTCCTTTAAATAGGGTATACAAAGCCAAAAGCCTAGCATTTGCCCATCCTTGTTGGCAATTCAACCTAAGGACTTTTTGATTATCGTGATAAAATCGGCCATAATAATTTTAATTTTTTCATAAAGGGGACCTTCATTGAAAACTGTTGATACAGAAACCAGCCCTCATTCATTGTTATTACCAAAAGCGCAAATAATGACGGATTACATAACAGTTAAGAACCTTTCCAGACGAACAAAAATTAAAATTAAATTTAAAGAGCTTCTGTCTTCACTCCACCTTAAAGGTTTTCCACTTCCTCAAAAAATAAAAAATAAGGTCAAAGTATTTCAACAGATCCAAAATTCAGAAAAAATCTTTAAAGGAAAAAAAATTGTCAAATGTCCTGAAACCCATTTAAGTTGGCTGCACCCTATGCCTAGTGATCAGGATCTCAAAAGCTATTATCAAGGCCTCTTCTGGGACAATAAAGCTGTATCTTACGAAATTATTGGAAAAAATTTAGATGAAAACTGTCGAGCGACCCACCAAATAAAAATGATAACAAATACTGTTCCGGATCTAAAACATCGCATAAAAAAAACGTTGGAGTTTGGTGCAGGACATGGTGAAATTTCTTATTTGATGGCCAGACTTCCCAACATCCAAGTCAACCTTCTCGAACCTGATAAAAAATTCTGCAATGCTCATAAAGAAAAAGGGGTTGTTCATTCCATATTTTCAAATTTAAATGAAGTAACCAGTGGATATGACCTGATTACAGCTTCCCATTCCTTAGAACACGTTACAAATATCCATAACGTTCTTTCTAAATTTCATGACATCTTAAATGATGAGGGGCTTCTTTTTATTGAAGTCCCAAATTGCAATGAGTCTTATTTTCTAAATTATAAAACCGATATTCCCCATACTTACTTTTTTAATTCTCAATCAATTTCAAAATTGGCCAAACAGCATTACTTCAAAGTTTTGAGTATTCATGAAATATACCAAGGAAAGGTTTTAGAAAAAGACGAAAAGCTTGACCCTCTAAAATGCGCTGATGGTGGTGAGCTAAGAGTTCTTCTAGAGAAAATATTTGTTCCTAACCCCATTTGCTAAGTTTTTTCTATTGGGATAGGATTTTATATCGAATTAATTTCATAAAAGACCTTAAGGAATAAAAATGAGTCAAAATATAAAATTATGCTTAGGTGCTAGTCCTATTTGGTACAAAGAAGGGTGGCATGTTCTCGACCACAAAATTGAAAAAACGACCGGAGACAAAATTGCCGGTGACGCCTCAAAAATGGACCTCCCTGATAACTCGTGTGAAATTGTTTTTTGCTCTCATGTCTTTGAACATATTCCCCATATCAAGCTACCGATGGTTATTTCGGAAATAAATAGAGTCTTAAGGCCGGGCGGAATATTTAGAATGCTTACTCCAGATCTTGAGGTTATTGCCAAGGCCTATGTTGAAAAAGATGAAAATTTTTTTAAGGCCGCTAAAAGTGAAGACGTTAATATTAGGCAGGATCTAGGGTTTGGCGGTATGTTTATGAACTTTATCGTTTCTCCAGGCCAAGACACCATTCTTTTTGACAGAGGGCTTAATGAATTTATTGGAGGTTACGCCCACCTTTATTCGTATGATTTTGAAATGATGCGGGTTCTCTTTGATAAGTTAGGGTTTACCAATATTGTCAAAAGTCCCTTTAATGGTTCTTCGATAAAAGAAATGAAAGAACCCCTCCACATAGATAGTCTTCCCCCTGTTTGGCAAGACCTCAACGATGAGCTCTATAACAAGCATGGACTAATCCACAGACTTGTTGATGGAAAGTATGAAATAAACTTCAAAATCACTGGCTTTGACAGAGACCCCCTGACCTCTCTTATTGTGGAGTGCAAAAAAGAAACCTTTGTGACCCAAAATAAAGCTGATGAGCTCTTCAATTATTCAAAGAAAAATTACAATAGATATGCGAAATCACTCCTCAAAGATGATTCTGTTGTTTCGAAATTTGATGATTGGGGCATCAAGTATTAAGAGGATTTATGAAAAAAAATATTGTTGCCATTATCCCTGCAAGAGGTGGCTCTAAAGGAATTCCTGATAAAAATATTGTTGATTTTTGTGGTAGACCTCTTTTATCTTGGACAACGGAGAGAGCTCTTCAAACCAAAGAAATTAGCTCAGTCTGGGTCTCTTCAGACTCTTCCAAAGTTTTGGAAACGGCCAACCGGTTCGGTGCTAATTGTATAAAAAGACCTGATGACATTTCTGGAGATAAAGCTACCTCTGAATCAGCTTGGCAGCATGCTCTCGATATGATTGAGAAGCAAACTGGCCCAGTTGATATCGTCGTAGCAATGCAAGTAACTTCTCCCTTAAGAGGAAAGAATGACCTCTCTAAAGGAATTTCAGACTTTATTAAAAATAGATATGATTCCCTTTTTTCTGCTTCAAAAATAGATGATATGTTTCTCTGGGAAAAAAATAATAAGGGAGAGCTTGAGAGCATCAACTACGATCACAAAAATAGGAAAAGAAGACAGGACTTTTCACCACAGTTTGTAGAAAATGGCTCCTTCTATATATTTAAACCCTCCATTTTGAGAACTCTAAACAATCGGCTTGGAGGGAGGATCGGAATGACTCTTATGGATTTCTGGCAAATGTTTGAAATTGATAACTTAGACGATCTTAGGTTCTGCGAAGTTTTAATGGAAAAATATATTTTAAAAAAGGAAGGAAGCCCTCAAGAACTTCCTTCCTTCTAATATTATTGCTTTCTTAATTTTGCCTTTGCGGCTTCTTCACCAGAATAAACTCGTTTTACACCATCCCCCAAAGACTTTTCAATATTTCTTACGGCACCACAAAGTTGCATAAATCCCATAGGCTCAATAGAAGCTGATTGATCAGAACCAAACATCGCTCTATCTAAGGTAATATGCCTTTCTAATGAAGTTGCACCTAAAGCCGCAGCTGCATAAGACACAGCAAGTCCAGTCTCATGACCACTGTAGCCGACACCACAATTAAATTTTTTCCTTAAAGTTTCCATCGTTCTTAAATTCGCCTCTTCAACAGGCATAGGGTAAGTGCTATTACAATGCATCAACTCATAAGGACAGTTATGTTTTTCGAAAACGGCCACCGCCCTTTCAATTTCCTCTATCGTCGACATCCCCGTTGATATAAATGTATGTCTTTTTTCTTCCGCGATTAATTCTAAAAGGTCTAAATCAGTAAGCATAGCAGAGGCCACTTTATTATATTTACAATCAAACTCTCTTAAGAATTTTTGGCTTTCAAGATCCCAGGCCGAAGCAAACCAATGAATTTTTTTCTCTTTGCAATATCTATCTATTTCTTTGTAGTCATCTTTGTCAAATTCAAGTCTCTTTTTTAAATCACCGTTCGTTGTTCCATAAGGATGCTTCCTCGCCTTCGCAAGCTCTTCCTTAGTATAAACAATATCCAGAGTTCTTTTTTGAAATTTTACAGCATTGGCCCCAGAGACACTTGCCACGTCAATAAGCTTTTTCGCCTGATCAACATCCCCATTATGATTAATTCCAATTTCAGCAATAATAAAAACAGACATTTTCAACTCCAGTGTTTGTTATTTTTTAAAATCAATTCACAAAATTCTCTAATAGCACCATCCCCACCTTTTGATTTTAAAACAAATGAGGCCATGCTTTTAATTTCTGGATTAGCATCTTGTGGTGCAATACTGAAACCAACAGACTCCATGGCCTTCAAATCGTTAACATCATTACCTAGATAGACCACATTTTCAAGGTCTATATTTTTCTCCGCACAAAATGATTTCAGGAAAGATTCTTTGTCATTGCATCCAGATTTACATTCAATATTGAGCTTAGATGCCCTCGCTTTAACAACTTTATTTGTTTCCGTTGATAAAATGAACATGGGAATTCTAAGTTTAGTTATCTCTTTTAAAAGAAGCCCATCTGACCTATCACAGACCACACTTTCAACTCCTTCTTGGTTAACAATGACTTTGTTATTAGTAAAGACTCCATCAAAGTCAAAAACTATAAGCTCTACATCACCTAACTTATTTTTTTGCTTGCCATATTTTTCTAAAGGCCCAGAAGATATTTTCATACTTCCCAAGTCTCCAGCACATTCTTCAAAAAAGTAGTCTTCCAAAGCAGCACAAAGGCCGTGATATACAGGAAGATGCAATTCTTGAACTTCATGAACCAAATTTGCTCCAACATTTATTGTATAATCACAGTGCTCCCTAAGAAGTCCTCCCCCCTTTCCCGTCAAAGCAATCGTCTTCATATTAAGGGCCTTCGCAACTTTAGCCGCATGGACAACATTTTTGGAGTTTCCTGATGTTGAAATTCCCAAAAAGGTATCTCCCTCCTTACCCAAAGCATAAACTTGTTGAGCAAAAATAAACTCAGGATTTGTATCGTTGGCAATAGCAGTGTTAATTGAACCATTTGATGTTAAAGAAATCGCCGGAATTCCCCCTTGGAGATTATCGTAAAAAAAAGACTCTTCTCCAGGAAAGTTATTTTTAAAAGGTTCCAATTGCTTCCTAGTTAATTTTCTTTTGCTTATAAAGCCCTTTAATAATTCCCCTACTATATGATCGGCATCAGCTGCACTTCCACCATTACCGCAAACCAATAGTTTTCCTCCCCCTTCAAATGTTTTAACCATGTGAATAAAAGAGTTATAGATAGGTTCTCTAACATTTTCTAAAACTGGATACCTTCTAAAAATATCATTAAAAAATTTATTGTTCATACTTTTACCCTAAAGCGATGATTTCAGAGCCCATATTATTAAAGCTATCTTTATGACTTATAATTATTGTAATTTTGTCATCCTTAAAATGCTCCAACCTGTTAATAATTTTCTCCTCAGTCTTGGAGTCTAAATTAGCAGTGGCCTCGTCTAATATTAATATTTTGGGGTTTTTCAAAAATGCTCTTGCCAAAGAAAGCCTCTGTTTTTGTCCCGTTGAAAGTTGCGTGATTTCATTAAGCTCCTCTTCAAGCTTTAAAGGCAAGTTTTTTACAGCATCATCAATTTCCGCATGTTTTAAAGCATCCCATATATCCTTTTCACCCAAACAATCCTTATCTTCGTTTCCATAAAGCAAATTTTCTCTTACCGACCCTGGAATAAGAAAAGGCTCTGGGCCGACATATGCTATTTTTTTCCTTAAAAAAGGATAAATAGTATTTACATCATGACCGTTAACCGAAATCCTTCCACTATCCAATTTATTAAGCCCTGTAATTAAAGTTAATAAAGTACTTTTTCCAGAACCAGAGGGCCCTTTAATAAGAAGGGTTTCCCCTTGTTCAACTTTGAAGCTTAGCCCACTCATCAGAGGTCTTTTTGAAGTAAAGCCAAAAGAAATATCATCCCCAGAAAGGTGAATAGAATCACTTTTCAAAACTTTGGATAGTTCATCACAATGTGGATTCAAGCTCTTCTCTTTTACGAGCTCGTCTTTATTGGAATTTTTCATAAGTGAATGCCATTCTAAGAGATCTTCAAGGCCTTTCCAATGGAGCCTAATATTAGCAATCGTTTGGGCCAAAAGTCCCACTGATTGGGTAATTCTCATAAAAATATAAAAAAATGAGAGCAATTTCATTTTAGGAGTTAGCGTATAGTTCAGGCTAATCCAAGCAATAATAGCAATAATTAGAAGCCCACCAAACATAGGAACGGCATTTTTTAACGACAAGACCAAGTAGTGCATCTTAAAATAGTGTTCATATTTTTCGAGAGAGTCCCTCCCTTTTTTAATTTCACCACCTAACAAGTTGTAAAGCTTAAGAAAGAAGTTATTCTGGAGACCTAGCATCAATATTTTATTTGAATTCTGAGACTCTTTGACAACTCCCTGTCCATAAAGGGCTATTTTTTTATCCAGTATTTTTAAAGGCCAAATAAGGAGCGATATAAGAAAGAGTCCCAAAATCAGTTCCAAAGGAGCAATGCTAAAGCCGTAAAAAAAAAGGAGAGCAGAGGTAGTCACAGTATGGATGATGATAGCAAGTTGCAGGATCGTACCTCCACAGTGACTCACCCTCTCATTGAAAACAGTTATAACCTCATGCTTACTCACTACCGCCGCATTATTTAAACAGTATGTTAACAGTCTATCCCTTTGTCCTCTCATAAAGGCCTGGTTCGTAAGGCCCGTATAATAATCCTTAAAAATATAAACAACTGAACGGAAAAGTCCAAAACCTGCTAAAAGAATAAGAGAGCCTGAAGCAGAGTTTGGAAAAAACTCTGGTACAAAAAGCTCGTTTTCACCAGCAAGACCTATTGATTTAAAAAAGGACTGCAAAACATAAATAAAGAGAAGTTCTACAATAAACCACATAAGGCCTAAAAAAATAGACAGCTTCAATAAATACCAAACGTTTTTTCCTATAAAGTCTTTAAATTCTGCTATTTTTTTTACTATTTCCATTAAGTTTGTTTGCCTTAAAAATTAATAAAGTTTTCCGAAATCAAAGGATAAAAGATCATCCCCTTCCAAAAGATAGGTCTTTTGAACTTTAACAGACCTGTTCTTATTTATATTTTCTTCTAATTCAACAATATTTCTAGCGACTTCATCTCTCGAATAAAAACAACCCATACTAATTTCTTTGTCCGTAACCCCACCATAAGAAGGTTCATAAATGTAAAAGGGAATATCTAAAAACTTTGCTTCAAAAAGAGTTGTCGAAAGACCGCTAACTAAAACTCTATAACGTGCAATACATTTATACATAGGGCCTTCCTCTAGAATAACAAGGCCTTCCGCTATCTCTTTTTCAAAGATATTTAGAAGTGCATCTTTATCCTCATTGGCCTCATTAGGCATACCTGGTTTAATTTTTATTCCTATTTGATCAAAGTGACCCTTGTCTAAAACCTTATAAACCTCTTTGACGTACTCTCTCCTGCGGTCCCAAAAAGTTTGGGGGTTTCCATTTTTTGGGTATGGAAACATAATAAGTGCTTTATTATTTTCTTGGTTAACCTTTAAATTTTTCAAACTTGAAATCAAGGGCGGTGCCATCTGGAAAATCTGTCTTTTTAATATGCCCATAGAGGCAAAATGATCAACCCCACCTGGACCGAAGCCAGCATAGTAATCAAAAAGAGTTTTTTTCCCAGTTTCATCTTTATAAATGATATGAGGCGCCCAAACAGTTGGATAGCCATCAACAATAAGAATGCTCTTAATCCCCATTTTACGTGCAATTTGCAAGGCCAAAACGTAAGCATAGTGTGCTTCTCCAGGAATACTAACAAGCTTTGGCCTATAGTAACTAAAAAGTTCTTTATAGAGACTATAACTATGTATTAAAAATGACCTATTTTTTTCATAATAATATTTAAAGATCTTTACACAACCTTCTATTAAGCGTTGATCCCAAAAAATGCCTTTCCTTTCTAAACTGCTTTTAACAAATGCAACATTTATATAGTTTTCATCAAGGATAGATGGAAAAATTTTTTCTGCTTCTTCAAATGTCCTTTTTTTCTTCCTAAAGTAGTAGCCCTTCCAAGGATAAATACTGTTCTGGGCCAATACATCATCCCTTTTTGAAATCTCCTTAGTCGTCCAGTCGAATAAATTGAGATGCTTTTTTCTCCTTGTAACAAAAAGAAAAGGCTTTTGAATAAGTCTCCCCCATTTCGAAAATTTATGTTCATTAGGATACTGAAACATTAACCCTTCTTTATAGGATGACTTCTGAAAATAGGTTTCAGTATGCCCAGGGTTAAAAAAAGAAACTCGATTCGAAAAAAAACTGGCCGCTACCTTAACAGAAAAAGTCACATTTTCTGAAATATATAACTTTTCGTATTTCTCCAAAACTCGCTGGATTGCAAAAAAATTCTTATGAAAATAGGCAAAGGCAACCAAAAAAATTTGACCTAAACTTGGGCCAATAGAAATACCCTCATTTTGCCTAATATCCTGCCCTGATTCATCCCTAAACCAGTTTTTTATTAAATAAACAATTTCAGATAACTCTTTAGAACTTCCATCACTCACACAAAAAAAGTTTAAGCAGGTCTCAAACTTAATATCCTTAAGGTCAAGTAGAAACTCTTGTTGAGCGATAAATTCATGACCTGGAAAGTTCTTCTTTAGAAAAGGTAAATCGTTCTCATGAGAAACTAATAACGCTGATTTATTTCTCCCCATACAAGCTTTTCCCTTTTCAAAAAATTTTCCTTAATGCCATTACCCTTAATCAACCGGAGGCACAATCATATTCGCATTAAACTCTTCTCGATTCAGCAAAGGTGCAGAATCTTCAATAGGCTTTCCAAAAACAAGTTTGGGCTCAAGAACCTGGTCAGGTTTCATTTCCACATTGCAAAAAATCGGTCCCTCAAAGTTAAAAACTTCATTCACTTTATCTTTAATTTCGCTATGGTCATATATCGAAATCGTGCGAAGTCCATAGGCCTCTGCCACCTTTACCAGGTCTGGCTCAGCAAGCCCACTATCTTTTCCAATAGCATTATGTCTTTTGTCTAGCCACGTATTCAGGGTCTGTCGTATGATTCCATGCCCATGATTATTCATAAGAAAAATTTTAACAGGCAACTGATAATAAACAATAGTGGCCAAATCTTGAATATTCATTTGACAACCACCATCACCAGTAATGCAAATAATGGGTTTGTCAGTAGCTAATGCGGCACCCATTGCACCTGGAACAGCATAACCCATTGGAGAATGATTAAAAGATGTAAGTAATCTCTGTCCACTTTTTATTTCATAGCCTTGCATCGTCCAAATAAGATTTCCTCCGCAATCAGGAATTATATAGGATTCATCAGGAGAAAGCTTAGAGAGTTCACGCATAAAAACGTAAGGATTAACCTTTTCCTTCTGATCATAGTATTCACCCAAGCAACATGTATATTTTTCTTTCCAGTTATTTACTCGCTCTCTCCACGGAGAGATATCCTTCTTTGGAAAATCTTTAATGCTTTCTATAAAAACAGAAATAAACTCTTTGGCATCTGCCTGTATTGGGACATTGATTTTGTAATCCATTTTTTTAAATTTTTCCAGCTCTGACTCATCAATGTCCACCATGACTCTTTTGGCCCCCCTGGCAAAAGTATTCACGCGAGGTCCCGTTTCATGAGTGTCTAGCCTTGTTCCAATGGCCAACACAAGATCGGAGTTTTGGACTGCAAAATTTCCACTCCTCCCAGAAGTAACACCAAAGTTTCCTACAACAAGAGGGTGATCAAAAGAAAGAAAGTCCATGGCCCCCCAAGTTGGAGCAATAGGCACTTGTAACATATCGGCCAGTTTTAAAAATGATTCTATTGCGTTTCCATGTCTTATTCCTTGACCAGGTATTAAAATCGGTCTCTCAGAATTCTTTAACAATTCCAAAACTTCACCCATTTTATCAAGGATATAGTCCCTCTTCCCTTCTTCCTTGGGAGGAACAAAGGACTTCAGTTCCTTAGGATCAATATTGGCCCTTTGAACATCATCACAAATATCTAAGAGAACTGGACCAGGTCTTCCTTCTGTGGCCAAATGATAAGCTTTTTCTAATTCGTATCTAATATTTTTAGCATCATCAATGAGAGCACTATACTTTGTTACCGATTCGAAGATACTTACAACATCGGTTTCCTGAAAACCTATCTGTCTACTTTTACTGTCCCTTTTCAATTGACCAGCAGGAACTTGTCCGGTCACAAGAAAAACTGGAATAGAGTCATAATAGGAGCAGCATACTCCAGTCAATAAGTTTGTCGCCCCCGGCCCACTCGTCGCCATGGCCAACCCAACACTATTTTTGACCCTTGCGTAGGAATCAGCTGCCATTGCTCCAGCTTGCTCGTGTTGAACAGGGATATATTGAATTCCATCTGTTTTGGCCAATGAGTCTATACAATGGACGATGCACCCTCCGGTCACAACAAAAGCATGGCCAATGCCTTTTTTTGCAAAAAACTCTGCTATATAATCTGAAACTTTCATCTTTCCTCTCCAAATATCAAAAATACGTTATGAACCGCTGGTTCATAAAAGTTAAATAATTTTTCTATTGAGTCCCAATCCATGAGATGAATATAAAGAATTATATATATTCAGCAAGTTAAACTTTGATCGCTCAAGATTCCTCTTTCATGTGACCTAGCGCTCGACCAAAACTTGGACTTTCTTAAATCTTTCAAGTGCTCATCTTTGATAGGATATGAAAATTCCACCGAAGGAAACTTTTTAGACTTTACATCCTTAATATAAGATTCAACCGCCATCTTAACCATAACAAAAAGCCCATCTCTTTGAGATTCTCGACCAAGCTTCTTTATATCTTCAAAAGAATTAATATACTTTGAAAAATCATCCATTATGGTAGGGATATAATTTTTGGCGAAATATGGTCTAAAAACTGGGTATAGTCCTATCATATCATGGAGAATAATGAGTTGCCCATCAACACAATTACCTGCACCAATTCCATAAACTGGTATTTTTAACTGCCTCGCAATTTGGCCTGCCGGCTCTGAAGGCATGGCCTCCAATAACAATGCACATGCTCCTGCATCTTGAACCGCCAAAGCGTCTTCAAAAATTTCTTCAAAACTTTCCTGAGTTTTTCCTTGTACACTATAGCCACCAAAAGATGAGGCACTCTGTGGAGTTAGCCCTAGATGGCCAATTGTCAGAATTCCTGCATCAACAATGGACTTTATTTGAGAGCGAACCCTCCTGCCACCTTCCAATTTAACCGCATCACAAAGGCTTTCTTTAGCAAACCTTAAAGCACTCTGAACTGCTTCTTTATCACCAATCTCATAAGACCCCTGAGGCATGTCACCCACTATAAAAGTGTTTGGAGCACCTCTCCTCACGGCCTTAGTCATCGTGATCATTTCATCCATTGTGACAGGATTTGTTGTTGTATAACCTAATTGAACCATTCCACCAGAATCACCAACAAGAATCATATCTATCCCTGCCTCTTCCACTGCACTGCTCATAGGATAGTCGTAGGCCGTAATCCAGCTTAAGGGTTCCCCTCCATTTTTCATTTTATTTAGTGTTTTTACATGAACTTTTTTTCTCTTCGAAAGGGGTTCAGACATGTTAATTCTCTCGCACTACTATTAGGTTTAGTACACCAAGTCTTTCAGATTTTATTTAAAAAGACAACTATATCTCTCAAACATTTATAACCACGAGAAAGACTTAACTTAAGTTATATACGCTTCCAAGAAAGCATTGTTTCTTTAAAAGTGACGTGAGGAACACCAGTTTCTTCTTGTATAAATTTGGTTGAAACTCCCCCCATTTTCGTAAAAAACCCAAAGGCCCTAGATTCGTTCAAAACCCAAGCATGAAAAGATTCGTAATTTATTTTTCGCAAGTCCGATACAAAATTTTTCAACAAAAATGTCCCAATTCCTTTATTTTCATTTTTAACAAAAAGCCCGTAAAGCTCTGCTCCCTGTGATTCCCTATCACGAGAAGGCCCACCATTTATAAAGCCGACAAATTCATCACCATTAAAGGCCAATAAAAATACTGATTCCTGGCCTTGCTCGGCAAGAATTCTGAACCAATGTTCATTCGTTTTTTCCAAGCTTATTTGATCAAAATATTGCTCAGGCAAAATTTCTTTATAGGCCCTAATCCAAGATTTATAATGAAGTTTTGAAATCATTTCTGAGTCAACGAGAAGCGCCTGGCGTATTTCTAAATTACCCACAAAGAATCCTCTTATATGAAGTTTAAATGTTGAGGAGGTTCTCCAGCAGGATCTCTTAAAACAATTTGTCCTTTCACAATGGCATCTAAATATTCATTAACTTTATGCTGCAGACAAAGGGAAGCGCACATTTTCTGTGCATTAAACTTTGGAGAAGCAAGGTAGTTCATGACGTCCCAATACTCTTTAGAATTGAAAATATCTTTAAATCTCTTTGTCGCAATATTTCCTATATGAAACTTTTTATATTTTTCGTTGAAAAGCCCTCCACAAGGTGCCACGAGGCCTGATCCTGACATTTGCAACATTAGGGGAGCGCCATAACATCTCTGATAACTCCTCGTCCCTTCAGCTTTAATTTTTGACCACTTCACAACAACTTGATAGCCACCTTCTTCAGAATAAGTTTCGACCTCTTTCAACTTTTCGTACATACCTTTATATTTTCCATATTGGACCCCTAAACTACCTTCCTCGTTATCAGAGCAGTGCTTTATTACAAGATAGTCTGGTTGAAGCTCTTGACCCAGCTTTGCAATAGGAATGATTTGGTCCTCATATTCAGGCATAAGAACCATTTGCATACCAATTGTAACATCAAGGTTATCCCTCTTTTTAATTTTCATCATTGTCTTAATATTTTCGCAAACTCTGAAAAACCAATCTTCTTTGACACCCATTATTTCAGCATATCTCTTTGGCTCTCCTGCTGAAAAATTAACTCTTAAATAAGTCAAATGAGGGAGGATTTCCTCAAGTTTTCTTTCTGTAAGAGTGAAAGCATTGGTCCCTACGGCCATGTTAATTCCCAGCTCACTTCCCCTTACTACTGTGTTTATAAAAACAGGTGAAATGGTACTTTCACCGTCAGAAACGAGACTTATTGCCTTAACCCCAATATCAGCACAGTCTTCTAAAAAGTCGTAAATGACCTTTTGATTAATTATTTGCCTATCATTTTCCTGCAACATCGCATAACAAAAGTGGCAAGCAAAATTACATGCTCTTGTTAAGGACATATCAACCGTAATAGGGGCCACTTTTTCTCCCCTTAACCAAGCCTCTATCCTTTCTCGATGCCACGCTATTTTAGTACCATCAAGAAGAAGTCCTTCTCTTTGCTCACCTAAAACATCATCTTCTTTTACGGAGTCCATAATTTTTTCCTTTCCTAGAATCTACCCGTAATTCTTTTTTTATTTAAATCTTTAATTTCTTCATGATAAAGCTCCAACCTTGTATCAACATTCTTTTGAAGGTAATCTTCAAACTCTCTTAACAAAATTGGCTTTTCTCCCGTAAGAACATCTCCGGAAGTTGAGACATAAACTTTAACCCCTTTTTGAAGGTCAGTTAATTCTATTTTATATTTCTTATCGCAAAAACCTGAGCGAAAATTTTTGATGCAATCAATGAGAGTTTTTATCCTTTCATCTTGGCTTAATGCTCTCCAATCTTTTGAGGGGCCATGATCATAAAAGTTTTTTGTTTTATTATAACCCACTTTTTCCCTAAAAATTGAGAGAAGACTTCTTACCATACTATTAACTTTCTGAAACTCATCAGGCATATTAAAGAGAGTTACAATTCCTGGGACTGAACTGGTCTTAGACGAATCTCGAAGCTTATACTCCAATTTTATAACACCATGGTCAGATGCTTCTTGAATAGGTAGTCCATCTATGATTCGACACAACCCCTCTAAAAGCCCTCGGTAGACGTTATTATTTACTCCCGCATAAGAAACATTCCTAATTATAGTTTTTTCTGGATCAACTTCGGTAAAAAGACTCATGCCATCCATGTTAGATCTGATTAAAACTCCCCCTTTATTCACTTCTTGAACAGATCCTTCATAAGTCGGACTATCCGCTAAACCTAGCAACCCATCTCGATAAAGCTCATTATAATCACTTAAAACTAACTTTTCCCTAGTTTTCAATTCATTTTGATAATCGCTACTTCCATAAAATAATTCAAAAATTTCTCCATCATCATTTTTAGAAACTTTGAGTGCGCCAAGCTTTTCAACTTCAGCTTTTAAGTTTTTACAATCGATACTTTCGAGGGATTCTTTCCCAACGTGCAGACAAATCTTTTCTTCCCCAGCAATTTGGGCCGCATCAAACAAATTTAAAATACTTTTATAAGGGTCACTATCAGGAACCCACATTTCAAGATATTCATATTTTGGCTTAAAACCTCTCAAAATATTATTAATGCTCTCATTATAATCTCTTACTAGGCTCTCATAGCTAACAATGTTCACAAAAAGTCTCCTCCAAAAATTTCAATACCTACCAAGCTGTCCAACCACCATCCACAACTAAATTATGTCCTGTTACGTAAGAAGATAAGTCACTCGCCAAATATAACGCGGCTCCTTTATAGTCCTCTTCACTGGCCATTCTTTTCAACGGTGTCCTTTTTACATATTCAGATTGAAAAGTTTTAGGCTGTCCTCTCTCAACTCCTCCAGGAGAAAGAGAGTTGACACGAACCTCTGGGGCCAAAACAGTACTCAACCATCTGGTAAGTTGAATTAGCCCTCCCTTGCTTGCCGCATAAGCAGCAGGATTCCCCATTTCGGTCCCTTTATAAATACTCATATCAGGGCCAACTAATCCATAAGTTGAGCCTATATTTATCACCGATCCTCTTTTTGATTTCTTTAACAGGTCTGTACAGGCTTGAGTAAGTGCAAAGGCCGCTGTTAAATTCACTTCCACGGCCCTTCTCCAAGTTTCAATGCTTTGTTCTGAAAAGGACGTTACCCAACCTTCAAGCTTATTTTCCCCTACAAATGCCGCATTATTTATAACAATGTTTAAACTACCAAACCTTTCTTCAATCCTTCTAGGGATTTCCTTAATTTCAGCTTCGTTCTCCAAATCAACTTTGAGGCCTTCACATTTTGTGCCATACTTTTCTGAAATCACAGATGTAACTTCTCTCATTGCATCAGCATTAATGTCCACAATAGCAATTGACGCCCCTAACTCCGCAAGACCCTCAGCAATCGTTCTCCCTATATGACCAGCCCCTCCTGTTATAAGGGCAACTCTTCCCGTCAAATCACTTAGTTCTTTTATACTTCTCAAGTTCTTTACTCCCGATACATGTCCTGATTAATCATTCCATTCTTCAACATTTGCTCGGCAATGAAAAAATCCAATTTTGTATCTATATCGATGGCCCGCTCTTTGGGGATAGATACCATTTTAACTTTACCCGAAAAGAGCGACTCGTGCTTAAAAATAAACTCAGGAGATGTCACATAGGCAACCGTTGTCATATCATAAACGGTTGGAGCATCTTGCCTTCTACAAATTTTTTTTTCAGGATCGATAACAACTTCAGCATAACCATGGGAATCAAGCTTTACCATATTGAAATAAGGGTTTCTTTCGCTCGAAGTCCCAGTAATAACAATATCTGCAGAATTTTCTTGGAAAGTTTCTATACATTGGTCAACATCAATAACCGAGCGGAAAGGAGACGTTGGGGGTAAAGTAACAAATGTATGAACTTCAGGAAACTTGGGGTCGTTTTTTAAGCTTTTAAGCGCATGCCTCCAAGAGTCCCATTCAGGAGAAACATCTGTGGCCAATTCCTTAGGTCTCAAGAAAGGAACCTCTGCGCCATACTCTCTTGATATTTGAGCTATATCACTATCATCAGTTGAAACAATAACACGATCTATTAGATTGGATTTTTTTGCTATATTTATTGAATAAGCTATTAGAGGAAGGTCCCCGAGCTTGCGTATATTTTTTCCCGGAACACCTTTTGAGCCGCCCCTGGCAAAAATAATAGCGACACAGTTTTTTTTCATCCTCTTTCCCCAAAGCTTTAAATCAAGAAAATCATAGGTTGCCAGGATCGAATTGTCCATTACCAACACTTTCAATAAAAATTATCATATTGGAAAAAAACCAAGTAACTTATTGACCAGGAAACTATCTATGAAGGATAATCCTTGATTATTAATTCAAAAAGGACTTCACCATGAAAAAGGTATTAGTTAGCGGCGGAGCTGGGTATATTGGTAGCGTTATGATTAGGCTGCTTCTAGAGAAAGGATATAAAACGAGAGTTATTGACAAGCTAGAGTTTGGCGGTGAATCCATCGTAGACTTACTGAACAATAATGATTTTGAATTTATAAAAGGAGATATTAGACAGAAGGACGATTTAAAGAAAGCGCTGAAAGATATTGATTACGTCGTTCATCTCGCGTCTATTGTTGGAGACCCTGCATGTGCTCAAGAGCCTGAGTTGGCCACATCAACAAACTTTGAGGGTACAAAGCTTTTTTATAATCTGGCCAACGAAATGGGCGTTAAAAAGTTTTTGTTCGCATCAACTTGCAGTAATTACGGTAAAATGGATGATCCATCAACCTTAATCAACGAAGAGTCACCACTTAACCCCATTTCTCTTTATGCAGAAACTAAAGTTAAATCTGAAAGGTTTCTTCTAGATCAGCCTAAGAGCAGCATATGCAAGCCCACAATACTTCGTTTGTCTACAGTTTACGGCCTTTCTCCACGTCCTCGCTTTGACCTTACGGTAAACGAATTCACAAGAGATCTTGCACTGGACAAAGAGCTTCTTATTTTCGGTGAACAATTTTGGAGGCCGTATTGTCATGTTGTGGATTTAGCACGCGCCTTTATTACGGTTATAGGATCCTCAGAAAAAGATGTTGCCTTCGATGTTTTTAACGTTGGAAATACAGATGAAAACTATCAGAAAAAAATGCTGGTAGATGAGATTTCAAAACAAATCCCTAATGTAAAAATAAAATATGTTCATAAGGAGGAGGATCCTAGGGACTATAGGGTTTCGTTCGAAAAAATCTCTTCCAAACTTGGCTACAAAACGACAAAAACTGTCCCTGAGGGTATTCGAGATATTATTTCTTCTGTGCAACTAGGCTTTTTCAAAGACCCTTATGACGCAAAATACAAGAACATACGATAAGATATGCAAAAAATAAATTCGACAATTGATTTTATAAAAACCACTTTTAACAACACAGGTTTCATCCCCTTGCATGAGCCATTCTTTCAAGGAAATGAAAAAAAATATCTCAATGAGTGCATTGACTCAACCTTTGTTTCCTACCTAGGTAAGTTCGTTGGACAAGTAGAAGATTTGATTTGTGATTACACAAAAGCTCGGTTTTCAATTGCTACTGTTAGTGGTACTTCAGCGCTTCACCTTGCCTTAATAAGTGTGGGAGTAAAAGAATACGATGAAGTCTTAACCCAGGCCCTTTCTTTCGTCGCCTCTACAAATGCAATCAAATACTGTAATGCTTCGCCTATTTTCATCGACTCTGATAAAGAAAACCTCGGAATGTGTCCTACTAAACTCAAAGATTTCTTGGAAAAAAACACTACCCAAAAGGATGGCCATGCTATTAACAAAACTTCCCAAAAAATAATTAAGGCCTGTCTTCCAGTTCATATTTTGGGACACCCTTCTAAAATTGAAGAAATTGTTAATATATGCACAGATTTTAATATTCCTGTTGTCGAAGACTCAGCAGAGTCTCTAGGGAGCCTTTACAAAGGAAAGCATACTGGAACCTTTGGAAAGGTTGGTGTCTTTAGTTTCAATGGGAATAAAACCGTAACCTCTGGTGGTGGTGGTATCGTCGTCACTAATGATAAAAAAATTGCCGAATACATAAAGCATATTTCAACAACTGCTAAGAAACCTCATAAATGGGAATACTTCCACGACTTAGTAGGTTTCAACTACAGGATGCCTAATTTAAATGCCGCCGTTGCATGTGCCCAGTTAGAATCACTTGATTACTTTCTAGAAAATAAAAGGGACCTCGCTCAAAAATATGAGAGCTTTTTTGAAAAAATAGGGTTTTCTTTTTTTAAAGAGAAAGAAGACTGTAAGTCCAACTATTGGCTCAATGCTCTCATTTTAGAAGACCGGAAAGAGAGAGACCTATTTTTAGAAGAACTCAACAAAAATAGCGTTATGTGCAGGCCAGTTTGGACACTTCTAAATAAGTTGCCCCCTTTCAAAAATTGTCAAACGACTAACCTAAGTAATGCTCAATGGCTCGAAGACAGGCTTGTTAACATACCTAGTAGTGTCCGCCCAAAAATGAATACCTTATAAGAAACGCTCAATTTCTTCCTTGATCAAAAGGTGTGTTGGAACTGACCTATAATTCATAATGTACTCTCTCGCAGACTTTGTTTTTTCTGTATAGGTCAACTCTGGCATTTCTAACAGGGACTTCAAATGCTCTACAAACTGGTCTTTATCTAGTTTCGTGAAGCTCCAAAACCCCTGGACCGGAAAATCATAGGTCTCATCTTCCGTAAAATTACAAAATAATACTTTTTTTCCAAATCCAAAGTGTTCTCTCAAAGTTGTCGACAAGGTTGCTGTTGTTACCTTTGACCTACTCATAGCAGTATAGGTCGAATACTTTTTTTCATCAAAGGCCTGATAAAAAACATCTTTACCATAAATTGATTCGAAAAACTCCCTTTCTAGCCTTGAACTTCCTCTAAGAGCAATACAAACTTTTAAGTTTAATAATTTGGCCGCATAGGCCAAATACTTATGCTGTCTGGTCATACCAATTTTAAAGCTAGGTCTCGTTTTATTATGGATCATCACATTTTCATCCCAACAAGATACCGTACAGACATCGAAATCTGGATGCTCATTTTCCTTCAATATTTTTTCACGGAAAATACTCGCCTTTAAAGATCCTACTGGAATAAACCTTTCAACCTTGTGACCGAGTTCACCATAAATATCTTTTTCATGCGAACCAAAACAAAAAAAATGAGTTAAACTTATTTGACTTCCCGGCAAAGGGGCCGGAGGTAAAAATTTACCAATACAGTTTTTGTCTCGAACACCATTTTGGATGGCAAAAAATTCTGCCTTTTTATAACGATGAGTTAACCAGGAAAACCCATGATCATCATCAATATAAGTAATTATTATTTTAGGTGAAACGACCTTAATAAAGGATAAAAGATAAATTTTATAAAACCTTCCCAAGATTGTTTTTGGGAAAGATGTTAATTTGTTGTGTCTAAAAACCCAAAATTCGAAATACTTCAAGTTTAAAAGCATCTGAAACAAGACCTTTGGCCCAAGGAAAAGCTTTTCAAACCTTACGTATAAAGTTTCTACTTCTCTCCCTTTTAAAATTTCTTCAAGAATCACTCGCCCATTTTCTTGATCATAAAGGAGAAAGTCACACTTTTTCGGATCTTTAAAAATTAAATTTTTCACTTCAATGCCTTACTTCATTTAAAGTCTTACGGTCGTTAATCTCCCAATTTTTGTGTAAAAAACCTTGACACAAAAACCCACTTGCAGCTTTAACTCTGGAAGCATATCGATATTTTTCAAGAAGCGGTAAATCTTTGATATTTTCTCCCGGAGGACAATCGCTAGATTCGAAAAGAACATAAGTATTTCGAACTCTGGCCAAATTGGCCTTCTTCTGAAGATCATTAACAATCCCTGAATCATCCAGAAATTCGACAACTGCAGATCTAATTTCATCTTTAGTATTTTCTAGCATCTCAAAATTATCATCTAGCATTCCTTCTGTATTTTGAAGTTTCCATGACCCATTCAATATCTCCTCGACAGATAAAAAGCGACCTTTCTTTTTTGAAAAAATATGTTTTAAAATTCCTCTATCACAAGACTTTAAAGGATAACCCAAAGTCCAATTATACATATTCACCATAAGAATTCGCTTTTGAAACATAAAAGCTGTATCTAAAACCCCTGAGTGCATTCCAATATAAAAATCACATTCTTGGATCAAAAACATGTCCATGTAAGAGCTTTTTTGTGGGGTAAAAGGATAATCAATAACTTTCTCCATTTTTGGGAGTCTTTTCATTGAAGAATCCCCCAATCGAATAACCCAATAACCCCGAGCTGTTAGCTCTTCAATAGCAGGAATATAATTAAAAATATCCGCATTTCGGTAAGGCCTTCGATCAAAATCATTTTTGAAGCCCCCTTCCCTCACATGAATACAAACAAACTTACTCTCTTCTGGAATTCCAAATTCTTTACATTTTTTTAAAGACAGTAACTTTTGTTTTTTACCTAAAAAAATTCTTAATGGATCAGAAAACTCCTTTTTCCATAAAACTTTATCAGAAGTTGTCCACTCAAAGTCAGAGACACCTGGTAGCATCCATAGTGATCTGATCCCAATTCTCGGGAAGTAATAATCTTCAATTAGATTTATCTGAAACTTTGATCTTAGAACAACGGCCATCCCTCTCGTGGGAATAAAAAAGATTGTGAGGAGAAGCCTTAAGACAAATTCAATGAACTTATGGGTTTTACTTATAGTATATTCAGACTCAAGTTCGAATAATCCTTTATTACAAAATTTATAACCTAAAAATTCAGTAAAAAGAAAAGGTGAAAGGACTATGAGTTTCTTATTGTCTCTACGGGCCTTAAGGTTTGCAAAATAAAGCTCTTCTGAGGCGTTCCCAATAGAGTAAAATAATGGGGTAACAATAAAATAAGGAAACCAGCCTTTGTCATTTAAATAATCTATCAGTTTGTAAAAAAGCAACTAGGTCCCTCTCTATAGTGTCTCTTTAAATGAAGATTAACATTTTTAAAAGTGTTGTTCAACTTGCCGTCCTAAAAATATACTTAAATACGGACCACAGCGTGAATGGCAGGCAGTCCAAAATATTAACTAGTCATCAAACGTATTGTCCTAAACTAAAAAAGTGGTCTTATCCTTTGGGTTAAGGCTTTTCCTCTAATGATCTTACCATTCCAATGCAGCCGCCTAATAGGACTAAGCTGCCCATATTCTTTCGCTTGGAAAGACGGTATTTTTGAGGAGTCTTTAATCAACACCCCTCCTATTGGCCAATCAATTTCAATATTTTCCTCTAAGTAAAAGTTAAAAAGGTCTATCAAACATGCCTTAGGACCCTTGGTAAGGTTATAGCTGATAATCACCTCTCCTTTCTGGAGAGCTATTGTTTTAGATATTGAAATTTTCCCATTAAAATAATTAAGAAAATGATAAGTAATTTTATCCTTTGATCTTTCAATTTGAATTTTTCCAAACCTCTTCTCTTGAAAATCTTTCCCAAAAAACCCTCTTTGAGGAATTTCTAAAGAACGAGAATTGAGCCAAAAAGAATTGTGGGCCTCTGCCCTAAGATAAATATCATCAACAGGTTCATAACTAGGTCTCCCCAAGTCGGCCAGAATTTCTTTCCCCTTATAAAAAATAACAGGAGCCCCAGAGTCGCAATGGACATGACCATTTATAAGGGGGAAGCCTCTTTTATTGTGACGGCAAAAGACCACAAAGTTTTCTTTTTCCAATTTTTGATATTCATCAATGCTAATACGAGATGATTCTTGGCCAATGAAAACATTTTCAAAATAGTGGGATGCCCACCCAAATGAACTTTCTTTTAACTTTTCACCTTCTCCATAAAAGGAATCATAAGCATAGGCCACCTGAAAAAACCACCCTGGATCAAAATCTGGAGAAACATCTCCAAATAAAGGAATTTTTCCTTCGACGAAGAAAAACTTACAATTTTGACAAAGCCTTTTTACAAGGGGTTTTAATTTCTCAATCTTCTCGTCGGCCCCAAATTGCTCACAAATCCACAGTGCTTCAAAATAGTTTCTTGTAATTAAAAAATGGTAATGAGTTGACCCCTCCCGCATCATAAACTCTTTTTGAATAATTCTCTCAGATTCGGAGAGCATGATTTCAAAACCTAAAACAAAAAGATCATAATTCCCAAAAAGAAGTGAGGCCCACATTAACCCCCTGCCATTATTTGAAAAGTGATTACAAGTTAGCTCCTCACCGAGGTACTCTAATTTATCAAATAAGAGTTCTGCTTCCTTGGCCAAAACATCGAGAACTTTTGTCTGAGTTTCTTTAGCCCATTCAACAAAACATTGAGACCTGCTTAAAAAAATACAAATATTAGAAACCCTTTCTCCAATTGTATAGGCCCCCCAAGAATCAGGAGAATCTGATTGATTATCAATCCAATCAAAAAATATTCTCAGCTCAGCGTTACTATAGTAGTTCTTTTTTTCAATAGACCTTAAAAGTCCTGAGAGTCTAAAGAGAGATTCTCTATCTTCAGAATCTTGTAAAGAATTGAAAAGCTTACCATCTGATTTAAAAATACTTTCATCATCTGATACATCCAACGTCTGAGCTTTTGTCGCTAATTTTAAATCAATTTTATAATCTTCCTTAAAAGGCAAAGATCTTAATTTTGGTAATCTAATTGGAATCTTAAATTTAAAAATTTCTTTCTTATCGAAATCATCTAAATAGGTAGGACCTTCACTCTCTCTTCGGGGGCCCCTGTCATTTAAATGAAAGGCCTGATGAAAAAGCCACCCTCTTAATTCTTTTTGAGTAAAAAGCTTCAAAACTTTTGAAGCATTTTTTGCAAGGTGTTCAACATTCAAATAAAAACTCCCTGAGACCAACTTACAATAAAAACACTCTCACAAGATCACTCCCTTAACAAGTTGACTCGATTGATTCAAGTTGTTAAATTATGGTCGTTCCAACCTTTTCAAGGACCGTCTAGAACCCTATATCAAAGCTAGTCGCTCTAAAAGAGTTTCGTTATGTGTGGAATAAATGGAATCCTTAGTTTAAAAAATGAACCTATAAAAGAAGCAGAGCTTCTCAAGATGAATCAGGCCATGATCCACAGAGGCCCTGATAGTGATGGCCTTTACTTTCATAAAAATGTAGGTCTCGCCATGAGGCGTCTCGCCATCATAGATATTGATGGTGGAAACCAGCCTGTCTTCAATGAAGATAGAACTGTTACCCTCATTATCAATGGCGAAATCTACAATTATATAGAGCTGAAAGAAAAGCTCATTAAGCTAGGTCACAAATTTAAAACAAAAAGTGATTCAGAGGTTGTCGCCCACCTTTACCAAGAATATAAAGAAGGTTTTTTAACCCATCTCAATGGCATGTTTGCTCTAGCACTCTACGATTTGAAAAAAGAAACTCTTATTTTGGCCAGAGATCGACTTGGTATCAAACCTCTTTACTTCAAACAGACTCCTGACCGTTTTATCTTTTCTTCAAACCTCAACTCAATTATCCAGGTTCTAAAAAAAAATCCTTCTGTATCTCAATCATCTTTCTTAAAGTATTTAGGTCTTTCCTATATAAATCACCCTTCTACGATCTATCAGGATATTCATAAAGTCAGTCCTGGATACTATTATAAATTTCATAATGAGAAGGTTGAAAAAATTAATTATTGGAAAATAAAAAATAAAACTCATCGTCAGTTTAATCACTTCAACGACTACAAAGATTTAGTCAGAGAAAAACTCAATCATGCTGTAAAACTGCGAATGAGAAGCGATGTTCCCGTAGGGAGCTTTCTATCAGGTGGAATTGATAGTTCCTCCATAGTTGCCTTAATGGCCAATAATAACCCGAAAGGCCATCATACTTTTTCTGTGGGTTTTGAAGGTGGAGAAAATGAACTCGGCCTTGCCAGGTTAGTCTCAAAGAAATACAGCACTCAACATTTTGAAAAACTCATCACTCTAGATGACGTCATAAAAATTTTACCAGAGCTGATCGATAAAATGGACGAGCCCCAATTCGACTCGGCACTTATCCCTTCATTTATTCTCTCTCAAGAGGCCCTGTCCCAAGGAGTGAAAGTTATTCTAAATGGTACAGGAGGAGATGAAGTACTCGGAGGCTATAACCGTTATCTACCCCTTGGACTGAAAGAAAAAGTTCTAGAAAAGACCCCTCTATTACTAAGAAAAGTTCTTTCCCAAACCTTAAAAAGGGTCGACCCAAGAAGGGCACATCTTATTCAATACCCCGCCTACCAGTTTTTTTCTCATATCGCGAATATTGATCACTCCTTGCTAAAACGCTTTTACAAGGGTTCGCTAGGGCCTCTCTTTCAAACAATTCGTGAGGATTATAGCGCTGTTGTTGATATCTCTACGCCAAAAAAGCTCATGGAGCTTGATCTTGGACACTATCTTCCGGGAAATATCCTATCCCTCCTCGACAAAACAACTATGGGTGCATCCATTGAAGGAAGAACTCCATTTTTAGATCACAACCTTGTCGAAACTTGCTTTACTCTCCCCCAAGATATTCTTTTTCACAAGAAACAATTAAAACCTGTTCTCAAAGAAAGTATGAGACCTTATCTCCCCCAGGAACTCTTTAATCAAAAGAAGAAAGGCTTTGCTGGCCCAATTCACCACTGGATGAAAAATGGTCTTCTAAAAGTTATTCAAAAGAACTTTTCTTTTCGACCTTCTTTTTTCCTTAAAGAAAACTTAAATACCAGTCTCATTTCAAAAATAAAGGATAACGATTTAAACCCTGGGGTTTCCCAACTGATCTTTGCTCTTTTTATTTTTAATCTTTGGTCCCTAAGACATATGGAAGGAGAAGAACTTGAAATCAACTAATCCTTTTATTTCAGTTATCATTCCCACTTTCAATTCTGAAAATTTCATTGAAGAAACCCTCCTTTCAGTTTTTAAACAAACCTATCAAAACTTCGAAGTTATCGTGTCTGACGATGGGTCAAGTGATCAAACAATCAAGAAGGTTAAAAACCTTCACACAAAGTTCCCTCAAATAAAACTTACCATTTTGCAAAATAAGCATTCTGGGCCTGGAGAAAACCGAAATAAAGGTGTTGCCAAGTCCAGTGGAGAATGGATTTCTTTTCTCGACTCAGATGACCTATGGAAAGAAAACAAGCTTCAACTAACTTCAGAAGTTATCGAAAAAAAACAGTTTGACCTCGTATGCCACCATGAATATATGATTGACGGTAATAAAAAAACCTTACTTGATCATAAGAAAAAACACCTAAAAAACCTTCATCCGTTTATATCTCTTCTACGCTCGAATTCTCTTTCCCCTTCAGCGACAACCTTAAAAAAGAAAACTTTTCTTAAAGTTGGAGGCTTTGACAAAAATCTACCCTCTGCCCAAGATTTTGACCTTTGGTTAAGGTTGGCCCAACTAAGAGATTTCAAAATTTATCATATGGAGAAACCTTTAGGCGAATATATCGTTAGAGAAGGAAGTATAAGCTCAAATCCTTTAAAAAGACTCCGGTGTATGCTTATAATTGCTCAAAAATACAAAGAAGGAATACAAGAGTACTCTAGGTCACCCTTATTAGAAACGCTTCGCTATAAAGGGCTAGCATATTCAGTCGCAGGACGCCAACTCCTTTTCCGAAAGCAATTTTTCAGTGGTATAAGGTTTTTCTTGATGGGACAACTTCTCTGGCCCCGATTTGATTGGCCCATTAAAGTTCTAAAGGGCCTCTACCGCAGATATTTTATGAGCTAAGCGTCCCCATCCTATCGCATGCAACTATTTTATTGAAAAACTAAAAAGCCTTGTACTTTATAGGTTTTCATCATAATATTTTGACGCGATTATAAATGTCTATCTAGGGTGGTTTTTCAATATGTGTGGTATCTCAGGCGTCTTTTACTTTAAAGAAACTAGACAAAAAGAAACTCTCAAAAACCTTCTCCCCAAATTGACAAACCGTATCCACCATAGAGGACCTGATGACCAAGGCCATGCCTTTTTTGATCGTGCGGCCATAGGGATGAAACGCTTGAGCATCATTGATCTTAAAAGCGGTCAGCAGCCTTTGTGGGACGACCAAAAACAATATGCTATCGTCTATAATGGTGAAATTTACAATTACAAAGCAATAAAGCGAAAACTTGAAAACCAAGGGATTAAATTTCAAACTTCCTCTGATACTGAAGTCGTTTTTAAAGGGTTTTTAAAAAAAGGACCTTCCATTCTCGATGAACTAGAAGGCATGTTCGCTATTGCCATCTACAACTCAAAAGATCATGAGCTTTTTTTGGCCAGAGATAGATTTGGTAAAAAGCCACTTTATTACTATCAGGATTCAGAGAAACTAATCTTTTCTTCAGAAGTCGATAGTATTCTTAAAAGTATTGATAAAAAGCTTGATATTGATGGCCAATCCTATTGGGACTTTCTCACCTATCGGTATATTCCAGGCGAACAAACAATTTTTAAATCTATAAAAAAAATACCTCCTGCCCATTTTACATTTATCAAAAATCAAAATATTGAAATCAAAAAATATTGGAGTATCCCTAAGCAAGAAAAAGACTCGCCAAAAAGATCCATAGTTCAAAAGAATTTTGGCCAACTTTTTGGCCCAGCAGTTACCAAAAGGTTTGTATCCTCAGATGTGGAAGTCGGAGTCGTTTTAAGTGGAGGACTTGATTCTTGTGCCGTTCTTCATGAAGCTTCCAAGGTCAAACCAATTAAATCTTATCATGTCTTTTTTGATGTAGGAGAAAACTATAACGAACTCAAATACGCTCAAATGATGGCCCAATCAGTTAATTCAGAACTAAAAACAGTCGAAATTTCAGAGTCTCAATTTATAGATGAAGTTGAGGGCCTGGGAAAAATAATTGATGAGCCACTTTCTGACCTTTCAACAATCCCATTTAAAAAGGTATGTGACCTTGCTTCACAAGAAGTAAAAGTTGTGCTTTCTGGAGAAGGAAGTGATGAAATTCTTGCTGGGTATGGACTTCATCACTTTTACAAAATGGTGAAAGTTTTTGAGATGCTTCAGCATCCTCTTCTTAAAAAGTTGGCACTTTCTGCAGGAAAAACTTTTTTTCCAAAAAAAAATTGGGACTACCTCAAAGTTCCTTTAAACTCTCTAGCAAAAGAGATGAATTATAATATTACATTTCAAATGGATCAAAAAAATAAACTCGGTTTGACTCCCCACGGACAAAACGAATTTAAGGATTCTGTGCGCTTCCTTGAAGAAATATACAAAGAGCATAAAGACCAAGATGTACTCAATCAAGTTCTTCATGTTATTAGTAGAGATTGGCTTATTGAAGACGTTCTCATGAAGTCTGATAAAATCTCTATGAGTTCTTCTTTAGAAGTACGATGCCCTTTTCTTGATCATCAATTGGCAGAGTTTCTATTTAAAACCCCTGGAAAATATAAAATCGGCTTTCAAGGAAAAAAACTTGAATCTAAAATTCTTCTTAGGAGGTACTGTAAAGGAAAACTTCCTCATGAAATCATTACAAGAAAAAAGTTAGGCTTTCCCGTACCGGCCTATGCTTTTATAGGCCAATACTATAAAGATTATGTTTTTGATAAACTCAATCAACAAAAGGCCTTTTATAAAAACTACTTCGATTCCAAAAAAGTCCTTAACCTTTTTGACCAGGCCCTAAAGGAATCAAAGAATGAAGAAACAAAACTTAAACATTTTCTTTGGACTCTTGTAAATTTTGAAAACTGGTTCGAAGTAAAGAAGGATAATATAACCTTATGAAAATTTTAGTTTGGAATGAGTGCTACACTTCTGGAGGTGCAGATTGGTCGCTTATTGACCTTGTAGAATCATGGCCTGACAAAAATGACTCCTTCCTAATCTATATAAATGAAACCCATGAGGGACTAAACCTTGTAAAAGAAAAAACAAAAGGAAGGGCCGAAGTTAAAACCTATAAAAGCTTTATGGAAAGAGTTCTTCACCTAAGAACCTTTAAACCTTTTGAATTCACTGTCCAAAAGTTCGGCCAAAGTGGAAAAATTCCTCTTTGGCTTTTGGCCGGCCCACTTTCTCTTCTCTCTTCTTTTTTCCTTATTTCAAAAAAAAATTGTGATGTCCTCATTTTAAATAATGGTGGTTACCCTGGAGGACTCTCCAATTTTATTATGGCATTTTGGGCCACTTTAAAAGGAATAAAAAAAAGGTATATGATTGTTAGAAACTACCCCTTAAAAACCTATGAAACCTGCAGAAGAATTCGTTTTTTTAAATGGTTTTCTGAAAAAACTCTTGTCAAAATTATTACGGTTTCAAATTCACTAAAAGATTGCCTTCAAGAAAAGGCCAATATTAAAGAAACAATGCTCCAGAGAATTTATAACGGTATCAATATAGAAAACAAAATAATCGCTTATCAGTCAAATGCCTTTTCCAGCTTCAGTTCTATCGAATATAAAGTTGGTATTATAGGAAACCTCGAGGAAAGAAAAGGGCATGATACATTATTTCAAGCGTGGGCCAGTATTATTACCAAATACCCAAAGGCGAAACTCTTTGTTTTCGCATCAAGCAAAAGCGGAGACAAGAAAAAGCTTGTTAACCTTGCCAAGAAGCTCAATATTTCTCATTCCATTGTTTGGTTTGAATTTATGAAAAATATTGGGGAGGCCTACAAATTTTTGGACGTTGTTGTCATGCCATCAAAAAACTTTGAAAGTTTTGGACGAATCATTGTAGAGGCCATGGCCTTTGGAAAGCCCATTATTGCTTCCAACATTGGAGGCATGCCAGAACTTATTGAAAATGAAAAAGATGGGATTCTTTTTGAGGCCGGGAATGTTCAGAAATTAACATACTCCATCAATAAACTACTAGAGTCAAAAGAGCTCAGAAAAACGATATCCTCAAACGGTACTATAAAATATCATTCATATTATACTTCTAAAGTCATGGCACAAAACTATTACGACTTTATTAATAACAAACCCCTATCCGACAACACGAGCTTATGATATTTCTCTAGAAAAAAGATATTCCAATGGGCCATTATCTATGAAAAACAATTTGATTTTAATTGGCGGAGGAGGACATTGCCGCTCTTGTATTGACGTTATTGAACTCGAAAATAAATTTAAAATAAAGGCCATTGTTGACTTGCCAGAAAACATCGGAAAAAAAATTCTTGGGTATACGATTCAATATAGAGATAAAGATTTGGAGTCCTTAGTTTCAAAATACAAAAATGTTTTTATCTCCCTCGGACAAATTAAAGACCCCTCCTTAAGAATAAATACTTTTCAAAAACTCCAATATATGGGGGCACACTTTCCAAAAATTATTTCTCCAAGGGCCTACGTCTCTCCACACGCCCAGATTGGTGAAGGTACAATAGTTATGCACGACGCAATTATTAATGCTAATGCCAAGGTCATGGATAATTCTATTATTAATACAAAAGCACTCATTGAGCATGATGCTTTCGTCGGAAGCCACTGTCATATAGCTACTGGGGCCATCGTTAATGGCGATGCTAAAGTCTTTGAAGGTAGTTTTGTAGGGAGCAATGCTGTTTTAAAGCAAGGAATAACAATTGGTAAAAAGAGAGTCATTCCCGCTGGTGAAAGAATGATGAATAGCTTACAGGAGGAATTATGAAAGACGTTTTTATCATTGCCGAGGCAGGTGTTAATCACAATGGATCTCTTCACTTGGCCAAAAAACTTGTCGATAAGGCCGTAGAAGCAAAGGCCGACGCTGTAAAATTTCAAAGCTTTAAAGCGGAAAGTCTCGTTACAAAAACAGCAGAGAAGGCCGAGTACCAAAAAGAAACAACTGATAGCACCGAATCTCAGTTTGAAATGATAAAAAAATTAGAGCTTACTTTTTCTGAACAGGAAGAACTTTTTAATTACACCAAAGAAAAAGGAATTATGTTTCTTTCAAGCCCTTTTGATTTGGAAAGTGCTGACTTTTTGAACAAATTGGGTTTGGAAATTTTTAAGATACCATCTGGAGAAATTACGAACCTTCCTTATTTAAAAAGGATCGCCAGTTTTAAAAAAGAAATCATTTTGTCTACAGGTATGTCTACTCTAGAAGAAATCGAGGATGCTCTCCAGGTACTTTTGCAATCGGGTGTCGATAAAGCAAGGATAACAATGCTTCATTGCAGCACAGAATATCCTACCCCATTTGAAAACGTCCATTTAAACGCTATGAAAACAATTAAAGATAACTTTAAGCTCAATGTTGGATACTCTGACCACACAGAAGGAATTGAAGTTCCCATCGCAGCTGTGGCCCTTGGTGCCCGTGTTATAGAAAAACACTTCACCTTGGATAAAAATATGCAAGGGCCAGATCATAAAGCAAGCCTTTCCCCTGTGGAGTTAAAAAATATGGTCAATGCTTTAAGGAAAACTCAAAAAGTATTGGGAGGCCCCTTAAAAAAGCCCTCAAAAACTGAACTAAAAAACCTACTCATTGCAAGAAAGTCTATCGTTGCTTCAAAAAATATTAAAAAGGGTGAAGTCTTTACTGAAAAAAATCTTACTATAAAGAGACCTGGTAACGGTATCAGTCCCATGTCTTGGGAAAACCTTATTAATAAAAAAGCTACTAAAGATTATGTAAAAGACGAACAAATCACCAACTTTTTAAAAACTCCATTATCATAAAAGAAAAAGACATTGGCCTAATTTACTCATTTAAAAACTGTCAATTTTGAATTTATAGATTAAACTTTAGTCATCCTTATTTTTTGGAAGGCCTATGGTTAAGTATCTTAAAGAACTCGAATCTTGGAAAAAAACAACGATTGCTGCCTTTTACGACTTTTTAACTGCAGGGCTCTGCTGTTATCTTTCTTTGGCCATCAGGTTTGACTCATTCAATATCCAGGAAATACCCCACAAACAAACACTTTTCCTCTATCTCTTTATTGTCCCTATTATTCAACTCGTTTGTTTTTATTTTTTAGGTCTCTATAGAGGCATTTGGAGGTTTTCAAGCACTCCCGATCTTTTGAGAGTTATAAAGGGTGCCACCGTGGGAACACTTGTTGGCCTCTTGACTCACTTCCTTTATAATAGAACCGCCTACATTCCAAGGAGCTCTTTTTTTATTGATTGGACCCTTCTTGTGCTCTGCCTTGGAGGAGGACGCTTAGGTTACCGTATATGGGCAGATAACATATCCTGGAGAAATCTGGATGAAAATCTGGAAAAAGTCCTTATAATAGGTGCAGGTACGGCCGGCGCCCAACTTCTTAGAGAAATCCGAAATAACCCTGGACTCGGGATAAAGGTCCTTGGACTGATTGATGACGACAGAAACCTTAAAGGAAAGATTCTTTACAATGTCCCCATTTTAGGGACGACGAACGAACTTAGCGCCATCTTGGAAAAAACTAATCCTAACAAAGTTTTTATTGCCATCCCATCAGCAACAGGAGAACAAGTCACCAAAATTGTGGAAAAAGTGAAAGGAAAAATCGCTTTTAAGATACTCCCTAAAATTGCTGATATCATTAACAGTAAAGTTCAACTCTCTCAGCTTAGAAACTTAAATATTGAGGACCTCCTGGGAAGAGATTCAATTAAACTCAAAACCTCTAATATCTTTTCCATGCTTAAAGGAAAATCTATTTTTATTTCTGGTGCAGGAGGGTCTATTGGGTCAGAGCTATGTCTCCAAGTAGTTAATTTTAAACCAAAGAAACTCATTCTTTTTGAACAATCAGAATTTAACCTCTACAAAGTCGAAAGTATTATTGCTGAAAAATTTAAAAATATAGAACTCATTTCCATTATTGGTGATGTCAGAAATAAAGACAAAGTAGAATCTATTATAAAAGAGCACCGCCCTCAAGTTGTTATACATGCTGCAGCTTATAAACATGTGCCTATTATGGAAAGAAACCCTTACGAAGCAATTCAAACTAATGTAAAAGGGACGAAAATTTTGGCGGAGCTTTCCTCGCAATACAATGTTGAAAAATTTGTACTTATTTCAACAGACAAGGCAGTAAACCCTACAAATATTATGGGTTCTTCCAAAAGAATTGGTGAACTTATTTGCCAAAAAGAACAAAGAAAGTCTAAAAAAACAAAATTCACTATTGTTAGATTTGGAAATGTCCTAGGAAGCTCTGGAAGCGTCATTCCCCTTTTTAAAAGTCAAATTGAAAATGGTGGGCCAATAACTGTTACCCATAAAAAAATTAAACGCTATTTTATGTCCATCCCTGAAGCCTCTCAGCTTGTTTTAGAGGCGAGTACTCTTGGAGAGGGTGGAGAAATTTTCGTTCTTGAAATGGGTAAACCCATTAAAATATATGATTTGGCAAAACAAATGATTACCCTATCTGGCCTCATTCCTGAAGTGGATATTCCAATAAAAATAACAAACCTGAGACCTGGAGAAAAACTCTTTGAAGAGCTTCTCACAGATGATGAATCTACTTTGCCTACACAGCATCCGAAAGTCAGAGTTGCCAAAGGTGATGCAAATTTAAATCTTTTAAAAGAGGGTCTTTCTGATCTCATCCAATTAGAATCTAGTGATAATATTACTCAATACAAAGAAGTGATAAAGAAAATCCTTCCTGAATACATGAGCCCTCAAATGCACATGGAAATGTCCCTAAAAGGGGAGCATAGCCAGACACTTTAGTGGCTAATATCCCGTTGAAAAATGACCCTTAAAACGGTTAAGAACAAAATTTTAAGATCAAACCAAAAACTCTTATTTTGATAATAAAAAACATCCAACTTAACCTTTTCCGGAATAGAAATTTCATCTCTTCCATTAATTTGTGCCCAACCAGTTAATCCTGGAAGTAACTTCTCAACGTTAGAGCTTGTTCTAAGTTTTACGAGATCACCTTGATTATAAAGTGCAGGCCGAGGTCCCACAAAACTCATATCCCCTTTTAAAATTGACCACAGCTGAGGAATTTCATCCAAACTTGTCTTTCTCAAAACCTTTCCTAAAGGGGTTAAATAATTTTCACTATTACCTAACAAATGAGTCGCCACTTGTGGAGTAGAGGTAGACATTGTCCTAAACTTTGGCATTTGAAAAAAAGAGTTATCTTTTCCTACTCGCTTGGACCAATAAAGGGTCGGACCAGGACTGGTAAGCTTTATTAAAATAAAAATAATAAAAAAAGGAAACCCAAGAATGAAGGAAAAAATTAGCGCCATTGAGAAATCAAACGCTCGTTTCATTTTAAAGCCTCATCTCTCTTATATAAGTTTGGTTTACTTTTTTTACATCAAATTTTTCTTCTACTATCTTATAACTTGCCTGCCCCATTTTTTCGATCAAGGAACAATCTTCAACAAACCTTTCCATTTTTTCTGAGAGTTCATCCACAGAATGTAAAGAAACAAGATGCCCATTGATATTTTCCCTAACTGTTTCACGACAACCTGGAACATCAGTCGTTATAACAGGCATTTTCATGCTCATCGCCTCAAGAGTAGACCTTGGCGTTCCTTCTCGGTAAGAAGGTAATACATAAACAGAGGCCTCTTCATAAAGCTTTTTCATATCTTTCTGGTCACCGAGATATTCGACAGTATCATCAAAATTAAGGTCATTAAGAGTCTTTTGATTATAAGACGTCGGATTTTTATCAAATCCTCCTGCCAATAGAAACTTTACTCCATCACCTTTTTTCTTTTTAACCTTTCTTGCTGCCTCGATATATTCCTTTATCCCTTTTTCTGCAATAATCCTTCCAGCAAGTAAAAAAACGGGCCTTTCTAGAACCTTTTTCTCTCTACAAAATAGATCCATATTAACACCAGAGCCATTGACCTTGAAGGCCTTCTTTTCGTTCAAAATGCTGTGGGATATGAAGAGCTTCCTATCATCGTTATTCTGGAAAAATACTTTTTCATTAAAAAAAAGAGCACATTGATACATTCTGGCCACAACGAAGCGAAGAATTTTTCCCTTGAAGCTACCATTTAAAAAAACGTGTCCAACTCCTGGGATCAAAGAGTAAATTTTTTCAACTTTACTAAGATAAGCGGCCAAAGAACCATAAATAACCGGCTTTATCATAAAAGAAAACACAAGCTCCGGCCTAACTTCTCTTATGACTTTTGCCATTTTTAAAAAAGTAGTAAAATCCTTAAAAGGATTCATCCCTGTCCTATTAAAAGAAATTTCATGAATTTTAATCCCATCATTCTCTAAAATTTTCGGATCTCCCCTTTGATCCTTGTTAGGTGATATCGCATGAACTTCATGGCCCCTCTTTTTAAGATCTAGCATAAGATCTCGCCTAAACTGAATAAGAGAACGGGTGTCAGCTGAAATAAAAAGAACTTTCACCTCAACGTCTCCACATACCATTTAATTGCTTTACGAAGACCATCCTCGACCCTAACTTCTGGATTATATTTAAAATCTTTTTGGGCCTTTTCAATATTCGCTCTCGAATGCCTCACATCGCCTTTTCTAAAGTCTTTGTAGACGGGATCTTTATTATAGTTAATCCCACATTCGGAAGATAGAAACTCTTTAAGATAAGAAAATAGATCATTGAGACTCGTCTGATCACTCAAAGCAATATTATAAGCATAGGCCCCCTCGACCTTTGCACAGGCCGCCTGAATATTTGCCTCGATAACATTCCTAACATAACAAAAGTCTCTGCTTGTTTTACCATCTCCAAAAATACAGACATCTTCTCCGCGTATCATAGACTGAATCCAAATTGGAATCACCGCAGCATAAGGTCCTTTTGGTGACTGCCTTCTTCCAAAAACATTAAAATAGCGAAGCCCTGCACTAGAGAGCCCAAAGTTTTTATAAAAAACAGAGGCATAAAGTTCGTTAACATATTTTGAAACAGCATAAGGAGAAAGCTGCTCTCCAATTTTTTCTTCCATTTTGGGGAGGTCAGGATGATCTCCATAAACAGAACTACTACTTGCGAAAACTACTTTTTTAACGCCTTTTTCTTTGGCCGCTGTTAAAATTGTTAACTGCCCTTCCACATTATGACGGTTTGAAGTCAAGGGATCATTGATTGATCGGGGTACTGAACCCAGGGCCCCCTGATGAAGCACGTAATCGACCTCATCGCAAAGGTCTAGCATAATATCTTTTTGGCAAAAGTCTCCTTCAATAAATTGAAGGTTGCGCCACCTTTCTCCTACACTCTTCTTCACCTCATCTAAGTTCGACTGAAGTCCATTGCTAAAGTTATCAATAGCAACTACTTTTTGATCAAGCTCAAGAAGTTCTTGTAAAAGGTTGCTCCCTATAAAGCCCGCCGCCCCTGTCAAAAGCCATTTTTGGGGCTTATTCTGTAACATTATCTTCAAATCACAGTAGGATTTAAAATTCATTTTAATACCGCCAAAGTTTTCAACATCATCCTTGAGCACAATATCATTTTATGTTTAAGATCGGCCATACCTAAACCAAAACTGAGATGATTAGGAAAAGGTGTTTTCTTAATCATCTTAATAATTATATGATAGGTGATTAGCTAACTCTTAAGGTTAAAAAAGCATGGATCAACAGTTTATTGACTCGGTAGACCAAATTTATTTTCCCAAGTCATTTCAAAAAAAAAGTGGCCAATTTTTCTTCGACCCCAAAAGAACCCAATATTTTTCTCTTGCAAGATACGCTATGGTGAAAGGGATAGAGGCATTAAACCTTTATGAAGGTGATTCGATTTTAATTCCTTCTTTTATCTGTCGAGACTTTCTGGCCCCCTTCTACATTAAGGGCATCCAAGTTAAATTTTATGATATTGACGAAAACCTAAAGTTGGTTCCTGAAACACTATCCGAGGCCAAAGCAATTGTTTGTGTTAATTATTTTGGTCTTCCTCAAGACCTTTCTCCTTTTAGACAATACTGTAACAAAAATAAGGCATGGCTCATCGAAGATAATGCTCATGGGTTTCTTTCCAGAGATGAATCAGGACAGTTTTTGGGTAAACGAGGAGACATCGGTATTTTTAGTCTTAGAAAAACCATCCCAATTTATAATGGAGCGGCCCTTTCTTTAAATCATCCCTCTCTTAAAAAGAGCATACACACCCAAACTTCTTTTCAGGAATCTCCATCAAATTCGTTTTACTCCATAAAAAGAAATATGGCCTCATTGGGGCCCATGATAAATGGAAAAAATATACAGCTCATGACCTCCCTCCTAAGAAGGGTAAAAAAGCTCTTAAAAGGCCATGAAATACCTCCCGATGATGAGGAAAGTGAATTCAAAATTCCTGGTACATTTTCTCCCTGTTACCCTGAAAATTTACTCTCTTTTCTTGATCAAAAAAATGAAATTAGAAGGAGAAGGTATTTATTTCAAAGAGTGGAGGAGCTTCTTGCTCACTTTGAGATTAGACCATTGTCTCAATCTCTAGGCGCCTATACTTCTCCATACTCCTACCCTTTTACTTGTGAGGACGCTGTCTTTGAAAAAGTTAAAATTTTCTTAAGAAAATTTGGCCTCGAGGCCTTTACTTGGCCCTCCTTGCCAAACAATGTGAAAAATAGTTGCCCTGAATTTTATCATAAAGTGCGCTTTGTGAGATTCCTATGGTAGTCGGCGAAATTTTAAGTGGCACAAATCACCAGTGGGATGCAAAACTTCTTAACCGAGAAGGGGCAACAGAAGAAAGGAGTCATTGTTCTTTTCCACTTGCAAGATTTATCTTTAATAAGTATCAGGGGCCAAAAAAAATATGATGAAACTAAAACATCAAATCAGGAAGACAATTAGTTTTGCCTATTCTATAGGGCACCTCCGTCCCTTAAGACCTGGCGGAAGAGTTTTAATGTATCATTCCATTGAGAAGTCAGTTGACATGGATCCCACAGGACTCTTTACAGTACCTCTTAAATATTTTAAAGATCACCTCAATGAAATTGATCAAAATGAAAAATGGAATGTTCAGCATTTTTCAGATTGTACAACAGAGGAAAAAGGCCTTTTATCTATTACCTTTGACGACGGTTATAAAAACAATTTAACTCTTGCCGCCCCACTTCTAATAGAAAAAAACCTTCCCTTTACCGTCTTTATTTCAACAAACTTTGTTAAAGAAAAGCACCCAGATTTTCTTACCCCCTCGGAACTGAAGGAGTTGGCATCTTACCCCGGTGTGACGATTGGTGCACATGGAGCTAAACACTGTTCCTTAGCAAACCTTCCCGAAGAAAAAATGGTTCAAGAAATGGAAGGGTCAAAAAAATACCTTGAAGACCTTCTTGGAAAAGAGGTCTTGACCATGAGCTACCCTTTTGGTCATACAAATAAAAAAGTGATGGAAATTGGAAAACTGGCCGGTTACAAAAGAATTGGTACCTCTCGTTTCGACACAAACCGACCTTCTACCAACCCCTTGCTTCTTAACAGGTGCGAAGTGAATAAGTGGGATAACCTAAAGAGCTTTCGCTCTAAGCTTTTGGGCCACTGGGATTGGTATCGATATCGCTAGGACTGAAGTGTCTAGATTTATTTCCACTAAAAATCATTTTGTGTATTAAAAATTGAATCTTTTTGGGCATAAACGCCAAGACAAGAGGCTTCAAACAATAAAGGTAATACAATAATGGCGGCGAAATATAGAAACAGGCCTTATATTTTGCTCTCACTTCATAGAGACGACTTACAAAGGTTCTTCTTTTATAGTCATTCTCACTATAATTAATTATATAAAGAGGGTCCTTAATACTACGTATTACCTTTCCTCTAGCAGCTATGCGGCACAACAAATCATAATCTTCACTTCTATCTTTTTTAAAAGCGCTGTAGCCTCCGACCTCAAGAACGTCGGCCTTTTTTACAATAATTGAAGCGTGGACAATCTGCATGGAACGAATCCACTCATACTTTTTGGGCCTCTGCTGATAAGTCATAACTCCCCAACAAAAGTCTCCGTCAACAAGTATAGCACTACTACCAACAACTGAAGCTTTTAATTCTTTAATCGAGTCATAAAGAACCTGTAATCGCCGATTGGCAGACTTATCGTCAGCATCTTGAATAACAATATAATCTCCCCTAGATTCACTTATACATCGATTCCTTGAAAAGCCTGACCCCTTATTAACATCATTTTTTAAAACTTTTATTTTAGGGTTTTTTTCATATCTCTCTAGAATTGAGACAGTCTTATCTGTAGAAGCGTCGTCACAAATAATAAGCTCATAATTATTAAAAGTTTGGGCAATGATGGAATCAATCGCATCCCCAACACAATCTTGCCCATTATAGACACACATAACAACACTTATTAAGGGTAGAGTATGATCTTTATCATTAAGGTTTTTTTCCAAAGCAACCAAACCACGGTTAAATATAGGCCCATATTCCGTATCTTTATATCAAATAAGTTTTCTCTTAGGAACAATTAGTGAACATGTAAGCTCTGACTCTTGAACTTACTCCATATATTTTTGATACCAACTTTGAAAAACAATCAAAGACCACATATGGGCCTCTACATCATCCTTTTTACCCAACTTAACTCGCTGCTTTAGATCATTAATGTAAGCATAGCTAAAAATGTTTTGTGCTTCGATCCTTTCCCTTGATAAAAGGTCTCTATCAATTTTTTCCCATAATTCATTTCGATACCATTGGTAAAGAGGGATACTAAAACCTTGCTTCGGGCGATTATAAAGCTCTTTGGGCAAAATTTCTTTAAAAGAATCTTGTAAAATCTTCTTTTTCATTTTGGAGTCTATTTTAGAATCAGGCCCTAATGAAAAAGCAAACTCAACCACTTTGTGGCCTAAGAAAGGAACCCTTACCTCCAAAGAGTTTGCCATACTCATCATATCCACTTTTGCAAGCATGTCATTAGGAAGAACGTAGTGAACATCATTATATAGTATTTGATTAAAATCACTCTTTTCGGAGTCCAATATGCTTTCATGACATCGATCTTTAAAGGTCTCCTCATCAACCATTTCTCTAAATGAAGGAGAAAAGGACTCTAAAACGCGCTTCTTTTCAATGAATCGACACCAATGAAAATACCTTTCTGACTCGGATAGTTGGGCACCCTTTGCTAGTCGGTTAATTTGTCTTCCAAAATTTGCAAACTTAAAATCCCTCGATTTAGGAAGGAAGTTTAACGCTGGGGCTAGAATTTTTAGAGCACCTTTCATACCTGGTCGGGATCTCAACAAGTACTCCGCCTTATACTTATTGTAACCTGCAAAAACCTCATCTGCACCGTCGCCTGAAAGAGCGACTTTGACATCGCCTCTCACATATTTTGATAATATATAAACGGCAAGTGCAGAAGAGTCAGCAAAAGGTTCATCCAAATAGTCCAAAACATCATTAAGATTGTTTAGGTAATCTTGCTCGTCAATTTTAATAACCGTGTGGTCTGTCATAAATTTATCAGCGACAAACTTGGCATAGCGCGTTTCATCATGAACTTTATTATTTTTAAACCCTATAGAAAATGTTTTTAAATGAGGAACATGTCTAGAGGCCAAAGCAACAACTGCGGAAGAATCAATACCTCCACTTAAAAATGCACCTAATGGCGCATCTGAAATCAGGCGGTCTTTAACAGATTTATCTAGAAGGTCTACAAGAATATTTTTTTGTTTTTGATATGGAATATCTGCATATTCACCTGGCCTCCATTTTAATTCAAAGTATTTTTCGATTTCTACTTTCCCATTTTCTACTTTAAGAAAATGGCCTGGTAAGAGTTTTTTAACTCCTTTAAAAATAGAATGAGGTGCTGGGATATAAGTAAATTGAAGATATTGGTAAAGTGAGGAAGGATCCAACTCCTTTTTCTGAAGAAGGGGAAATAGGGCCTTCATTTCAGAAGAAAAAAATAATTTTCCATTTTCTATGGAGTAAACAAGTGGCTTTATTCCAAAACGGTCCCTTGCCAAAAATAGAGAGTCTTTTTTGCTATCATAAACAGCAAAAGAAAAGAAGCCGTCGAGTCTCTGAAGACATTTACTACCATATTCAATATAGAGGTTTAGAAGGACTTCGCTGTCACCTTGTGAAACAAAAGAATACCCCTTACTTAAAAGTTCGGCCCTTAACTGATTAAAATTATAAATCTCCCCATTATAAATTAGACAATACCTTTTAGCTTTATCCCAAAGGGGTTGATTTCCCAAAGATGAGAGGTCTTGAATTGAAAGTCTTGTATGTCCTAACTGGACCCGATGGTTTTGAAATAGATCCGACGCATTGGGTCCTCTCCTATTGAGTAGCTGAAGTGAAGCTTCAAAACACTTTTTTTCGGGCAAATGCCCTCCACGAACTAGTGAATAGGTCCCTAAGATTCCACACACCTTTGAATCCTTTATTCTTTTAAATTTTTCTAAATTTTATTTAGTTTTACCATTATTACCAGGGTTATTTTAATAACTCTTTAGGTGAGTTCTCCTACTTCCATAGAATAACGTTTAAAATATGCTAATTCACCTCCTTTAAAATTAAGAATTCTTTTCATTAAATTTGTTTTAACTTTTCTTCTTGTGTTAATATTTTTGGAGCTTTTTATACTTCAGAAGGACTTAAAGATGCATGAACGAGATATTGCTGTGGTTGGCCTTGGCTACGTAGGCCTCCCTGTCGCCATTTCCTTCGCACAAAAAATGCCTGTTGTAGGATTTGATATCGACAAAAAAAGGGTTAATGACCTCATTCAAGGCTTTGATCATACGGGTGAGATTCAAAAAGAAGACCTAAAAAACTCCAAGATCACCTTTACATCTGACCCTCTAGACTTAAAAAATTCTCGATTTTTTATCGTGGCCGTTCCAACTCCTATTGATAGTGCCAAAAGGCCTGATTTGTCATTGCTAAAGGCCGCCAGTGAAACAGTTGCCCATGCTCTAAAAAAAGGCGATGTTGTTGTTTTTGAATCAACAGTTTATCCCGGTGCAACTGAAGAACATTGTATTCCAGTATTAGAAGAAGTTTCTGGGTTAAAATTGGGTGAGTTTAAAGTGGGTTACTCACCTGAAAGAATTAATCCAGGGGATAAAGAGCACACTTTTTCTAAAATAACCAAAGTCGTTTCAGGAAGTGATTCAGAAGCTTTAGAAATTATCTCGCAGGTCTATAGTTCAGTGGTTGATGCAGGAATTTATAAAGCTTCTAGCATAAAAATAGCTGAAGCAGCTAAAGTGATTGAGAATACGCAGAGAGACTTGAATATCTCCCTCATGAACGAACTCTCTATTATTTTCGATAAAATGGGTATAAGCACAAGTCAAGTGATTGATGCAGCATCCACGAAATGGAATTTCCTTCCTTTTAAGCCAGGGCTCGTCGGTGGACATTGTATAGGAGTCGACCCTTACTATTTAACCTACCAAGCTGAGCGACTTGGGCATATTCCTCAAGTTATACTTTCTGGAAGGAAGATCAACGATTCTATGGGCAAATACTTAGCAGAAAAAACAGTAAAAGAAATGGTTAAAGCCGGTATTCATGTGAGTCAATCAAAAGTGGCCATATTAGGTGCAACTTTTAAAGAAAATTGTTCTGATATTAGAAATAGTAAAGTTTTTGATATTTATGAAGAACTTAAAACCTTTGGGGTCGATGTTATTATCCATGATCCTCTTGCAAACCAAACGGAAGTTCTAAAAAAATATGGAATCAAACTTTCTCCATGGCAGGACATAAAAAAGGTCGATGCGTTAGTATTGGCCGTGCCCCATAAACAATATAAAGAATTAGACAACCTAGCATTTGACCAGTTATGTAATAATAAAGCTGTGCTCATTGACGTTAAAAGCATGTCAACCCCCCCTTATAAATTTAAAAATATAAAAAGGATATGGAGCCTATAAAGAAGGTCTTCAAACCTAAAAGCAAAACTGAATTATTCCACACTTTCAATAAACACAGCTTATAAACTCTCTTTATTTTTTTTGTTCATCTCACTTGAAAAAAGAGATGTATATTGTTGAGCTAATTGACCCCAAGTAAACTGCTCTTTCCATGCCTCGTACCCACGTACGGCCATATCATTTAAACTCTTTTTATCATTAGAGAGTCTTGATAACCTTTCTGCTGATTTTTGAACATCAACTTTTGTATTTCCATATTTATCTTTTATCGAGTCTAAAATTTCTCCACTTTTAGACCACTCAGCAATTTCTTCAGCATTTCCTGCAGAGCTTGCTAAAAAAGGTGTTTTAGACGCCATTGCCTCAAACAAAACAATTGGAGAGCATTCGATATTCGATGGGAAAAGAAAAAGGTTTGCGTCATAAAAAGTTTTAATAGTTTCTTTACGATCTAAGGTTTTTAATTTTATTGACTTATTCTCTCTACGTATACGGAAATATAGGTTGATCAAACCTGCCTTTAATCTGCAGGAAAAGTAACATCTTCCCTTCCAATTTTTCGAACCAATTATAATAAGTTCCGAATTATTAATTTTTGCTAACTTATATATTTGGATTAACTCTTTATGACCCTTTTGTCCTGTGTGGTTACCCACATGTAGAATTTTAAATTTACTTCCTATGGAATAGCTATGTCTTTCCTTATTAAACTCAATATTACTCGCACCATTAGGAATCACGGAATAGTTTTTAACTCCGGCTTTTTTTGCAAATTCGATGTCTCTGTAGTTGTAGGAAAGAAAAACACTATGGTTAAAATTATGAAACCATTCCTCCATACGGCCAAAGTATTCTTTGTAAATTGGGTTATAAAGGCCTGAAAAACCCGTTGGAACGAAAATTTTTACCGAATTAAGCTTTTTTATAAACCCATCTTGCAAAAAAATATCGACCGCCCACTGCTGAGCAGCAAAGCAAACAACAACATCAAAATTATTATTTAACAAAAAAGATTTACACTTTTCAACCTCTCCACTTAAACCAACAACAAAATTACCCTTAATTTTAAATGACTGTATTTTTACCCCATTTAAAGATTGCTCTAATCGATTTGGGTGAAACGAGGTAAGAACAGTTACCTCATGTCCTTGCCCAACCCAATTTTCAGAAAGTTGATTTACAACCTCTTCCATTCCTCCAACGGCAGGGTGATAAAATTGAACTGCACACAAAATTTTCATAATTTTCTCTTTATTCAAAAGTTATTTAAAAAATTAGTTGCTTAAAAAATAGACCAAAACAAAATCTGGATTAACACCCCTGTATTATTACACAAATTTAAGTCGTATAATATATTCGATGAAAGTTTTAACTATAACTTACATGATTGAAATGAAAAAACCTTTATTAAATTAAAATTTATTCCTAGTATAAAACCTTGTGCAAGTTCAAAACTTTGACAAAAATATAGGCCATTTCTTAAACCTCCTTAGAAAAATTTACTTCAAAGCCTATTTTGTAATTTGATACATTTTCCTCCATTTAATTGCATATTGAGCTTACCTAAAATTATTACTTTTATTAGTTGTAAAAATTAATTAAATGCTCGAAGATAGTGAAACAAAGCATAAAACAACTCATAAGCCAATATTTTAAAAATACCTAGCTAAAAGAGTTTATTTAAACATGCGAAGGAAGGTTCATGAAACAGATAATTAAAAGCTGCCTACCTCAATTAATATTGGACGTTCATAGAAGATATAAGCAGCACGCAGAGAGAAACTTATACTCCAATAAAAAATTTAAAGCTTGGTGGAATAATTTCAAAGAAACATCTAACTTAGAAAGTGACCTGATAAATATGGTCGATACATTTCTAGAAACTGATGCCTTTGAGGGTATATCAAAATACTGGAATTACCTTAACAAAAAAAACTTAGAACAAATTAGTGAAAGTGGAGTTGATAACTTTAGGCAAACAGTAGCTACCAATTATTATACTTGGATAAATGGAATCAAAGGAGTTCTTGGGGCCAATTTTTTTAAAGATATCGAGAATTATAATCTTTCAGTTCCAATCAATGAAATTGTAAAAAAGCACGATTATTTAAAAATTGATGAGTCTATTTTATTTAATGCTATGACTGTGTTGTTATATGACTATGTTAATAGTCAATGCCCAGAAGTAATCGAGGATTGTGATGAAGGTGATGTTGGCAATCCTCCCACTATAAAAATTAATGGCAAAAAAGTATCTCAAGATATATTAAGTTCAGCGATAGAATATTCATCAATTATAAAAGCTCAGAAAGATCTCCCAAAAAGAATCCTGGAAATTGGTGCGGGATCAGGTCGAACCGCAGAATTTTTTCTTAAAAAGCATGAAGACATTAAATATGTTATTTGTGATATTGTACCAGCTCTATATGTATCACAATTTTATTTAACAAAAACCTTTAAAGATAAGCAGATATTTAAATTTCGTGAATTTGAAAATTACTCGGCCATAAAAGACGACTTCGAAAACTCTAGTATTGCTTTTATAATGCCTCATCAGTTAGATTTGCTTCCAAGTAAGCATTTTGACACATTTATGGCAATAGACTGTCTACATGAGATGAAAAAGGAGAAAATAGCGGATTATTTTAAAGTCGCAAATCGACTTGGAAAGTACTTCTATTTCAAGGCATGGAAAAGTACCGATGTCCCATTTGATAATATCACGCTAACTGAAGATAAGTACATCCCCCTTAAAAATTGGAAAGAAGTGTTTAAAAGAGATTGCTATGTACCGTCAAACTTTTTCGAAGCAATGTATAGCTGCGATAGCTAAACAGGTTTTTATTTAAATGTTCATCTAATACTAAAGAAATACTATCCGCATAGGGCCTTAAAATTTAGTTTAGAGATTGAATATTTTCCAAGCAAATAAAATCAAGATTATGCGCCTACTCGAGTTAAAATTTTTACGAGCTTATTATGCTAAAAGACTATATTCTATTTAAAAACTTCCTAGGATACAGTCCAATAGCTTAATAACTGGAGCTTCTTCTTGTCAAAATATTTTTATTTAAGATAGAATTTTGTATTGATTCATACATTTAATCCCATAAATGAGGAATAATAAATGCTCCGAGCTGCTATTATTGGTTTAGGTAGAGTTGGTCTCCCACTCTCTTTATTTTTGGAGGATTGTGGAATCCAGGTTGTTGGGATAGATAATAATTTAGAATTATTAGAATCTCTCAAAAAAGGGAAGATGCCATTTTTAGAGTCTGGTTGTCAGGACCTCCTTACCAATTCAAAAATTAAATTATCAGAAAATATAAGTTCAGTAAGAGAGGTTGATTATATTATAATAACAGTGGGGACTCCCTTAGTTCCACATATCGAAACCGACCTTTCCGCCATCCGAGATGTGCTGAAAAACCTTGTGCCATTTTTAAAAAAAGACCAATCTATTATTTTAAGATCAACTGTCGGCCCTGGCACAACGTTATATTTGAAAAATTATATAGAGCTTCATTCAAATTTGGTCGTCGGGAAAGATATAGCTTTAGCTTTTTGTCCAGAAAGGCTCGCTGAAAATCATGCCTTAGACGAGCTAAAAAGATTACCTCAAATAATTGGTAGCAATGACGAATATAGCAAGGAAAAGTGTACTGAATTCTTCAAAAAATTTAGAGTGGAGTTATTATATACTTCCTATAATGGAGCCGAACTTGTGAAGCTTTTTAACAATGCTTCTAGGTACGTCCACTTCTCTATTGCCAACCACTTTGCTGTTATTGCAGATCAATTTGAAGAAAATATTTTTGATATTATAAAGATGTGTAACTACCAATACCCAAGAGAAAAAATTGCGAATCCAGGATTCACGGCCGGAACCTGCTTAAGAAAAGACTTTGGCTTTATTAATGAACATTCTTCCTCTCCAGATCTCTTGCTCTCAGCTTGGAAAGTTAATGAATATATGCCTTATCATCTAGTTAAAAATCTCAAAAAGCATACTGTCCTTAATAGAAAAAATATTGCTGTTTTGGGTTATACTTTTAAAGCAGATACCGATGATACTCGCGATAGTTTGGTTCCTAAATTAATTCGCTACATCGAAAGAGAGTTGCCCTCTAAAATCACTATTTGTGACCCCTTTTTACAAGATGATAAAATTGGAGAATACGAAAATATGTCTTTGGAGGCCTCTTTAGATGGGGCCCAAATTGTCTTTCTAGCGAATAATCATTCTTGCTTTAGGGGTGAAGATGTTGTCAAAAAAGCTATGCCAGGAGTATGGTTTGTAGATCTATGGAATTGTACGGGTAAAGATAAACTAGTTTTTAAAACATAAGGATATTTTGAGGTGATTTTAAAAAACATAGCTGTGACTGGAGCCGGAGGTTTTATCGGGCGCTCACTGGCGTTAGAACTTGCCAACCGAGGATACTTTGTTCGAGCTCTTGATAATAACTTTAGAGGCTCTTTGGATAGTGTTTCTGAGCATAAAAACATTGAGAATATTGAGTGCGATATACTGGATCCAAAACAAGTTAGGGATGCTTTAAATGGGACAGACATAGTTTTTCATTTAGCTGCTATTAACGGCACAGAAAATTTCTACAAAATACCTGAAAAAGTTCTTGAAGTTGGCGTTATTGGAACTCATAACGTAGTAAAGGCGTGTCTAAAAAATAAAATAAAAAAGTTTGCCTTTGCTTCATCCTCAGAGACTTATAATATACCAGATATTGTACCTACCCCCGAGACGATAACTTTGAAGGTTCCTGATGTTTTTAATCCAAGGTTTTCCTATGGTGGTGGAAAACTTGCAGGAGAGCTAATCGTTATCAATTATTTTAGAAACACTGATGCTAAATTTACCATTTTTAGACCACATAATGTGTATGGGCCTCAAATGGGATTTGAACATGTTATACCTCAAATCGTAAAAAAAATTTTTCTCCAAATGAAAAAGATAGGACCAAAAGAAAGTGAGAATATTAATTTAGAGATCCAAGGGGAAGGTTCTGAAACAAGATCCTTTATCTTTATCGATGAATTTATAAAGGCACTTATTCACACCACGATTGAATCTGATTCCCCAAAAATTATTAATATTGGTACTCAAGAGGAAATTTCAATTTACAACCTCGTTAAAGAAATTGGCAAAATATGTAAACTCGAACTTAATATAAAAAAAAGCAAAGTTGTTGTCGGAAGCCCCTCTAGGAGGTGCCCGGATACATCGAAGTTGAAAGAGATCGGCTTTGTATCATCTGTACCATTAGTCGAAGGTCTTGAAAAAACCGTCAACTGGTATATGGATTATTATCAATCAGAAAATTTGCAAGCAAGGGATTTTTAATGCTTCCAACTTTTTCAGTTATTGTTTGTGTAAAAAATGAAGAATTGAGGATTAGAGAGTGTCTTGAAAATATTTTAACGACAAATCCAGACGAAGTTATAGTCGTTGATGGAAATTCAAATGACAAAACGGTAGAGATCGCAAAAGAGTACACAAACAAAATAATTGTATCGTCATCAAATAGTTTAACTAAAGATAGGCAAATAGGAATCGACGCTGCAAAGAATTACTATATTGCTATGATCGATGCAGATCATAGGATAACACCAAAAGACATTCCAAAAATGATTGAAGAAATGGAAGAATATAAATTTGATATCATTCAATCTCAATTGTTGTCCTATAAAAACAATAACTATTGGAATGCTGCTGAGGAGCAGTACTGGATGCTTGTTCATAATATACCAGGGTCTAGATCGATGCTTGGAACTGCACCTGCAATTTACAAAAAACACGTTTTTGAAAAAGTAAGATTTGATGGTCATATAACAGAAAAAATGGATGATACTGACTTTATTTATAGGTTGAAAAAAAATACCGATTTTGTAGTAGGTGTTGGTAAGACTCCTGTTAAGCAACTTCACTTTGGTAATTTTAAATCCTATTTCCAGAAATTTTTATGGTATGGGCGAGGAGATGGTGAGTTTGTCCGCAAACATCCGAATAGATCTTTCCACATGCTTTATCATTTAACCGTACGCTACCCTTTGGTTTACTCCTTTCAGGCCTTTATTAACTTTAAGTTTAAAGTAATACCCTATTACATTTTTCAAGGCATTACCCGCCTTTTAGGGGCAGTGAAATACCTCTTTCTCTTCAAAAAAGTTTAGCTTAAAGCTATCTTTTATGCATTACTCAAAGATTTGTAACTCTGGAAGCGGTACAATAAACTTACCACCATTTTTTAAAAAGTCGGACTCTCTTTTGTAAAATTCATTGAAAAAGTGCCAGGGAAGAACAAAAAGATAATCTGGCTTTGCTTCTCTCATTTCTTTTTCGCTTATTACAGGGATCCAACTCCCTGGAGCGAGAGTTCCATATTTTTGCGGCTGTCTTTCTGCGATGGCCGTGATTAGGCTTGAATCAATTCCATAGTACTGAAGAAGCGTATTCCCTTTTGTACTTGCTCCATAGCCGTATACTTTTTTTCCTTGGGCCCTTAAATCATTTAAAAGTTTAATAGTCTTATCTTTAAGTTTCACAATTCGCTCATGGAATCCATGCCAGGCTTCCTCTGTATCTACACCCAATTTCTTTTCGTAATTGTAAAAAGAATTATAATTAAACTGGCCTATATCTTTGTTGAAAATCATAGCATCTTTAACAGGGTTATTGTTTTTGGCCACAGTTAGACGAACACTTCCTGCATTAGTGTCATTTAGCTCAACATTAAGTATTTTTAGATCATGCTCTTTTAGAAGCTTGTCTACAGAAATAAGAGTATAATATTCGAGATGTTCATGAATAATATTATCAAAAGCGTTTTGTTTAAGCATTAAAGGTGTGTAGCTGAGTTGTGAAATCCAAATACCATCATCATCTAAGCAGTTATAAATATCTTTGACAAAGCTACTTGGGTCGTCAAGATCGTAAAACATTGCAATAGAGGTAATGACCTTGGCCTTTTTCTTCCCTGCAAGCCCATCATAAGTTTCTTGGGTAAAATAGTCACAGGCATGTAGGTCAGAAGCTTCTCTTCCTTTCTCTGCAATATTTTTGGCGGGATCAATACCAACTTTAACCAATTTAATATCATTCGGATACTGGTTTAAAAGCGTACCATCATTGGCCCCTATATCAAGAACATAGTCACCATCTTTAAGTTTTATCCAGTCTGGAACAGTATCTACAATATTTTTTAATTGTCTTGTCATAGTCAAATTTGTTCCAGAGAGGTACCAATATTGACGGTAAAGAATATCTCTATCTGCAGTATCCATTAGTTGCGCTAGGCCAGATTTTTTTCCCAAACCAAGTCTTAACGGCTCTTTAGGAAGATCAATATTTTTTTCTTTATAGAAATCTGACAAGTAAAGCTTTCCAAAGTCCGCAACAAGAGTTAGAGGTTCACCTGATATACGACAATTATTCCGTTTCATTTAATTTCCTTTGGAAGAAACTTTAGCGAGAAGTTCAGTAAAATATTATAACGAGGGGAAATACAATTGTCTAATTTTAGCTTCAAGCCCACTCAAACGAGTTTAATGTTTCCAGAAGTGTTTTTAAAACGTACTTGGATACAATAATTACCAATTTTTGAAATACAGTTCAATATGGAAATGCAACAATTATGTTGTTTTTCTCACTAAGAAGCAAAAATTGAAAATAGTCATTTTATGGGTTTAAATAATAGAGTGGATTGTTAGTTTTTTACTCAGATAGAACGATTAATATTATGCCTGGAATTTTAATAAAAGCTTTTCAATTTAATTTGCCATCCAAAAAATTGAGCAAAGACACAGTTTCTTGACGAACATCTGTACAAAATCCTAGTTTAAAATGGAAAATATCCAATTCTTTTTTGTCCTGACAAGAATTATATATGACTCCAAGAGTGACTATATTTTTCATCTTTTTTTTTAAATGAATTATTCCTGCAAACATTGGCCATTGGGAAATGGGAACTTTTTTTTCAGTAAGTTTTTTGTCGTAAGCACCAAGACCATAATATCCCTCTTTTTCTCCAACAAAGAAAAGACTTACCGAACAAAGCTTGTTTTTTATATATCCATTCACGCTAAAGGCAGTTCCATTTAAAATTTGGGATTTTATGGAACTCCATTCTGACTGGGCCTTTTTTTTTCCAGAGACTCCTTCATAAAAATCTTTAAATTCAACAAACGAATTATGATTTATATTCTCTGATGAAATTATTTTTATATCTATATTTCTTTTTCCCCAGTTAACTAGAGATTTGAAACTTTTTCTTAAGTTTTTAAATAATAACTCTGATGAAAGGTTGAGGTCTACTTGAGCACGATAGTATAAATCATGGCCTATTATTTTATAAAAAAAAGCCTTTGTTAATGACGGTGTTAGAATTACCGGAATAAATTTCGTCTCAGACTTAACTTGAATATTTTTGAGTTCAAGTGAAATAATTCGCGACAAATTTTTATCCAATAAAAACTCTTCGCTTTGAAAAAATTTTACAGGGAAATCCATATGAGTTATTCGGTGACTCTCTGTGTAAACAGGACAAAGTAGTATCTCCTTATCTCCTTGAGATATAAGGAATGAATGGTTTAAGGGGTTTTGATAGGAATCATTTATATGATCTTCTAAAATATGAGGTAAGTATATGTGCTCATCATAAATAGAAGGAAAGTTTTGTAATCTAATTTTATTAATATTATGTAGGTCAAAGTTTCTTTGAACTTCATACGATTGGGGTAATTTTTTATTAAGGAATTTTTGTTGTTCCAAAGCTGTTTTATCGTTTGAGTCGTTATAAGTTCTTTTCAGGAAGGAGTATAACCTATCGCCATTCAATTTTTCAAAGGATATTTCATAAAAAAACTCTTTGTTGATAAAGGAGATTTGCTAGGATATCATTTGTGCGACTGAGGTTAAATGGAAAAAATATGGAAGAAAATAACAGCTTAAATGACATGATTTCTCCGGATTGGGGAAGTCAAATGCATCTTTTTGCCAGTAAAATGTTCCCCATATGTAGAAGTCTGACAGGCAATGGTGTAAGAGAAACCTTAAAAATTATAAAAGGACTTATTCCTGAATTAAAAATACATGAAGTCCCCACAGGAACTAAAGTCTTTGATTGGGAAGTGCCCAATGAATGGAATATAAGAGACGCCTACATCCTAAATAGTAATGGTAAAAAAATTGTAGATTTTAAGAAAAATAATCTACATGTCATGAGTTATTCCACACCCATAAATACAGAAATGGATTTGGAAGAGCTAAACAAGCATCTCTACAGTCGACCAGATCTTCCTGAGGCCATACCTTATGTGACCTCTTTTTATAAAAAAGCTTGGGGATTCTGCATTTCTGAAGTACAAAGGCGTAGCCTAAAAGAAGGAAAGTATAAGGTCGTTATAGACTCTGAGCTTGCCCCAGGAAGTCTGACTTACGGGGAAGTAATTCTTCCAGGGGCTTCTAAAAAAGAAATTTTCTTCTCAACATATGTATGTCATCCTTCGATGGGAAATAATGAGATCTCGGGTCCGACTGTCACTTCCTTTTTAGCAAAATATGTAAAAAGTTTAAAGAATCAAAAATATACTTATCGTTTAATTTTCATTCCCGAGACGATAGGCTCGATTACTTATTTGAGCAAAAACTTGAATCACTTAAAAAATCAAATGGTTGCGGGTTATAATTTAAGTTGTGTTGGCGATAATCGGCAGTTTTCTTTTATTCCATCGAGAAACGGAAAGGAACTTTCTGATAAAATTGCTCTCCATGTTCTTAATAATCATGTCGACTCATTTGTTTCCTATCCATTTTTAGAAAGTGGAAGTGATGAAAGAAGATATTGCAGCCCTGGTGTAGATCTTCCTGTCTCTTCAGTTTTGAGAACGCGGTATGGAGATTACCCTGAATATCATACGTCTTTAGATGATTTAACAGTTGTTACGAAGGAGGGTCTTCAAGGGGCCTTTAGTATTTACTCAAAAATAATTAGAGTTTTAGAAAAAAATGAAAACTATAAAATTAACACTTTGTGTGAACCTCAACTCGGGAAAAGGGGCCTATATCCATCTACTAGCACTGGAGGCAAAGATATTTGGTGTGAAGTTAAAAACCTCATAAACTTCATTTCTTATGCTGACGGGCAGAATGACCTTGTTGATATTGCGGATATACTTAACGTTTCTGCAGTAGAGTTATTTCAGATAATAGATGAACTTTCTAAGAACGACCTTTTAGGTATTAAGCAATAAATAGTGAGTAAACTTTATGGAACGAGAAGAGTTGAAAAAAATTTTTACTGATGTTTTAGGTATTGATAAAAATACAAATGTTGAAGATCTCTTATATGCTGAAAACGATAAATGGGATTCAGTAGCACATATGGCCTTAGTAGCAAAAATTGAAGACCATTTTGATATTATGATTGATACAGAAGACATTATAGATATGAGCAGTTTTCATAAATCAATTGAAATTATTTCAAAATATGATGAAAGATCTTGAGTTAACTTCCTATTATGAAGATGAAATCTTTTGTTAGAAAATTCAATAAGAAAGTGGCACTCATAGATAGTGATACAGGGGAATTCGTCACTTATAGGGATTTATTAGGAAGAATCAACTCTGTTAAATCATACCTCCCAAAGGTAAAAAAAAAGTTAATATTTTGTTTTTGTAAAAGTGATGTAGCCTCTACTATTGGTTACTTGTCCTCATTTTTTTCGAGTCATGCGGTTTTTTTGTTAGACATGAATACCACGTTGAGTAGTTCTTTAAATCTAGTTTCCCTATATTCCCCAGAATTCTGTTTGATACCTGATAGTGACGAAGGGTCTTCTTTAAAAAAAGCATTAGAGGAAAAGGGTTTTTTTTCTAACAAAATCAATGAAGAAAAGCTTATTTTAATGAAGCTGATCAAGATTGAAGGAAGTCATAAATATTCGAAAATTAACACCTCCCTAAAACTTTTGCTTTCAACATCTGGAACGACAGGAAACCCAAAGCTTATACGGCTATCTAAAAAAGCCGTTAAAAAAAATACTTTGTCTATTATTGAGGCCCTAAAAATTGAATCTATAGATAGAGCAATAATCAACCTACCTTTATATTATTCATATGGACTTTCCGTTCTTCAAACTCATCTTAACGTTGGAGCCTCCGTAGTTTTTACTAAAACCGGAATCATCCAAAAAGAGTTTTGGGAAATTATTTCTAAATATAAAGTCAGCTCATTTGCAGGAGTGCCTTCCACCTACAACATGATAAACAAGCTAAAATTATATAACAGGTTTCCGATTAGTTTGAAAAAATTTTCTCAAGCTGGTGGAAAATTAGGAAACCGGGAAATTAGATTATTTCTAGATCAAATAGAAAAAAAGAACGGTTTTTTGTATGTTATGTATGGACAAACGGAGGCCACTGCCAGAATTACTATTTTAGCAGCTGAAGCATTGTCTGCGAATATAGGCTCTGTTGGTAAGGCCATCCCTGGTGGGAAAATTTTTATCAAGAATGAAAACGGAGTTATTCAAAAGCCAGGTATTGAGGGAGAAATTTTCTATCAAGGTGATAATGTGATGATGGGGTATTCGAACTCAAGAGAAGACCTATCAAAATGTGATACTCAGGGAGAAAGCTTAAGAACTGGCGATATAGGTTATTTGGATAACAAAGGCTTTTTATATATAACTGGTCGCTTAAAAAGGTTTTCTAAAATATCTGGAATTCGAATTAATCTGGACGATCTCGAAAACCAATTGGTAGAGTTAGGGACATATGCGATTAGTGGTGATGACAATAAAATAAGAATATTTACACAAACGAAGATAGACGATTATAGTTATTTTCAACAACTTCTTTCAGACTTTTGCAAGATTAACAAAAATTTCTTTGAGTTTTATTATATTGATCAAATTCCAACTTTAGGTAATGGAAAAATAGATTACAAAGAGCTCAAATATTTGGCCTATTCTAAAGATATTCAAGGCCATTTTAATTCTGAACCTTTTTCTTACAAGAAGAATAAAAAATCTAAATTTTTTTTAGAGAGCTTGAATAACTTAAATGAATTTCATTACAAAAATAGCAATTATTATAAAAATATAATCCATACTTTTTATAATAATTTGGATCGTTTCGATACTATTGAGGATGTACCATACTTACCAGTACAGCTTTTTAAACAATTGGAACTTACTAGTGTTTCTGAGAGCAAAATCTATAAAACACTTACTTCTAGTGGTACGACTTCTGGTGAACTCAGTCGTATTTATCTAGATAAAACCACCTCAATGAATCAGACAAAAGGTTTAGTTAATATAATGAGCTATATCCTAGGCAAAAAAAGATTGCCAATGCTTATTATAGATAGCCAAAGTGTTTTCAAGAACAAATCATCTTTCAATGCCCGTGGCGCTGGAATTTTGGGAATGTCCAATTTTGGAAGAGACCATATGTATTTATTAGATGATCAAATGAATCTTCAAGCGGACAAAGTTTTGAAATGGCTTTCAAGGTACCAGACAAAACCTATTCTAATTTTCGGATTCACTTATATGGTTTGGAAATACTTTTTGGAAAACTACCACCACTTGAAAGTTAATTTAAAGAATTCTTTTTTAATTCATAGTGGTGGGTGGAAAAACCTATCGAATATTTCTGTTACAAATGATGTTTTTAAAAATCATCTTAATAAACGATTTCACCTTTCAAAAATATACAATTTTTATGGTATGGTAGAACAAGTTGGAAGTGTCTTTGTCGAATGTGAAAAAGGCTTCCTCCATACACCAAACTTCTCAGACATCATCATACGTGATAAGAATACCTTAAAGCCTTTAACAAAAAATAAATCTGGTATTATTCAGGTTTTAAGTTTACTTCCTCAAAGTTACCCGGGTCATAGTATTTTAACTGAAGACATTGGGACATTATATGGTGAGGATGATTGCTCATGTGAAAGAAAAGGGAAATATTTTAAAGTCGAGGGTCGTATTCCTAATGTCCAAATTCGTGGATGTAGTGACTCATATGGAGTTTAATTAAAAATGACACTTGAAATTTTAACGCTGGAAAGCGAAAAGGAAGTCGACGAAAGTGATTTATTAGAACATTATAACTTTTCCTCACCCTCTCTTTTTAAACCTTTCGAAGACCATCTGATTGATTTTTGTAATGATTTTTCAAAGGCCATTTTTAAAGATAATAGAATAAAAAAGTTTCACGACATACAGGCCCTCGCTTACTGGCTAAGAAGATCCAATCTGATGAATTTAAAAAAAGATTTTTTTAAATCATCAGAAGGCACTAGAACAAGTCGTGGTTTGTGTTTTCATATAGCACCTAAAAATGTTGAGACTATTTTTATTTACTCCTGGATTTGTTCTTTTCTTGTCGGTAACAAAAATATTGTTCGTGTCTCACAGCAACAATCAAAAAACTTAGAAATTCTGCTGGAAATAATAAAAAAACTATTTCGAGTAAAGGTATATGCAAATATTTCTGAATCTAATCTTGTTGTGAACTACGGACATAATGATAAATTTAACTCGTTTTTTAGTAAGTTAGCTGATGTTAGAGCGATTTGGGGAGGAGATCAAACAATACAAAACATTCAGCGTTTTCAGCTGCGACCACAAGGAAAAGACCTAAAGTTTTACGATAGGTTTTCAATGGCAGCAATAAATTCAAAAGAGTTTTTGGCACTAGAGCTTGAGGATAGAAAAAATTTAACAAGTAGGTTTTTTTCAGACGCATATTTATTTGATCAGCTTGCCTGCTCCTCCCCAAGACTTGCCATTTTTGTAGGCGAGGAAAACAATAATAAAAAAGCAAAGGTTGATTTCTTCCAGTTATTAAAGAACGAAATAATTCAGAGAAAATTTAAGATTTCTACAAGCCTACTGATGAAAAAGTTAACTTTTCTCTACAAAAAATCCGCACAGGGCTTTATTAAAGACATAAACTTTTTAAGTAATGAACTAATCGTTTCAGAGGTTGAGGATTTAACTAACTTTGATAGAGAGAATATCGGTAGTGGAATCTTTTATGTCATAAACTTAAAGCGAATTAATGAGTTAGAGAATATAGTTGTGAAAAAGGACCAGACTCTTTCTTATTTTGGCTTTACAAAAAATGAAATAGAAAATTTGGTTACTTGTTTAAATGGAAGAGGCATTGATCGCATCGTACCAATTGGACAGGCGCTACAGTTTGACGTAAATTGGGATGGTATGAATTTACTAGAAGAATTTTCTAAGCGTACTTATTTTATTTAAATAGCCAGAGAGGTTGTTATTTTAAAGGGAAAATTAGCTGTAATAACAGGTGGAAATAGAGGCATTGGTAAAGCGATATCAGAAACCTTTGCTCAAAATAAAGCCAATTTAATCATAACAGGTAGAAATGAAGAACAGCTATCAAAGCAAGCGGCCAGTTTGGAAAAAAATTTCGGTATTAATGTTTTACCTATTGCATTTGACTTAAGAGATTATGACCAAATTAAAGAAGGTTTCAAAAAAATTTATAAGCATACAAAAAATTTAGATATTATGGTTAATAATGCAGGAATTCTTGATGATGCCCTTATCGGAATGATCTCTAAAGCAAATGTTCACGATGTTATGTCTGTAAACCTAAATAGTGCTATTTTTACTATGCAGTATTGTGCCAAGTTAATGAAAAAGCGTAACTGCGGCACAATTATAAATATCAGCTCCATTATTGGTAGATTCGGCAATGAAGGCCAGGTAGTCTATTCTGGTAGTAAAGCAGGCTTAATAGGTGCTTCAAAGTCTGCGGCAAAAGAGCTAGGCCAATTTGGCATACGAGTCAATGTTATCGCGCCAGGGTTTATCGATACAGAAATGACAAGAAGTTTAGGTAAATCCTTTTATGAAGAACGTTTGTCCTCAATAAAAATGAAAAGAGTTGGCACGCCACAAGATGTTGCGAATACTGCTTTATTTTTAAGTTCGGATCTTTCCAGTTACGTTACTGGGCAGGTCATCGGGGTAGATGGAGGTATGGTAATTTAAAATGGAAACAATCTTACCATCCCTATTGAAAAAAATTGGAATTAAAAAAGGGGATGAAATTTTCATTCATTCAGATATAGCAAGAGTGCCTGCCAAAAATTTGCCTAGGCCTAAGAAAAGATTAAGTTTATCTGATCGTCTTGACTGTATGATGAGGAATATTTTTTCTGATATTCAAGAAGTGATTGAGGAGGAGGGCACACTGATGGTGCCAACTTACTCTTATAGCTTTTGTGAAAATAAAATATTTGATTTAGAAAATTCACCTTCACAGATTGGTCTATTTACAGAATATATTCGGAAAAAAGAAGGTTCTTTCCGCTCTGTTGAGCCTATACATTCTGTATGCTCTCTTGGAGGAAATTCCAAAAGCTACGTTTCAGAAGTTTCAAATTGCTGTTTTGGTAAAGATTCCATTTTTGATAGACTCTACAAAAATAATGCCTGGCTTGTTTTTTTAGGAACAACTATGCAACCATGTACAATGGCCCATTACGTAGAGCAGACAACTAATGTCCCTTACCGATTTTTTAAAAACTTTAAAGGAAATATCAAAATTGGAGACAAAACCACCTATCATACCCACTCTTATTTCGTAAGACATCTAGATCAAAATAGCAATTCAGTATTAGATAAAGCTCAAAAAGATTTGGAGGATAATAACCTCTATATACAGCCAGACAAGAAGTATCTTGTATCTGGGATAAAAGCAAAGGATTTTTGTAACTTTTTAGGTGAAAAGCTAAATAAAAATCCATATTATTTTATTAAAGAAGATTTATCTTAAGGTAATACCCCCGAAGCTTTTACAAAAATATTGCCGTTTATAAAAGTTGTTGCAAATGATTTATCAACTAATAGTGAAAAATACTCCTGGGCCAGTAAAAAGATTGGGAAAACAAATACTTGCTCTTCCACCAGTCAAAAAACTCACCTTGCATATTGGAAAGTTACGTTTATCTCCAATAGAAAAAAAGTTTGTGGAACACAATAAAAAGATTTGGAAACCTTATATAAACAATGAACCGACCTCTGAGGTTATTATTGATACTTTCATGGTTCCCGATGCTTTAATTTCATACAGTTACTTTGCCAATGTTCTAGCTAAAAAAAATAATGCTACAATTAAAAGTTTTCTTTGCAACAACACTTTTATTCCCCCAAAGTTTGACCTTTTCTACAAATCTTTTAATGTTAAAAAGACAATCATGGTTCGACCCAATAGGTCTCAAAAAAAGGTTATTAAAAATTACTATAAGAAAATCAAAAGTGGCCTGAAAACTAAGCAAGATGTTTTTGATATTGAAATAGAAGGATGTCATATCGGTTTAGATATCTATGAATCTTATTTGAGAGATTTTAATAAATATACCCTAAATTTTGATTCTAACCTAGATTATATTATAAAATCTGCAATAACGCTTTTCGTTTTTTGGAACGATTATTTTAAAAGCAAAAAAATAGCTGCATACCTTGCCAGCCATGAGCAGTACATCTGGATTAATATCGTTTGTAGGGTTGCCTATAAATATAATATTCCTGTTTATTACCCAAATTCGAGAGGTGTCGTATATGCCACCAAGCCATTTAGTGTTTATTCTCACTTCCATGATTATCCTATAATTTTCAAAGCTATTTCCGTTGAAGATCAAGAAAAAGGACTTAAAATAGCTGAATCCAACCTTCAGAAACGTTTTTCAGGTGCTTTAGGAGTAAATAATTATCACTCCACGGCTTCATCGTTTGGTGAGAAATCAAAGATAAGAGTCCTCAAAGAAAGTCAAAAAGTTAAGGTACTAATTGCTACTCATTGTTTCTATGATAACCCTCATGCCTATCAAAGGATTCCATTTCTAGATTTTTATGAATGGTTAATTTTTGTAGGTAATGTCTCTAAAGAAACTGACTACGAATGGTATATAAAGGTTCACCCTGATCCTTTACCTGGAACAGAAGAAATTATAGAGGACTTAATAAAAAAATTCCCTCATTGGAAATTAATTAATTATTCTGTTTCACATCATCAGATTATAGAAGAAGGAATTGATTGTGTTCTAACCGTTCATGGGACTATTGGAGAAGAGTATCCCTACTTCGATGTTCCTGTAATTAACGCGGGGTACAACCCAAGAATCGCCTACGATTTCAATTATCATGCTAAGAATAAAGAGGACTATAGAAATCTTATTTTAAAAATTCCTCAGCTTAAAAAAGAATATAATAAAAAAAGTATTTACGAGTTTTATTTTGTAAATCACTATTTGAACTGGGTTGATGATATTATTTTTGATTCTTACAAAGACCTTTTATCTCAATTAAATGGTAAAGAACTGATGTCAGAAGAACTGTATGAATATTTTTTAAATCAGTTTTCAGATGCTCAACATGAGAAAAAAGTTGAATCGATTGATAACTTTATTAATAGCAAAAAGAGACGCCTTTTAAGTTTTGGCCCATTTTAAATGAATCAGAAGGTTTTAATCCTTTTTTTAAATTAGTTACCGTATTGTGTTTAAAATGCTGTCTTTCACGCCATTTAAAATTGCAATATTACTGATTGAGTAACTAATGTTGTTGAGACTCCATTTCAAATTTGAAAAAAATATTAAAGGTTACTTTAGTTGATTTTATAGACTCGATACCCCCTATTCTCAAATACTTTCCTTTCTAATGGTAAATTTCCTTGATGATCTTTAGAATAAACTACCAGGAAGTTGGCACCATATTTTTTTCCAATATATTCCGCCCTATTCCAATTAAACATATTGTAACTTTTCTTAACAAGTATATCATTTGGATACTCTACTTTTTTAACTTCTTGAACAACACGTTCATGAGTTAAACCCAAAACATCTCTAACTCTTTCGTACCAATTTGATATATCGCCCTTTAATTGAGCAACAGATTTCCAATCAATTACTATAGAACGATTGGCCCTATATCTAAAGTACTTAAGATCCAAAGGAATAATAAACATAGAATCTTTTTCGGAATTATTATTTATCCACTTATAAAGCTCTGAAACTTCCACTGAATCTTCAGGGTACTGCTGTGTTATTTTTGTTTTTTTTAGTCCTATTGAGAAGGTTCTTAAAATAACCAAGGAGAAAAAAATGAGAGTTAAGGATGTGATGGAAGGAAGCTTTAACCAATTATATTTTAAGCGAACATGGCCAACTGTATAGAGTAAAGGAAATGATAAGAGCCACCATATTCTTATATTGCTTGGAGCATACCATACAAGAAATGCTGCGGATAAAGACAAGATTATCAATAAAGAGGTCGACAGTGCCTCTTTATTGAAAATTGATTCTAGTAATTTATCCGAAATGATTATGATAGAAAGTAAACTGGCCAGAGAAGCTGATCTCCAAAGCATCATTGCAGTAATTGTATCAATTTTTAAAAAGCTTATTTGGAGGATATTAATCAAGCAGAAAACAAAAGTAATAACAAGGGTATTTCGAAAAAAGATCTTTTGTGAATTTAATTTTGAAATAAAAAGGGCCGGTAATATCCACATATGCCAAGCTAAAGTGTCCCACAATCCCCACTTTTCTATTTGAAGGTCACCCTTATTCCGGAAATTAACCATCGTGGCCATAGTTTCATCATTACCACCAGAAATGGTAAGCATCTTATAAATAACAATAATACTAAAAATGCCCCATAAAAAAGTAAATGGGCCGCAAAACTTAAAAAAGTTTTTTTTATTCTTCCAGACACCACATTCAAAAGATGCGCCAAGAATTGGTAGTGCAAAACTTGCAAGATGGGCTCCATGGAAGAGCCCCCCAAGACCTAAAGAAAGCCCTGCTAAAAAATAACTTCTTGAAAAAAGAAGCCCGAAACCAAAAACTAAAAATCCGCCAGAAACTTCTGAGGGCATTAAATAGCCCACAAAAACTTGTTGCCACCCTAGACCAAAGTCACCTGGACCTACAAACCCTATCCACGACAATGTTATGAGCCACACAAGAGAAGGTAGTTTTGAAAAAGAATTTGCAATTAAATAAATCCCATAACTTACCATTCCCATACACAAGAACTGGAAAATGTGAACCCAAGTTTTTACTCCACCTAGTTTTTCCATTAATAAAACAATATAGCCAAATGCAAAATGATGATGGAAGACTTTATGAACATACCAGTCATTAACTAGAAAGCCTTTATTGGCCATTGAAAGTCCATGTAAAAAATAAGTCTCCTGATTACTGTAAATAGTATAAAAGCCTTTAAACTTTGTAATGAAGAGATAAATCCCTCCAAGCAAAAAAAATAAAAAGTATTTCAAATATCTATTATTTTCTATAGAAGCTTTAAAAAAATACATTTCGATTAATCCTGTTTTGAAATGACATATTAAAGAGATGGCACAAAACACTCCTAAAATTATTCTTATTAAATAGAAACCGCTTGTAAACCATTTTTTAAACTATGCCATAGAACTACTATTTTAAATGTTATTTTTAGGTCTGATGCTTAAGACGACCTCACCAATAGTTTTTGATGAAGTAAAAGAACGTTTTTTTGGACCAATTATTCTGTTTTAATTTTTATTTAAAAAGATATTTTCAATTTATCTTAAATCAGAGATGAGAATTTTTTTCTATAAAAATAAAAGAAATCGGACTTTAAAGAAACTAACAGGCAGTACCCGACCAAAATGACTGGAAAGACTATTGCTTTATCCAAATATAGACCAAAAACAACAGGGCAATAAAAAAGGCATAAAGGTTTTTGGTGAATCCCCCTGAAATATGAAATAAAAACCTGCATGAAACTTATAATTAGTAATAGTATTAGTTCGAAATTAATTTTTAGCGTAGATAAATCAATAAACTTCAAAGAAAAAATTAGACTTAAAAAATATAAAAGGGTTCTTTTGTATCTAATTTTAAAATCAGGGTTTAGATAAGATGTAACCATTAATAGGATTGCTGATATAAAGGAAGTAAAAGGGAACAAAAAAGAAATAAATATACAAATTATTGGATGGATATATTGTTCCCGTACTTTTATAAGATCGCCCAAAAAAAATAAGCCTAAAAGAGATGTCTTCACCAAGGTTTCATTTGATAAAATCAAAATAAGTATAATTAAAATTATCCTTTCTAAAATAAATAAATCTCTAAGATTGAATTTATTTTTTTTCTTATCTTGATTGTTTTTTTTATCAAAAACTGTATAAACCCATTTTTTTAGTTTTTTCTGATTCTCCAGATCCCCTTTGTCTATGACAGCTTGATCATTTGAAGAAAGATCCCCTCTTTTCCAAATTGAAATAAAGTTTTTAGGCAGCCTCTCTTCATGAATCAAGCTACTTTTAGAGAAACTAACCAAGTAGCCTTCGGGTCCGTAGGTTACATTGAGAGAGCTTGTAACTTCATCAACCTCTTTTTGATCAAAAGAATCTCTTTCCGTTTTTATTGCTAACAACAAAAAATATCTTAAAGCATGCTCATTTCTCATCTAAAATCGTTCCCATATTTTTTAATTCGTTCTTCGTTATTTTTCTCATAAATTTCTGTAGCAATATTTACCATTTGACCGACACTTAACGGCTTTAATAAGCTTTTAGCTTTTTTGTTAAAAAAGAAAAATCTTTCCCAAAATGGTTTAAAATACCTGGCAGTTATTGATATCTCTGGATAACTCCCATACATGCAGCCGTCACAATTTAAAGTATATTTTTCAACCTCTTTGTGAACCATTTTATTAAAGTACCATTCTGGAAAATCATCATGATAAACAGGAAAATTCTTCTTCATTTTAAAATCGCAACAAGGTTTAAGATTACCATTCGGCTCCACAGCAAAATATAAAGAAGGTGAATCACAAACACCATAATTTCTTTTTCTCCATTTCAGAGGTTCTCCCACTATAAATCTATATATATCATCAAGGTACTCATCAGAGTCATAAAGGTTCATCCCTTCCTTTTTAGCTTTTTTTAGGTCTGATATTACTTCTTTTAAAATTGGATATTGTTTCCTATCAAACTTACAAACATTAGTGTCATCAAAAGTTCGGAAACCTAATGGTTTGTCTGGAGTTGTAACATGTCCAGGAACAAGTGAAACACCCCAACCTATCTTTGTTGCAAATTCAACAACATCTCTAATTTCCAAAAAATTTCTAGGCATCAAAACTGTACCAAAAAAGCCTGTACCATTTTCTGGAAAAAGATTGTTAATCAAGCTAGCTGCTCTAATAGCACGCTCCCAAGAGCGAGAATAACCGCCATTAATCGTTTCCTGTTTTTTAAAATTTAGAGAATCCAATGAAATGCTTATGTCATGTCCTCCCGCATCGACACAATCTTTCAAAGCCTGCTCGCTGGCCATTCCGTTAGTCTGCATTCTTGTATGAATTCCATTTTCATTAAAAACCTTAATTATCTCCGGAAGGTCCTTTCTCATAAATGGTTCGCCACCGATAAGAAGTACTATGCTAACACCAATTTTTTTAAAATTTTTGGCCATTAAACGAATTTGTTCAATGGTCATTTCCATTCCGCTTGAGTCAGCATATATAATATTGCATTGTTCACAAGTAAGATTACAACGAGCTGTTATATAAAATTGAACATAAGAAGGACTTGATTTAAGAAAAAGGCTTCTTGCTAAATTAATCTTTTGTTGGCCTGTAAAAAATGACATCCCCAATATTCCTTTTATGTATTAGCATAATCAATCACTTTTGTTTTTTTTCTGCTATCATAAGTAAAGAAGTTCCTATAATTTGATACCTAAACAAAAAGTACTCTATTTTTCCAAGTAGCTTAAAAACTCTATTTACGAATGAATTGGGTGGTTGAAAGCCTGTGTTAATAATTTCGTGTTCACTTTTTTTAGAAAAGCTCAAAACTATTTTTCTAACAATGAGAAATGGTAACAAAAAAAGTCCCCAATAATGATATTTGGGATTTTTAAAACTCAGTTCTCTAATTTCCTTTGATAAGGAGTTTTTCGAATATCTCCTATAATGCCCCATAACCTTATCGTAGGGGCTGAAAAAGCAATTTAAGGCCGGAACATTTATTACAATTTTGCCACCAGGTTTTAAATGCTTTACTGCATCTTGAATAAACATAGATGGGTTTTTTATATGTTCAATAACATCAAACAACAAAATTAAATCATATTGCTCTTGTAATCCTTGATCGTTGTCGTGGATATTATAAAAAAGCTTTCTTCCTCTCTTTAAATTCACATTTTTTAAAGCATTAATATCCAAGTCTGCAATATCGGTATCCCAATTACTTTCAGCTTCAATTTGAGAAGAAAGTATTCCAGTTCCTCCACCGATATCTAGAGCTTTAAGGTTATCTTTAAAAGAAATTTTCTGTTCTTTTAAAAACTTCTTAAAAGCATCAAACCTCCAACGAAACCAAAAATGATCCTCATTTGAGATTTCAAACCAGTGCTCATTCATACTTAAAGACTGTGGATCACTAATAAATTCAATTTTCATGCTCAATAACTTCCCCGACCAAATAAGAAGGTCGTCCTTTAACTTCAAGGTAGGTTCTTCCCACATAAGCGCTCATGATATACAAACAAAAAGACAATACACTGAAGCTAAATAAAATGAGTAAAATAATTAAATCAAAATTAATATTTTCTTTATTTCCCCTGATAGTTTTGATCAGTACAAAAATGAACATAATGATAGATAAAAAGGAATAACTAACTGTAAAAAATTGCGTAACTCTTAGAGGTTTAGTTGTTAAAGAAGTTATCCCATTAGTCGCAAGGTCATAAAGCTTTTTAAAAGAATATTTGGAGGAACCCGCGGCCCTCGAATGCCTCTCATATTCATAACCGACCTGCTTGAACCCTACCCACGTTTTTAGTCCCCTAGGATATCTTAGCTTTTCTGGAAGTTTACATAAAGATGTCCTAACTTTTTTAGTCATTACAAAGAAATCACCGCTATCTAAAGGCATGTCAAGATCAGTCAGATAAGCTAGACCCCTATAGTATAACCAGTAACAAAAGACTTTGAGTTTATTTTCCTTACGCTTTTTCCTTATTCCAAAAACAACTTCAGATTGGGATTTTATTAATAGCTGGAGCATTTCTAAGATAACTTTTGGTGGGTCTTGAAGGTCCGCATCGATAACTGAAACAAAATCACCTTCTGACAAATCTAAACCTGCAGTTAGAGCATTTTGATGGCCAAAATTTCTAGATAATCTAATTAACTTACCTGATTGAGATTCCTCCAAAAATTTTTTAATAAGAATTGAGCTAGCATCCTTACTCCCGTCATCAACAAATAAGTAGTTAACTCTTTTTAAACCGGCCTTTAAAAGGTTTTTTTTGCTAAATGTAGCCTCCAATTCTGCAAATAAAATACTTAAGACCGACTCTTCATTAAAAACTGGAATGACTATATCTAACTCTTTCATTTTTTAATCTCTTGATAAAAAAATTATTAACGTCGATAACTATTTCTTTAAGACTTCTTTTTGAAGAAAAACCAAAAGCCCGCAACGATGCGCTACATGATGAGACTAAAAATGAAGGGTCCCCGACTCTTCTGTCCCGCAAAGAGTATTTTACCTCTTTCCCTGTTATTTTTTCAACCATAGAAATCACTTCAAGAATACTGTAACCGGTCCCCGTTCCTAAATTAAAAGATTGCCACCCCTTAAAGGTATGCAACTTTTGCATACCTAGACTATGTGCCTTTACAAGATCTAAGACATGTATATAGTCTCTAACAGCAGTACCATCGAGGGTTTCAAAATTATCCCCATAGATAAAGAGATTTTTTTTCCCATAAATGGAAAAAAAAATATTGGGGATTAATCGTGTTTCCACCTCCCTATACTCTCCAAGGAGCCCATCCTCAGAGCAACCTGCCGCATTAAAGTATCTAAAAACAAAAGTATCCATTAGCCCTTTTACTGATAGGTCATACAACACTTTTTCTAAAATTAGCTTAGACCGACCATATGTATTTATAGGATTCTGCTCATTAGACTCTAGGACTGGAGTAGCTTGTTGGCCAAAAGTTGCGCATGTACTACTAAAAATCATTTTTCTAACACCTGACTCTACGCACGACTTAATCAGAGAAATTCCATTGGAGACATTTTCCGAATAATAAAGCAATGGATTGTTTTCACTTTCGCTAATGATTGCCCTGCCTGCAAAGTGATAAACTCCATCCGGCCTAAAAAGCTTTAAAACTTTTTTAACTTTATTAAAATCCCCTATATCTACATTAACAAGCTCTCCAAAACCGTGCCAGTCCTCTTCCTTACTTGTCGAAAAGTTGTCTATGACCAGTACCTGATGACCTTGTTCGACCAGCTCTCTACACATATGAGAACCAATAAAACCGTTTCCTCCGGTTACAATATATTTTTTTTTGTCTGTATTAGCATTTCTGCTTTTCATAAGAAGAGGTTATTCCATTGGGTATTGATAAGATACTCATAATTTTACAAATAATAGGCTAATGCAAAAAAAACTTTTTGTCAGGACAATTATTTATAAATCTATCAATAACTTTTTGAAGCTTAAAGTTCCGGATTGCCAGTTTTTATGAATCCACTAGTTATTTTTATTTATGGATTAAAATCTTTCTCAGAATAAACCGGTAAAGCTTCATAATTCTTTTCAAAGATAACCATTTTTCTTGAGGAGTAATTATTTTTATTTTTTAGAAATGGAGTTAAATCTTTATATGATATTGGAACATATTTATCGTTAATTTGGTTAGTATCTAACCATTGCTTAGAATAAGTTTTTTTCATTATCCCAGAGCCTAGTATCAATTGTTCAAAATCCATTTTATAAGTGTAAAAACCAGGTTTATGATGATAGGCAGTACGATAATTTTCAGAGCTAACAAAGTCCATTACTATAAGGTATTTATTTGTAACCCTTATTAATTCTCCTAATGCCTGAAGATATTCATTTCTTCCAACCCAGTGTAGAACAGACCAAACAGTAACTAAGTCAAAGGAATCTGTAACAAATGGGAGGTGGTGCGCACTCGCACTAATATAGTTCAAATTTTTTTTATTTTTATATTTATTTATGAGTAGTTTCACGGCTTCGTCTGAAGGCTCAACACCTACGCCAGAGCAATTAAACTTTTCTGTTAATGAATAAAGTCCCTTACCATTTCCACATCCAACATCAAGTATATTTTTTGGTTTGTAATCATCAAAAATCTTTTCATTTTCCAAAAAATCAACATGAGGTGAGTCCAAATATGCGCTGACATATCTACATGACTCACCTGAAAATTCATTAGTTTGGTTTTTCATTAGGGGGGATTCCTTTTTTTTAAATAGTGCAATTAGAGTATAAGCTACCATCAGATATTTCTAAAATCTTGACAAGTTTATTGCTTAAATGCGTTAATTGGAGTTATTTTTATCGGAACCCCGTAGGAAGTACTAGAGATGTTTACTCTTAAACATAAATTTCCCCTTTTTATTTTATGTTTTATAATCTTCTCAGGAATTTTTGCTCGATTAAGTTTACTCGATAACCATTTTCCAAATAATGACGATTTAGGTGTTGCATTCCACATAAAATATGGAAAAAAAAGGTTTGATTATCAAAAGAGTGAAATCGGCCAAAAGCAATGGGAGATTACGCGTAAAGCAAGCGCTTCTGTAAAAAATTACATCCAGTTTTTTTCTACAGTTCCAGATTATTGGTCTATGGCGCCCTTGCAGTACTATTTGACTTCATTATTATTAATAAAACCACACAATTATAGAGAGACATTGTTCTGGGGAAGGTTACCTTCTTTTTTGCTCGGATGTCTTGGCCTTTTTATTTTTCCTTTGTTCTTATTTCATTTTAATTCAGGTAGCTTCAAAGAAAAATTTATTTTGTCCCTTTATGGAACCACCATTATTACATTTTCATGGTCAAATATAATTTTCTCTGTCCAAGCGTTAAATTATGCGTTTGGAGTCTTATCCAGCATTCTTATTCTCATCCTTTTATGGCGTCAACTAACAGAAGGAGAAAACTGGAAAAACAATAATCTTCACGTTACTATGGCCATATTGCTTGCCCTTCTTAGCCATGCCCATTATCAAGTCCTTTTTCTTTTACCTTCAATTTATTTAACTTATTACCTTTTTGTCGCCAGGCAATATATATCTAACCGAAAGGACACACCACGGTTTAGTTTAAAAGTCCTTCGTAGAGGAAAGTTCAACCTGACCCTAAAGTACCATCTAGCTTATTATTTTTTTGCTCTTAAGCAATACACATTTAATCGAAGAGAAGCTCTATCATTTAGTTTGAAGGTTTTTCGCGGAGGAATATTATACTTAATATTGATCTATCCCTTAAAATATAACCTCATCCGACTGAGTGAATATGGGCTTAATAGTAATACAGGACGGAATAACGAATACCTATTTGACAACTCGCTTCAATCTTTAAAGTCCTTGTATCCTATAAAATTTTTCTTTTTTAACTTTATTGATGTTTTTAATTATAACCTGTATTTTTCTAATAATTATCCTAACATTAGCAACATTTTTTCAGTCATTTTCTTTCTTTTTTTTGTACTAGGTTGCTTTTCTTTGTATAGAAGCGAGGACTTGCGAAAGCGTTATTTTTTGCTTTTTTTTATTTTTGCTTCGATAACCTGGATTGCCCTAGTTATTTTTCAAAAAATAGCATTCAGCCCTACTAGACATAGTTTAATCCTTCTCCCATTTTTCACCTTACTGATGGCAGAAGGGGCGGTTTCTTTTTATAGATTGAGATTATCTCCAATTTTACATTTTATAAAAACAACTTTTCTATTCAGCTTAATCATTGCAATTGTAGGGGTATTCTTTCTTAGTTATCATGACCATTCTAAAGAACGTCAAGATCCCTTTGTTGAGAAGGACCTCATAAAAATCTTTAGAGCTAATAATATAAAATCAGTGTTTGAATTTCGCAGCACCATGCAGCTTTCCTTTATGAATAAATTAAATAAGGAGTTTCCTGTATTAACGGAAATGCAGGTACCAAAAAGTTATGAAAAATTTAGACAAAAGTGGAGTTCAAAACCGAAACCAAAATATTTTACTAAATTTGCTATGATTTCTAACCAATCAATCCCCACAAAAGATGACTTCCTAAGGTTTAAAAACTTGTCTAATGGTGAAGAGGTAACAAGAGACACTTTTTTGACTACTTTTAAGGATTACAAGCTAGTTAAATCTCTTTCTATTGTATCAGACACCCCCCTTGAATTTAATGATAAAACGCGGTGGGATAAGAACCACAGATTTATCAAAATATACGAGCTGAAATAGATCCAGATTTCACTCTGCCTTTCTTTATAAAAATTAGTCTTGATATCGATAACATGAAACAATCCCTTTTTTCTTTCACAGATATCTCATTTGGGAAGAATTTTTTAAGGGACTCCGTTTTTGTTTAAAAATGTCTTTTAACTTAATTTTTTACAAAAATTTATAAACTTCAATGACCTTGACTTTTAAAATTGGAATTTTTAGACTCATCTTAACTGCCTGGGGAAAATTCATTAGGTATTATAATGACTTATTTTAAAAAAAACTACCATATTACAGTTGTAATTTTGCTACCATTATTCTTTATATTTTTGTTGTTTTGTTTTAAAGCTCTTATCGGAAATTATTTTTTAAACTATGCCGCAGACTTATTGAAACAGCATAATGTTTTGTTCCTATTCATTTCATTTCTAACTGTCATCACAATGAGTTATCTCATCAATAAAAAAAAATCTAGGGTTAAGTTATCCACTTTGCTAGAAATTACTTTGGGTTCACTCATTGTAATTAATCTTTTTTCTTTTGCATTTTTTGAAACAAAACTATCAACAAAAAATCACCTCAGAACGGAAGGTTGTTACTGGCAAGATAACGATAATTATACAAACCTCGCAAAATGGTATTGTGGAAAACCTTCTTCAATAGAGGAACCCCTCTCTTTAAGGGATGATAATAGTTATAACTATTTGAAATTTAGGGCATCATCAACTTTTCTAAGGGATGTCAATGGGTTTGCTTTTGCTTACGGTAATGGAGATTTCTTTCTTCAAAATTTGAAAGAAGAGAAACCAATAAAAATCAATAACCCGAAAGAGAATAAAATTACATCAATTAAAAGAATTGAAAACCAAGGTTTATTTGTAACGGGGAATCAAAATGGAGACATCTTTGTATGGAGTTCAAAAGATTTAATAATTTTAAATAAAATTCCATTACACAAAGGAGCTATTTTAAGTCTGGCCTATGAACCCTCAATGGACCTTTTGGCGGTAGGTGGTGAGGATGGAAAAATCACTATTTTAGAAATAGATAGTCTGAAGGTTGTGAAAATTCTTTATGGTCATTACTCAAGTATTACATCTCTTGAGTTCTCTCCTAATCAGAAGAAATTGTTCAGTGGAAGCTATGACACTTATGCTTACGCTTGGGATATAAATACATGGAAGAAAAAATTCCTATTGAAAGGACATGAAGAAATTTATGATATAAAGGTTGGTAAAGAAGGTAATGACATTTACATTTCGACTAGAAGTGGTTTCATATTTAGTTGTTTATTTAAAAATTGGCAATGTAAAAAAGTTCATTGGAAAGGCTATTCAAGAAATAAATTTTTACGACCGAAAATAAGGGTTCCGATTCCATATGATAAAAAAAATATATATCCTCATATAATTTTAGGTGATAAACTTGGTCATTTATATCTTTATAATAATAACTTTGATCACGAGATAGGAAAACACTATTTTCACAAGTCAGCCATTAGTACATTGTCTCTAGATAGTAGTGGGAAATATCTTTTTACTGCAAGTATCGATGGAAGTTTTAAGATTTTTTCTCTGACCAGCCTTAAAACAATTTTAGACTATAAGGTGATTAAGGGAGTAGATTCTTTGACCAAAGGTTTGCTTGGAATAAGTCATACTTACCGTCAAGCTGGTTATCCGTTTCTAGAATCCATTTTCATGAAAATGCTAGATATGTATAGTGCCTGTTCTGTTCGAATTGTTCAATCTTGGTTTATGGTCTTCTTTTTCTTAATTTTTTATGTACAAATTAAGAAATACTTTAACTCTATAACGTCTCTATTATTCATGTCCCAGCTCTGCTTTAAGGATAACCCTTTCTATTATTTTGCTAGAGCTGATATAACCGAACTTTTCTTAACAATTTTTTTGACATGTATTATAACAATATATTTCAAATATTTAAAATCACCTTCTTTAAATTCAAATTATTTATATTTTTTTTTAGCATCAACGTTTTTATCAATGCAAATAAATCTTTTGACTGGAGTTTACCTTATTATACTATTTATAATCTCTCTGGCCCTTTCCTTACTAGTAAGAAAAGAGAATTTTGTTTACGGACATAAAAGTTTTTATAAAGCACTAATTTTGCTTTTTTCTATATTACCGCTGGTTTTTTTTACAAAATCTCTGTACCCAGAGTCTTCTAAGTTTAAATCTGAAAACCTTTTGGCCCAAAAGGCAACTCTTCTACCACCGAACCAAAATGATGCAGAAATATTAAAATTTAAAAAATTTAATAAAATATCTAACAAATTTGAACGCTTGGGCAACAGAATACACTATAACGGCAATAACCATTTCATGCCAATTTTTAGAGAAGTTGATCGCTTAACACTAGTCGATCCAGAGACCAAAGAATACGTCCACTATACTAAAAAAGAGGCCAGTAGTATAATCTTGAGATTGACTAAGAATAATTTAAGTTTGATTTTCTTTTCTGGTTTGAAAAATGTATTAAAAAACTATTCAATTTTTTTTAAAGCATCCAGCCTTAAAGGTATTGTCAAATTTTTATGGATATTAGTTGTACTTTTAGGTGTCTATTATGCCTTTAAGTCGCAAAACAAGTTTATCGTAGCGAGCCTATTGTTAACTAGTTTTGGTTATTTTTGCTTCTTCTGTTTTATGCATAACGTTCATGATCGTTATTGGTTTTTTCAAAGTAATTTCGTCGTTCTTTCTTTTGCGATAGGTTTTAATAAAATTTGGAATTATTCAAGAATTCTTATTATAAAAAGTCATTTTTATAAGATATGATTTGGAAAGAAGTTGTGATTACAAAATTAAAAAAATATAGGGAAAAATAAATGATTACTTTTGGAATTTTTGCTTTAAATGAAGAAAAAAATATTTCAAATACCATCGAAGTTATTATCAAGGCCTCGAAAAATTTTCCAAATATTCCTTTTGAAATTATCGTTGTTGATGATGGCAGTTCAGATAGTACCTACGAAATTATGAAAGGCTGGGAGTCCAATCATTCATTCATACGTACAATTAAGCATGAAAAAAATTACGGTATTGGTAAAAGTGTCAAAACCATCGTAACACATGCTCAATATCCTAAAGTTGGTTTTTTCCCAGGAGACAACGTTGTCGGAGTCTCAATGTTTGAAAGTTTTTTTAAATACTGCAACGAAGATTGCTTTGTCTGTTACTATTTTGTAAATACCGAAATACGGCCGAGGTTGAGAATTTTACTATCAGAAACATTTACTCAAATGTGCAGACTTCTTTTTAATATTCATCTTAAATATATTAATGGTGGGGGAATTTATTCGACTGAAGCTTTAAGAAAAATGGACATCAAGTCAGAAGGATATACGTTTACTTTAGAGCTTAGTGCCAAAACACTACTTTCAGGTACAAAGTTTTTTGAAGTCCCCTGTTTTTTTCAGCCAAACCATGATAAAAGCGTCGCACTAAAATTCACAAACCTAGTTAAAACATTTTATTACTTAATCAAGGTTTATTGGGATATAAAAGTGACCAATAAAGAAACTTTTTCTAAGGAACCTGAAAGGGTTTTAAGGTATTGAAGTTTCTCCAAAAAGTTTTGTTATTTTGAAGTTCATTGGAGGGCTATTTTCATGAAGTATGAAAGCTTTGCTAAAAATGGTTTTGAAGTTGTTAAAGCTTCCAATATTGAGAAGCTAAATGAAATAAAAAACATAATTTTTTCCAAGTCCATAGAAACATTAAAAAAAAATAACTTAAAAAGCCCTGATGATTTTTTTAATAATTTTCATAAATTAAATTTAAAAGGCCATGCTCTCAATAATTTTAGAATGGATATTATTAAAACTCTTAAAGAAAAAGATACCCTAAAATTAATTTTCGAGGCATATGAGGAAACGATACTAGGTTTAATAGGACCAGATATTCTTGTTCAAAAGTCTTGTAATTTGGTCATTCAACAACCGAATGACAAAGACTATGTCCTAACCCATCAAGATGCCCCGGTTAATTCTCCCTTTGAAATTGTTTTGTGGGTGCCTTTAGTAAATATTTTTAATACAAAGGGAATGTATATTCTGGATTCAAAAAAATCTAGGATAGCGAATGATATATTGAAAGAAAAAAAAGAACATTCTTATTTTCAAGATTACTCAGAAAAAAATGCTGAATTCTCTAATATAAACTATGGATCAAGTCTAGTTTTTTGGACGGGCCTTATACATGGCTGTTTAATGAACAAAGAAGATGAGACTAGATGGACTTTAAATATTAGATTCAAATCACTTTACTCTCCTTGTGGCCATAAAGATCCCCTTGAGTTTTTTAGGGTTTTAAAAATGTCCCCTCTATCTCAGATCGCATTGAAGTCACAAGAGGTAGATTTAATATGAAAAGTTATTATTCATTTTTGGATTTAGGATTTTTAAAAAGTCTACCACAACCTTCCCAACACTTAATCAACAGTGAAAAAGCGAAAAAGTTAGATGGTTCGATTGTCTTTTATACTGTTGAGCACCTCTCTACTCTGGAGTCACAAAGCTGTGCCAAGACAAGGATAAAATTGAGCCCGAGCGTTAATGGCTTTATTTTTTTTAGGGTACATCAATTTTGTTATGGATCACAATTTAATATTAATTTGCTTAAACAAATTTTAAATAATGGCTATGAGGTTCATTTCGCACGGGAAGATGTTTCAATGCACGGGATCGAAGATTTAGAAATTTTTTGGCCACAGCTTTACATGTACCAAAAACAACTTCAGTCTAACATACCAATTTTAAAAAAATTTCAAAGAAATTATGAAAATTTTTTATGTAGTTGATTATTTCATCTAATTTTCATGAATTGAAAATTTTATTTTGGTAATCATTGCAATTTTGTTCCCAGTACCCAAACTCTTAAAATTGATATAGACTTCGTTGACCGAATTATAGTCAATGGGACAGGTTTTTTTACGATTCAACTAATTGCCTCTTTGACATAAGTATTCAAAGAAAAGTAACAATATTACCTGTCGGTGTTAACTTATTTTTCTTTTTTAAGAAGCATATGAGAATTTATTAAACCTTTTTTCATTGATTTACCCTACGAGAAATTCTTTTCAATGGAAACGCTTTCCAAAAGTTTTACTGTTTGAAACTTTTTATTTTCTCCCCCTTTTTTATGGGGTAATCTTGAAATTGGAGTCATAAGCAAGCAGGATTATAGACTAAATAAAAGATCAAAGGCGAAAGTTTTTTTAAAGTTTAGTTACGATAACATACACCATTTGTTAAAAAGGGAGTTAAAATTCTCATTTTAAAAAAAAGGGGGGGGAGTGAAAAGTAATTTTTTTAATGATCATGAAAAGATTATTGAAGATAATTTTTTAGAAGATGGCTATATTGAATCTCCCCTAAAAAACTATTCCTTTGTTTTAAAAATAAGATACGAAATTTATAAAATTTTTGAGGAGAATTACTTAAGCTCTACTAATAGACCCAAAGATATTGACTATTTTTTTGACAATACTCACCTTTTTATACCTCAGGATGAGCTTAATAAATTTCGATTAGAGGTTATCAAAAAAATGAACTCCAGAAGTTTTTTACGACCAAAATTATACCAAAATACAAAAAGTTACATTAATTCTATCGTGGGGAACGAACTTTCAATGCAAAGGAACGTAAACTTTAGCATTCAATACCCCCACGATAAATCTTCTCTATTACCGCTACATTCTGACGTATGGAATGGAAACTCTCCATACGAAGTTGTTCTTTGGGTTCCTCTAACAGATTGCTACAAAACTAGATCCATGTATCTTATTCCAAGAAAAAAAAATGACCAGATTATGAGAAACTTCAAACAATATAGTTACTTAGATTCCGAAAATTTATTTAAGGAGTTTGAAAAGGATTTTATTTTTCTAAATACCCGCTTAGGGTCTTATGTTATTTTTTCTCATACCCTTATGCATGGAAACCGCTTAAACGACGAACCTCATACAAGGTGGAGCATAAATGTTCGCTTTAAGAGCCTTCTCAGCCCCTACCGCGCTAAAGAACTGGGAGAGACATTTGAGCCTATAACCATAAGGCCATTAACTCGTCTTGGGTTTGATTATTTTACTCCAGAGGTTTGATAAAATGAGCAAGAAACTCAGAGGATATGTATCATCTACTTTTATTAACGGGAATATCATTCCCCAAAGAGTTCAAAACTTGGTTATAAGAAACTATGCTTCTTTGAACAACCTGGAATACTTTTTGAGTACTGCTGAATACTACATGAAAGAATGCTTTATGCAGCTTAATGGTGAAATAAAAAATTTATCAAAATTGGATGGGATGGTTTTTTACTCAGTGCACCAGTTACCAAATTCTCTAACGTTAGCTAAAGAATTAATCATTTCTATTTTAGACCAAGGAAAAGAATTGCATTTTGCCTTGGAAGAAAAGAAAATCTGTTCAAAAGAAGATTTGGCCTACATTGAAAATTTTATTTTAGCTAAATCTTTGTGTTTGAAAAAGCTACCAATGGATGTGGCAAAACACATGACATCTAGCATAGTTTGGGAATGACCTCAGCACTACCAAAGGGTATACCCACCATCAACAATTAGATTTTGGCCATTAACGTAGCTTGATGCCTGTGATGTTAGAAAAATAACAACGCCTGCAATTTCATGGGGCTTCCCAACCCTATTCATCGGAATATGGGATTTTAGTTGCTCCATATAATCAGGTCTTTCAGGCCCTTTCTTTTTTGGAAACCAACCAGGGCTAAAGCAATTAACCCTAATGTCAAATTTTGCGTACTCAACGGCCATATATTTTGTCATTTGTATAACCCCAGCTTTTGAAACTGCGGTATGAAGAGAAGCTTTATTATTTAAATCGAGATGCATTGAAGGTTTTGGTACCAAAAAACCAAATAGAGAACCGTTATTTACAATAACTCCACCACCAGACTTTTTCATTTTATCTGCAACGATTACAGAGTTTTCATAGTAATGAGTAAAAGTACCATGAATTCCTTTAAAAAGTAGTTCTTTATCAAGTTCATCGAGTGGCTCTCTTTTCGCACTTATAGCATTATTTACAAGCCCATCAATTTTTCCATTTTTTTCAACAATATCGGTAATAAAATTTTCAAATAATTGGGGATTAAATACATCTAAAGATATCGCCTCTATAGAGCCTTCCCCTTGAAGTTCTTTATTAAAGTTATTAAGTTCATCTATTGGATCTTTCTTTCTTCCAAGGGCATAAACTTTGGCCCCACTTAATGCCAGGCCCTTTGAGATCTCAGCTCCTAAGTACCCTGTTCCACCAGTTACAACGAAGGTTTTGCTATTTAAAGAAAATAATTGTTTAAACATAATCTTAAGCCTTTTTGCTATATTTTGGACATAACCTCCAGAGTAGTCAATTTATTAAATATGTGAAGCACATTCTTAAATAAAAAATCTACGGGAAGGCCTTATAAAAATACCCGATAAGTGACTGGATCAAACTAGAGCAAAAGACATTTGTTCTTCCTAATCTTATGGCAGGGTTCATTTATTACAATAATGAAAACTGGAATACTTGCTAACAAGCATCTTCTTTTGGCACTTGCAGATCACTTTAAACTCAATTAGACTTTGAAGGAAAATGGCTGGAAGAATTCTAAATTCTCAACTCTGAAAAAGGAATTGAATAAATTGAGGATAGGCTTTGACTTTGACAACACTATCGTTTCCTACGAGAGCCTATTCTATGATCTGGCGATAGAGAAAGAGTATTTTCAAAAAGAACATAATGTACCTAAAATAAAATCGGTTGTTAAAGAGCTCCTTATAAACCAGGATGGCCATGATCTAAGATGGCGAGAGCTTCAATCTCTCGCTTACGGAAAAGAAATCACAAAGGCCCAGCCTTTTCCCAATGCTATTTCTGTAATTTCAGAATTAAAGAAACAAGAACACGACCTTTTTATTGTTAGCCATAAAACTGAATATTCCAATTATCAAAAAGGGGTTAACCTAAGAAAAGTAGCACGAAACTGGATTAAATTAAATCAAGTCGATATTAAAGAAGAAAACGTCTTTTTTTGCGAAACTATCGAAAAAAAAATAGATAAAGTATCACAATTAAGACTTGATTTCTTTTTTGATGACCTCTTGAAAGTCCTTCAGCACAACAATTGGCCAGAACATACACAGGGCATCCACTTTCTACCAAAAGGAGAATCTGATCACAAAATGCACCTATTGTCTTGGGACCACATGCTTCCTATCCTGCAAAATGATAAATTAGGAAAGCTACAAGAAATCGAACCTATAAAAAGAGATGGTAATAATAGGATTACAAAACTTTCTTTTGGTGACAAAACGGAAATTATAAAAAGTTATTTTATAACTAAAGGAGAAAAGAAAGAACGAGGACTTCTAGAGTTTTCGGCTTGTAAAATTTTGTGGGAAAATAATATTAAAAATATCCCGAGGCCTATAAAGTTTAATCCAAAATTAAATGTTGCGCTCTATGATTATATTGAAGGTGATCAAATTGAGGCACACAACATTCCATCGAATGACCTCGTAAAGGCCATGTCTACTTTTATTGAACAGTCTAAATCAATTTATAGAACTAATAACCTTGAGAATTACTTTGAAGCTGCCGACTCGCGACAATCTTTTCGTGATTACACTGATATAATTGATAGCCGTTTTAATTCAATCATAAATGGCTCATCGCAAAACTCTCTTTTTTCCCATGTTACAAACTTCTTGCAAAAAAAGGTTTTACCGCTCAAAGAAATCATCTTCAAAAATTTTCTCTGTAAATTAAGCAAAAGCTCCTATTCCCTTGAGGTGAAATTTTCGAAAAATGAAAGAACCTTAAGTCCATCAGACTTTGGACCCCACAATATGCTTATTGATAAAAAAGGAACTTATCAATTCCTCGATTTTGAGTACTTTGGGCAAGATGACGCTGCCAAACTTATTTCGGATATTTTTCATCATGCAGGTTTTCAATTGTCAAAGGCCCAAAAGTGGATGATTTACGATGACTATGTTCAAAATTCTCCTGAAGACCGTTTTTTCCAAGAGCGCTTTTCCTTAGCAATTGATTTGATTGGTCTCGAGTGGGTTCTTATCGTACTTAACATTGCCTCCCCAGGTTCGCTTGAAAGAAGAGTCTTCGCAAATCCAAATCTTGATGTAAAAACTTTAATTACGACTCGTTTGCAAAAAGCTGAGCAAATGGTAGAAAGGTATGAACAATTTGTTAAAAAGGATAATATTTTTTTAACAATACCGGAGCCTTCATATGCCAAATTATGTAGATTATAATGGTCTAGGGAAAGTGATTCGGAAGAGTATTATTGATATTGTCGATAAGGCAGGGAGAGGTCACATTGGCTCCGCCTTTTCTTTGGTTGAAATCCTTAACGTTCTTTATGAATCAGTTTTAAATTACCGACCTCACGACCCTGAATGGGACGACCGAGACAGATTTATACTGAGTAAAGGACATGGCTGTCTTGCTCTCTATCCCATTTTGGCCAAGAAAGGATTTTTTCCTAAAACGGAGCTTTATAAATTTTGTGCCTTCGATGGCATTTTAGGAGGTCACCCGGAGCATGAAAAAATACCTGGAGTTGAAGCTTCTACGGGAGCACTAGGCCATGGTTTTTCTATTGGTATGGGTATGGCCCTTAGGGCTAAAATAGATAAAAAAAACTTTAGAGTTTTTGTAGCGATTGGCGATGGTGAAAGTAATGAGGGCAGCACTTGGGAAGCCGCCCTTAGTGCCTCAAAGCATAACCTTGGAAACCTCATTGTTATCATTGACTATAATAAGTACCAGTCATATGGCCCTGTCTCAGAGGTTCTAAATTTGGAGCCCTACAGTGACAAATGGAAGGCCTTTGGTTTTAATGTTTACGAAGCCGACATGAATGACCCACTTATATTGGAAGATATTCTACAAAATAAAATCAATTACAAATGTAATAAGCCCCACGCAGTTATCTGCCATACAATTAAAGGGAAGGGAATTTCATTTGTAGAAAACAATTTAGAATGGCATCATAAAGCACGATTAAGGCCAGAAGAAGTACAAAGGTTGAAAGAGGCCATCGATAAAGAACAATAGGAAGGCTATGCGAAAAAGGTGTCTTAAAACAATCTACGAAATGGCCAAGTTAAACGAAAATATCGTCTTTATTGGCTCTGATCTAGGACAAGGAACTCTTGATGAGTTCAAAAATGAGATGCCCGGCCGGTTTTTTATGGAGGGTATTTCAGAACAGCATATAATAAGTATGGCCACAGGGCTTGCGATGGAAGGCAAAGAAGTCTTTGTCAATACAATTGCAACCTTCATTACAAGAAGGTGCTTTGAACAAAACATTATCGACCTAGGAATGACCAAGGCCAAAGTAAGGCTTATTGGCAATGGTGGCGGCCTCGTTTACGCACCTTTGGGTCCAACTCATCTTGCATTTGAAGATATAGCCATTATGAGGACTATTCCGAATATGACCATCATAGTTTGTTCTGATGCAGATGAAATGGAAAGGGCCATTAAGGCTTCCATTGATTACCCTGGACCAATTTATTTTAGAATAGCAAAAGGTGGAGATCCTATAGTTTCAAAAGAAGAACTTGGTTTTAAAATTGGAAAACCTATTATTTTTAAAAACCCTGCAGAGGTAACGCTTATCTCCTGTGGTGTTATGGTAGACCGCGCTTTAAAAGTTTCAGCACATTTTGAAAAGCTTGGTGTTAATGTGGGAGTTTTAAACTGTCACACTCTTAAGCCTTTGGATGAAGATTTTATTTTAAACTCTATACTCTCATCTAAAATTGTTATGACCCTTGAGGAACACTCAGTTATTGGAGGGCTAGGTAGTATCGTAAGTGATCTGATTGCAGAAAAGTGTTATCACCACAAAGTCGTCTTCAAAAAGATGGCCTTGCCTGACGTTTTTCCTGAAAAGTATGGTTCTCAAAACCTTTTGATTGATTTTTATAAAATTGGAGAAAACAACATTATAAAAGAATTAGAGAAGTTACTCGCCATGATTAATTAAAAAAAGGTATCTGTGTCGCCTAACCTTTATGACTTAACCGACTCCCACTCCCCTTATACTTTGATTCACTTGGATTAATTAATTCCTTCTCTACTTTTTTCTAAACAAAAGCATCATTTTTATGATTTAAGGTAATTTGAAGCAATTTACACCCCTGACATCCTATTTATATATGGCCACCTGAATAACAGTAACTTGTAAAAGAAGAGCCTCTCTTTCCCAATCCAAAAAATAGGTGATTGGCATAATACTGCTTTAACTGGGAGCTTAAAGTTTAAAGCACTGCCACCATCTTTGAAAACAATTTCAGGTTAATTTCATAATCAAAATCTTTATTTGGCGATACTGTAAAAGTGAACTCACCATTTAATTATTCAACTTAGTATCTTGTTTATCCTCGCACAGAAGGCAGGCCTTAAAGAAAAAAAAATTTCTTCTCTATAAATGTTTCAACACCAATCGATATTACGAAAATAATGGTTCTCACTTTCAGTGTCCCTTAATTTCAAAGTTGTCTTCGAGTTGGTAACCCTTATTTATTTTATCTAAATTATTCTCATTAACTTTAATATATTCAACAATTAGCTTGATTGAATCTATTACGATTCCCTCTTTATAGATCGCCATTCTATTTAAGTCCGAATTAATTTCGTTTAACTTTAATAAAAGTTTACTTTCAGCTTCTTCATTCCAGTATGAAACACCTTGAATATTTTTCATATATGCAGTATGAATGATATCGATAGCAAGAGGTCTTCCAGAAGGCGTTTTCGAAAATTTTAAATCTTTTCCCATGAGAATTTTTGAAACTTTGTTTCTTAATTCGAAAACTTCTTGACCCCCATTTTCTGTGCTCCAAAGGACAATTCCATTTGGATAGAATTTAAGAGGTTTAATTTTAAACTTTTTGAAAGTAAGTTGATTAAGCTCTTTTTTATATAACCCTAAATCCTCTTCGGGTCTAACTTTACATTGTTTGCAATCTGTTCTTATAAGTGAATTAAAAGTAATATGTGTGGAATTGGATAATTCTAAATCGCTGTAGAATACACAAGAGGGGTTAATCTTTTTTATCTCATTAACCGCATCATTATAGAAGTCTTGAAATCTTCCTCTAAAAAGAGGAAGGCCTGCAACTATATGGAGTCCCATAGGATTAAAATTCCGAAAGTCCAACGTTTTTGAATCTTTCCCTTTGAGTGAAGAAAATTTTGTATCTAATTCGTCTAGTTGGTTCTTATAATCTTGTCCCAATACCTACTCCATCCTTTTTGAAATAAAAAGCAATCAATTGATATACTATTTGGCCATATCAATTCCTGTCAAATACTTTATGATTAATTTTTTTACAATTAAACACAAAATATAGTCTCACTTTTTGATAGAAACTTATCTGGCCAACAAGAAATACCCTGCCAAAATATCTTATTTTGGCTTAAATAAAGTGATCTTCTATTAAACTTGACAGATAGGATGCTGGATGGTGTTATTATTGAAGGAAGAAAAAATGAAAAGCATTATTAAATCACTACTTAAAAAGATTTTACCTCTTAAAGTTCGCCAAAAAATTCATCTGATTCAATGTCGAATATTGGGTTTAGAATCGTCATACAAAGGACTTAAGACTGATGAGATTTTCGATAGAATATATAAAGAAGGTGTTTGGGGGAAAAATGAAAGCGGTGAATCTACCTCTGGCTCTGGGTCCCATGCTGTAGAAGTTATTCAACCCTACATCGACGTGATTAAGGGAATTTTAAATGAATTGGCCCCCGCAACGATCGTTGATCTCGGTTGTGGTGATTTTAATATCGGAAAGAACTTTGTTGAGAAATCTAATTCCTACATTGCGTGCGATGTATCAAGAGTTATCCTAAACCGCAATAGGGGGAAATTTCAATTCAACAACTTAAGTTTTCGAAATATAAACATAGTTGAAGACCGTTTACCAGAAGGAGACGTCGCTTTCGTAAGACAAGTTCTTCAGCACTTGAAAAATGATGACATTAAATCCTTCGTAAGGAAGCTCAATGAACACAGGCCTTATAAGCATCTTTTCGTGACTGAGCACTTACCTGCAAAAAAAGGCTTTACGCCTAATAAAGATAAACCTTCTGGTCCAAATATTAGAGTTACTCTAAGTCGTGGTGGTAGTGGTGTTGTATTGGAAGATTCTCCATTTTTTTTGAAATATAGTTCAAAAAAGAATGTATTAGAAGTACATGAAACTAGTGGAGGGATAGACGCAATAATACGAACTACAATGTATACCCTTTGACTTTCTTAAAACTTATGTTCAAGTCATACCTTCTTTCTATAGATCAACAACTTAATAAAAATTTACCGTATTTTGTTGAAAATGAGGTATTTTGGAACAGAGTTTGAGAAATTTCGGATAGCTCTCTTAGAAAAAGCAACATCGAAATCAATAATATAAAAGGGACTACCTTTCCATTTTCATTACTCCTTTATTTGAGAAAAAATTTTTCACGGGCCTCAAAATTTCAACTCGCCTGAAAACTCCAAATGGCCTTTGATTCCCGAAAAATAAGTGAGTCAAAACGAAAGTCGGCATTCGATAATCAATGCCTTTAATTTTTCATGTTCTGTTCAAAAAGCTAAAGCCGTTTTTGATTTTTCTGATCGCCTGAATAAGTTTGTGAGAAAAAAATAAACGAGGGTCTGTCTTTTTTATTAGCCCAAATCTTTTCTCGTCAGCACAATTATTTGGGAGCACAAATTGAGGGTGTATTATCGCCCCATTCATTTCCTTCGAAGTAAAATGCCCATAGGGTTCAAAAGATTTTATATTAGAGTTAACACCTAAACCTTTCATTCCAATGTTTTCAACAAGGTTAACAGTTGGAACAATAGTCAAACCATTCTCCTTAGCAATAGCATAACTCCATTGAGAGGACCAAACCCTAGAATTTAGAAAAAAAGACTCGTCAAAATAGGTTTCTAGCCACTGCGCAGTCTCAACACTAGGAATATAGTGATAAATTCTTCTTTCTTTTTTAAAAGCATCATAGCCTCTCATTTCCAAATCAAAGCATTTCCAAGCACGTCTCCAGGTTGCCCAGCCCCATATATCGTTTATTCGTGAAAAATAATAGCTACAGTCGAATGCTTTTTTAGTATCTATAAAACAAGAACCTGAAATTTGCATGATCCGGTTATCATTTTTAAACCTATCAAGCATTTCTTTGCAAAAATAAAAAAATGATAATGAAGGTAAGCAGTCATCTTCCAAAATAATTCCTGATTCAACCTGATTAAAAAACCAATCGATAGCACTGCTTACGGCAAGTTTACACCCAAGGTTTTTCTCCAGAAACCGTGTTTTTATTTCGCAATCCCAATCGATCTGATCAAAAATATGCCTAACTTCACGGCAAGTGGAAACATCGCTTCTCACATCGCCGCGCGGAGCATCTGCCGCAACAAAAAGGTACTTAGGTCGAACCTTTCGAATCTCTTCAAAAACTTTTTTTGTCTCTTCTGGTCTGTTAAAAACAATAAAAAGAATAGGTGTAGCTAGTGGTAACAATCTTAAATAGTCCTTTATGAATGCTTTTAAAATGCCTTCTTATATTTTATGGACATTTCTATTTGGTTCATAACTCACTGTATAAACATACGTTAACTATTACTCATGACCCCAATTCCAAAGGTACCCCATAAAATAGGGGGAGGAAATAAAAAATTTTAAGTAAAAAAAAACCTTTGGAAAGCTTTCCTCATGAAAAGGAACCCTGAAGGGCCTAGATGATTTCCTTAAAAAAGTTACTGGAATAATCAATTGAACGATAAGGGTGCTTTAGAGAAAGAAGCTAAGTATTTAAAAATCAGGATTTCCAAAGTCCATTTGCAAAAGTCCAGAGTTTTTGGACCAGGAACTATTTTGATAAAAAAATATGATAAAGAGGTGTTTGACCAAATAGGAAGAATCATTAAGCTCCGTCCAACTTCTGGTTATAAAAGAATTTCAGCACTAAAAAATTGCAGGAAAAAGAATACTCAATACAAAAAGAGATTACCAAATCATGAAAACAGGTAACCTTCTCGTTTCAAAAAAAGTAGAATTAAGAAAAAGTGAACTGATTTTAAAAAGTTAGTTTTACTTTCTACTTTTTATTAAGCAAAAAATGACCACCCTTTTGCAGAATGATAGTAATTTTTTTAGACATGAGTATTTACCCGTAATAAGAGAAATAACTTCTATAAGCTCAAACTTTATTCACAGACAGTGCAGGCTATCATTAAAAACTCTGTCGTCCCCATTGAAATTAATATAAATTTTTGGGTATTTTTACGGCCAAATATATCAAATATAGTCACTTACATTTTAAAATTTTGAATTCACATTGGCTTCTCTTTAAGACTTCTTTTACATAAGAGGCCCAATATAGCTCTCTTTTCTAAATTTTATATTTTGAAAAACAATTCATTTTAGATTAAAATCTAAAAAGCGACCTGTCGTTGATGGGTAATTAATTCGAATTATGTGGAGTTCCCTAAATGAATCAAAGTAAGGATAAAAAAGAAGAGGAAATTGAGTTTCCTGTTGTTATTATAAAAAAAAATGGAAATTTCTTATGCAGGATCGTTGAGCTAGGTATAATCGAAAAAAATGTTAACCTTAATACCGCTTATGAAAAAGCAATATTAAAAAAAGATGAAATTATTGAACAATTTAGAGAGGAAGATGAATTAGAGTCTGTTCTCAATTTGAAAAATAATTCAAACCTAAGAACTGCTGTTCCGAATGACAATAATACTTCTTTTTTTGTGAAATATGGAGTTCTCGCAGTTTTTTGCTTTGTTATAGGTGCTTTGGGATTGAATTATATAAAGAATAGTTTGCGGAATACTTTAAAAAATCAAAAGATAGGCATGAAAATTGAGAGAACTATTGAAAAGGTTGCTCAAAAAAATATTGCAGATGAAAGAATTGCTAAAACTCAGGGTAACATAAAAATAATTGTAAAAAAATATAAGCCGCTCGTACAAGAAATGAGAGAATTATTTCGAGATTGAAAGTTTCTTACTTCTAGGTCGTAATTTAATTGAAGTGAAAAAGTAGAAAAAAGTGAATCCGAAATATCTATGACAGAAATTACTTTTTTTCCTACCATAATTGAAATGACTAAAGCCATTGTTTCACAGCCGACAATGTACTCGTGTGACAATATATCTTTTACTAAGTTCTTGTCTTGAGATATTTTTATTTCACAAGGCCAGTCTTTTTCCTTAATAAAAGATCTATACTTTTTTATGTCTTCTGATGGATGGCCTCTAAAAGTAATAAAATTTGGTTTTTCTGTTATTTTAAGAATATTTTTTTTGAAATTTTTAATAGCTGAAAATTCATTGTATCCTAGATATAGTTCATCTCCGTGTTGCTTTTTCATGTGGTCGGCAATGGGCTCACATAAATAAAGAATCGAATTTGCTGAGGGCTCAATTTTGTAATTCCTGCCTAACTTTTTCATTTCATTGAAGTATTCATTTTCTACAAATTTAAGTTTTTCTTTTGGGAAATTTAGGCAGACGTCGATACAATATGAGTCACCACACCAAATTTCATCTGGTAAATTTTTCTCCCAATTTTTATTAGGGTAGCCAAATCTCTCTCGATGGTTTTGCCAGCTATCCAGAAAAGTTACAGTTTTAACTTGGAAATTTTTTGCTTTTTAATAGAAGTTCACCTTATTTGAGTAAAAATGGGGAGGGCTAGCGCAAATGTTTCGGATTGGGGATGCACCTAAAGGCTTTTTCTTTTTCTAACCTTTACAGGGTTTAATAAAGGTTACTTAAAGTAGATGCTTTTTAACCTCTCAATTAAGAAATTGGTTTAAAAATAAGCTCCAGAATAATGATTATCAAGATTTTAAAATACTAATTCTTGAATACATGTCCGTAATGGTCCGAATCTTCAATGTTAGAAATTTTAAGCCTTAAGTTTGTGGTATTAAACTTAACTTCTGCTGATGGAGAGGTTATAGTTATAGATGTTGAGGTAATATGAGTAATAGTCAAGAAAAAATTTTACCCACGGTCTCAATCGTTATACCAACTTATAAAAGGGCTCAAGATATTGAGCGACTTTTAAACTCACTTGTTAGTGAAATTACTGGTGGTATTGAAGTTATTGTTGTTGACGATGCCTCACCAGATCCCAGAATATTTGATTCTGTTAAAGAATTATTTCCAAATACCCTCTTTATTCATAGCAGTGTTAACCAAGGACCTGGTCGAAGCCGTAACCTAGGTGCACAAAAAGCCAATTCAGATATTATTCTCTTCTTAGATTCTGATACTACTTTATGTAAGGGGTCTATCTTGGCCTTGAAATCATTTTTTGCAGAGAACCCTAAATATGAGGTTCTTTGTGGTTGGGATGACCTGATTCCCCTCAACTCAGGTTTTTTCGCTCGATTTAAGGCAATTTTTCAAGTTTCTGTTGCGCCTACTTGTGGGCAAGAAGTCAGTTTTGTTGCAGGTAGGTGCTTTGCCATAAAACGTCAGTTGATGATTAGCTCTGCTGGTTTCGACACAGTTTATAAGAGTGCCGAGGTCGAAGATTACGAGTTTGGTAGACGCCTAGTCAGTCAAGGAAACTCTATTTGGTTTCTCCCCGAAATGCGTGTTCAACATGATTACCCATCTTTTTATAATCAGGCAGTTCTGTATTTCAAACGCGTTGTCCTTTGGATGGAGTTACAGCCCAATTCAGAAGGAGCTTTTGACAATAGCCTGGGCACCAGGCGTCGAGATGCTTTAATTACAATTTTTAGTGCTATTTTTCCATGGACTTTTATTAGCCTCAATTGGCTTTGGCCTAGTTTCTTTCCAATATTGATATCCATAACTGCCATAACTTTGAATGCTAAGTTTCTAAAAATGTGCTACAAAGAGGAGGGTTTATGGTTTCTAATTAAAGCTATTTTTTGTCATAGTTTTCTCTCCTTAGTCATTTGTATTGGTGGCGCTCATTCATTAATAACAAAGCCTGTGTGGAAGAAATTAAAACTGATGTATTATCCCACACCAAAGGGGTAATAGGAGAAATTATGTTTTTAAAGCGTTGCGCCCGCCAATTTATACGTTTAATTGATCATATGTTTCATTACTCCAAAGCTCTTATGAGTGATGGCCCAAATTATTTAATCTTTTTTGTAACTGCTCGTTGTAACCTACGGTGCCCTCATTGTTTTTACTTAGAAGAAATAGAAAGCGCTGTTGCTGATAAAGAACTTACCATAGTCGAGATCGAACAAATTGCTCGCAAATCCCCTAACCTACATCATATAACCTTCACTGGCGGCGAAACTTTTGTAAGAACCGATATAGACAAAATTGTTAAACTTTTTTATCGATATTCTCACACCCGTTCATTTACTTTGACGACAAATGGTACTTTTCCAGAAAGGGTAAGAGACAAAGTTGAAGCCATTTCAAAAGCATGTCCCAACGCCATTATTAGAATACCATTATCACTCGATGGAACTGAGGAAACTCACGATATTGCTCGTGGTCGTGAAGGAACTTGGCGAAAAATGATGAGAACTTATACATTAATGGATCAATTGGTTAAAAAGGTTGATAATATTAAGCTTGATGTGACAAGTGTACTTTCTCAGGCCAATGAACATAATATTGAAGATCTTATTGATTTTGTAAAAAATAAATTAGACATTGAAAATCACGCCATTATGTATGCTCGAGGTGCAATTAAAGATAAAGAAAAAATTCTTCCTGCAGAAGTTAAATATAAAGAATTAATCAGTAAGACATTTGATCGTCGAAAAGTTGGGAAATACAAATTCCCACTTTTTTCTAGAGCACTTATTTATATGAGGGAGGCCACTGAATCTGTTATCGTTAAGGTTCAAGAAAGTAATAAAATGCCTTTTACTTGTAAAGCAGGAGAACGATTGATTGAAATGAGTGAATACGGAGAACTATTTCCTTGTGAAATTCTAGATACTCTTATCTCAGAAGGGAATGTTGCCTTTAAACCAGGTTTTAAAAAATCTTGGATGGGGAATATTCGCGACCATGGTTATAGCTTCAGAGCAGTGATGGAGAGCAAAAAGGCGAAGAAGGTTCGAGACTTTATTCAGTGTGATGGCTGCGCCTGTACGTTTGAGTGTGCGATTGGTGCTAGCCTCGTTTTTGAACCTAAAAACCTTTGGCGTTTAGCTTTAGCAAAATCTAGTGCACGGGTCACAAGTAAAAAATATAAAGAAGAAGTTCAGCAAGCCAATCAAAACACTTAATTGCTAAAAAGAGTGTCTCAAACCTTAAGAGTTCTAGTCCTTAAGACTTGACGCAACACCACATCAAAGACAGTTCAACTAAGTTTAGGAAAAACAGTTACATCAAAATTTAGAGTTCGACAGGGTCATTTTAATTTTAGGACAAAATTCTGTAATCAAGCAAGTGGCTGCTAGAAATGTGATGTCGAGAGTATGACCGGTACCATAGTTGACTGGTCACCAAAATTTACTTTTGAGGAAGGAATCAAAGATATATATTGAGATTATTAAAGTAGGTGTTGTATTTCTTTAAAAGGTAGTTGACAAGGCCTTCCTTCTTTAGGGATGGCAGAAATTACTTTTTTTCCTACCATAATTGAAATGACTAAAGCCATTGTTTCACAGCCGACAATGTACTCGTGTGACAATATATCTTTTACTAAGTTCTTGTCTTGAGATATTTTTATTTCACAAGGCCAGTCTTTTTCCTTAATAAAAGAACTATACTTTTTTATGTCTTCTGATGGATGGCTTCTAAAAGTAATAAAATTTGGTTTTTCTGTTATTTTAAGAATATTTTTTTTGAAATTTTTAATAGCTGAGAATTCATTGTACCCTAGATATAGTTCATCTCCGTGTTGCTTTTTCATGTGGTCGGCAATGGGCTCACATAAATAGAGAATCGAATTTGCTGAGGGCTCAATTTTGTAATTCCTGCCTAACTTTTTCATTTCATTGAAGTATTCATTTTCTACAAATTTAAGTTTTTCTTTTGGGAAATTTAAATTTAGGCAGACGTCGATACAATATGAGTCACCACACCAAATTTCATCTGGTAAATTTTTCTCCCAATTTTTATTAGGGTAGCCAAATCTCTCTCGATGGTTTTGCCAGCTATCCAGAAAAGTTACAGTTTTAACTTGGAAATTTTTTGCTTTTTCTATTACTCTAAGTTCAAGAAAGTCTTCCCAACTTGTTCCAGTAAAGACTGTATTAATTTTTTTTTCTTTGAAAAAGTCGTTTAAGGAGTCTTCTTTTATATTATCTAAGGGGCCTATCTTTTTTTCAAAAATAGGAAGTGCAGGACCCATTAAACAATAGTAAAATTGATAATCAGCATGATTATTTTTTATCCAAGCCGAAACGACTTCTGCTCCACCAGAGTCATGCGAAACAATAAGAACATTTTTTTTGCGCGCCATAACAAGTCCAAATTGTTAAAAATTTACTGTATTTAATTCTGTAGATTTCATTGGTTAGGCTATTTTTATCTCTTTACGAGACTACTCTTACTAAGATTAAATATCCCATAATTTACTTCTTCTTGCAATTTTTGGACAAATAAAATTTTGAGCTTTCCGATTCTTTGATTTAGTAATTAATAGTTTTCTTTACAGGGTAAAAGGCTTTCTTGATTAACAAAAATACTTGAGATAAAATTTAGTTTTTAAAAGTTATCTACAAAAAATATCACTCCTTAGAAGGTTCTATGAAATGTGTAGTTACGGGGGCGCTTGGCCAAGATGGTAGTTATTTAATCGAGAATCTTTATGCTTTAGGATATGAAGTTATTGGACTAATCAGACAAGGATCTCAAAAGGAAAAAAAAGAAAATTTTAACTTATTAGAAAATAAGTGTCGTCTTATTGAGTGCGATCTTAATTCATTGGAAATCCAAAATATTGTTAAAAAATTTAAACCGAATCGTTTCTTTCATTTAGCCGCTAGCCATATCTCTTCAACTGAAAAACCTCAAAATATTTTAAGACTCCAAAGAGAAATGATCGAAACAAATTTTACATCTTTGGAAAACATTGCAAGGGCCATTTTGGAAAATAACCCATCTTGTCGCTTGTTTTATGCAGGTTCTCTTCAGCAATATAAAGCTATTGACCATGGAATTTTAAAAATAGATGAAACGACCCTACAAGAACCTTCTACTTTTTATGGACAGACAAAGATTTGGGGGCAAAACCTTGTTTCTTTTTACCGTAAAAACCATGGTCTATGGGGCTGTACGGGAGTTTTGTTTAATCACGAATCCCCTCGTAGGGAATCAAAATTTATAACTCGCCATATAACCAAAAGTGTCGCATCAATAAAAGAAGGAAAAAGTAATGAAATTGTAATTAAGTACCCCAACTCCCTTGTGGATTGGTCCCACGCTGAGGACGTTGTTCAGGCAATTTATAAAATGCTAGAAGTGGATTCACCCAAAGATTATATAATTGGTTCAGGAAAGCAATATAGTGTTTTGGAGTTTACAAAACGTGCCTGTAAAATAGGGGACATAAACTTTGCCAACCATTGTCAATCAGCTATTAATGATAAGTCAAAGCCCAAAGGATCCCTAATTAGCAATCCAAGAAAAATAAAAAATGAATTAAATTGGGAGGCTAAATTTGCTTTAAATGATATTATTAAAGATATGCTTCAAAATGACTTGGATTTATCTCTTATTATGAAATGAACTAATTGAAATTATGAGAAAGATTTCCTTCATCATAAGAATAAATTAAGTTTTGTTCTAGTTTTAAAAATTTATTACCATATTTTTTTAAACTTTCTTTATGGGTAACAATAATGGTTGTCATCACTTTCATTTGGGAGGTAATTGAATCCATAATTTCCCTTTCAGTAGTTTTATCAAGATTTGCAGTAGCTTCGTCTAATATAAGAAGCTTAGGTCTTCTCAAAAATGCCCTACACAATGAAAGGCGCTGTCTTTGTCCTGTAGAAGCTTCTGCATGTTCTTCGAACTTAAAATCTAAACCTTCTGATAAATTACTAATATACCTAGTAAGCTTCGTTAATTCTATGGCCTGTTTAATTTCTTCATCGTTAATCAAATGTGCTCTTGGATTACCGTAAAGTAAATTTTCTTTTAATGTTCCTTCAAACAAAAAAGGCTCAGGGCCGACATATGAGATAGAATTTTTAAACCTTGTGGAAAAAGATGAGATGTCTTTATTATTTAAAGAAATCGTTCCCTTATTCGGCTTTAAAAGGCCAAGAATAATTGAAACTAAGGTACTTTTTCCAACTCCGGACTTTCCTTCTATAACAAGAACATCCCCTTTATTTATTTGGACGTTTATATTTTTTAGAATTTCTATATCGCCAAAGCTAAAAGATATATTCTGTAGATTAATGAAAATGCTATCTAATTGTTTTGTGTCGGTAATATTCGTTGATTTATTTTTGAAATTCAATAAGAAGGGTTCTATTTTTTTATTCCATAATAGTAAGTCTTTTATGCTTACTATATTTAACCTTAGGCTACTTGAAGTAACAAAAATTTCAGCAATTCCTTGAGATAATCGAATAAATAAATACAAAAATGCAAGTAAAGTTGCTCCTTTTGTCATGAAGTAATTTATACTAAAAAAAGAAATAATACATATTAAAATAATTCCTACAATATTTGGAGAGCCATTTTTCAAAGAAGAATAAAAATAGAACTTTTTATAAAATTTTTCATATTCTGCAATTGAATCTTTTCCTTTTTTTAATAAATCAGGAACTAATCCATGGGCCTTAAAAAAATAATTATGCTTAATCCCTTCGATCAATAATTTTGTGACGTTTTCCCACGATTTAGTAAGTCCTTTACCAGAATCATCTACAATAGGATTAAATTTTTTTGTGGGTATTAAGAAAATAAAACCGAGGAATATACCTAAGGCCATCTCTTTAGGAGCTATTAATAAACCTGAAATAAATAAAAAGCATGCTGAAGTAATCGTTATTATAAGACCTGTAAAATCCAATATTGAACTAGAGGCTCGGGCCAAGGTATCAGTAAAAAGACTAACAATTTCATGGGAAGAAACCTTATTTGCGTTCTCAATTGAGTAGGTAAAAAACCTATCCCGTTGTTTTCTTGTAAAAGCTTGGTTTGCAATACCACCTATATATGACTTTAAAATTTGGGTGATTACTCTTGTAATACCGAGTAAAAAAAAAATTAGCAATGATGGTATTAAACCCTTTGGATAAAAACTTGGTAAAGACACATTTTTTTCTGAAGATACCCCAATCTCTCTTAAAAAGCCTTGAAGTCCATAAACAAAAAGAAATTCAGCTCCAAAAAGAAAAAAGCCTATTAAAACGGAAAAAAATAGAAGTTTAATTATATCTTTACCAAGTAACTCCCTAAGTTGACTTAACTTTTCTATGGTTGTTCTGAATAACTTTATAGGTTTCATATATTTACTGGGTAATTTATCATTAAAGTTTGTCAAATAAAAGCTTAACAAATCTAAGAATTCAACTAAGACTAATTTAAAAAAATAATCCTTTTTTTGCCAGTTTTAAGTTCCAGTATGAGAGACTTTCCTTAAAATTTTTTCCTTTATAGCTATCAGTTTAAAATAAAACCTATTTTTTTGTCAAAATTTAGGATTTACACAAGATTTATCTCATTACGAATGTTTTTCCATATTTAAGATTTTCGATTAAAAAATTAAATCTGGAATGGAACCTGATTAGGTCTGAGTGAATCGACTGAATTTCTTGTTCTTGTTCTAAACTAGCCAGGTATTAAAATCTCTGGAACTTAAAAAATGGAACACAAATAAATTACCTTATTATGATCCTTTTGAAACCATTAGATTATATCAGGAAAAATGTTAAGGTTAATCTTCTGGTAAAATTAATTAAGGATTCTAACTTTGAAAAAATAAGTCCACATATTAACCCTAAAGATTCTTGTGAATTGATTACAAAAAGTTATATAAAATTTTTGGTACTTGTTCAAAACTTTAGGTTGAGGTCAATTTAAGAGTTCCGAAACTTCTAAAGGAGAGAGTTAAGGAACTTTGAATTTTTTTAACCAAATTGTTTAAGCTAAATTAGATCTTGG